>NZ_JBIWEY010000008.1:0-139194 GCF_044762775.1 Lysinibacillus sp. NPDC096418
CGTATATTTAGTATAACGAGATTTTTTTGTGAAATGAACAAAAAACCCCGAATAGGGTCACTTTTTAAAGTGTCCACTATTCGGGGTTCAGTTCAGTATTCAGTACAGTGGCTATATTAAAAGCTAACTGTAAGGTAGGGTCATATTTATCGTTTTCAATAGCATTTATCGTTTGTCTTGAGACATTACTAAGTTTAGCCAGTTCCTCTTGAGATAACTTTACAGACTTTCTTAATTCCCTAATATTGTTCTTCATTTAACCACCGTATTTCTTCTTAGAAAATAGTAATGCGAGTAAATATACAACTGAAATTGCTACAAGAAAGGTGATTGGATTCATCCCTTCATAAGAACCATCTGTCAAAAAAGTTAAATAAACAATTTCGATGATTTCAATTAACAGCAAACCAATTACAATTGTAAAAGCATAGGACTGGGCTTTCATTTTAATGAAATTTTTCCTTTCATCCCCCAATTTAGGCAATGACGTAAGCGTAATAATTATTAGTAGAACACAAATCACGAAAATCGAAAAAAATAAAACAACTATCCAATTCATATTTCGTAACCTCCTTACCTTTAAAAATGTAAAAAGAATTTGACACTTTTCATTGTAACATCGGTCTAATAAATGTCAAATTCTTTTTACATTATATATTTGGCGAAGAGCCTCATATTTAGCCTTCCATGATTCGCACATCAAAAAAGGACTGTGATTTTGTGAAAACACAGTCCTTCTTCTGATACACTATTATAAATTTCGTAATCATTCGTATCTGGGATTTGGTTTGAAATAATGACACTCACCAAGTTCCATGCTCTCTCAGCACTTGGATTTATTCTATAAGCCACCGAAAACTGCAGATAATCATTTTCTCGACCTACTATCTTTTATTTGGCTACGATATAAGTTGCCCGTACAAGTAAAGAAAGTGATTTCGGTATTTTAATACTACCTATAATTAAATTATTTTGAAGTATTTTTTCTGCCAACGTAATGCCACACCTACAAGGGCAATTAGTACCGGCACTTCTACTAGTGGACCAATAACAGCCGCAAACGCAGCACCAGAATGTAAGCCAAATACTGATATAGCAACAGCTATAGCTAACTCAAAATTATTACTCGCAGCAGTAAATGATAGTGCTGTTGTGACTGGATAACTCGCTCCTGCTTTTTTTGAGGCAAAGAAGGATATAACAAACATAATAATAAAATAAATCAATAAAGGAACTGCGATACGTAAGGCATCTAATGGCAATTCAACAATCGTATCGCCCTTAAGCGCAAACATCATCACAATAGTAAATAGTAGTGCAATAAGTGTTAGTGGTGAAATTTTCGGAAGAAACTTCTCTTCGTATGTAAGCTCCCCCATCACCTTAATACCAATGAAACGTGTAAGCATCCCCGCTACAAACGGAATACCTAAATAAATTAGTACACTTTTGGTAATTTCCCAAACAGATATTGCTATAGTAAATGTTTCAAGACCAAACCAACTAGGCATAACCGTTAAGAACAACCATGCAAACACTGGATACATAAAGATTTGGAATACGGAGTTAAAAGCCACTAATCCTGCCACATATTCACGATCCCCTTTTGCTAAGTCGTTCCATACTATCACCATAGCAATACACCGAGCTAGGCCAATCATAATAAGTCCGGCCATGTACTCCGGGTAATCACGTAAGAAAATGATTGCTAAAAAGAACATTAAAAACGGACCAAGTAGCCAGTTTTGGAATAAGGATAGCGCTAACACTTTTACATCTTTAAAGACACGCCACATTTCCTCATACTTTACTTTTGCAAGTGGAGGATACATCATTACGATTAAACCAACCGCAATAGGTATACTTGTTGTACCGACACTTGCCGCATTAAGTATTTCTTTAAAGTGTGGAACTAGTAGGCTAATGATAATACCTATTCCCATGGCGACAAAAATCCAGAGGGTTAAATAACGATCTAAAAAAGAAAGCTGTTTGGTTAAAGAGTGATTTTTCACGAGGTAACCTCACAATTAGTGTCACATTGACAAGTTTCTTTTCCCTCTAGCTGTGCTAAAATGGATTGCATGAGTGGCGTTTGTTCTTCCACTAAACGATAGTGCCTCCACGTACCAACTTTTCGAGCAGTAATAATCCCTGCTTCCTCTAGTTTTTTTAATTGCTGGCTTACTGCAGGTTGTGAAAGTCCAAGTACATCGACTAAATCACATACACAAACTTCACCAGATTTTAAGCAACTTAATAGCTTTAACCGATTGGCATCTGCGACAGCTTTTAATTGCTTTTCTAAATATTGAATGTCCATAAGTCACCTCATTAAATTTATATATAAGAATACACTTATATTATGCTTACTTTCATTAAAATGCAACAACAAAAAAAGACCTGCAATGCAAGCCTTATACAAAAACATTCATTAATTACTCTATCTTACAATTCATCAGGTAAAAAATTTTTATACATTTCTATTGCGCTCTTACACTTTTTCAAGGTCTGCATTGTCTTTTCATTTGGTTTAACAAAGATGGTTGGATAGTCTTTTTCATTCATTTTTTCGTTAACATGGAATGCCAATTTCTCTTCTTTTAACGAAAGTTCGGCATGAACACCGGGTTTGTTTCCTCTAGCATCTATGCGAATCCATTTACTTAAGGATTCGATATAAACTCCATTAAAAGCATGTAGGGAATAACCTTTTTCTGGCGTATCAAAAATCATCAGTCTTTGATAACAAAAACCACAAGGAATCCCTTCCCCTCTCAGTAAAGCTGCTAATAAATTCGACTTAGCATAACAAATACCGTTCTTTTTTTCTAGCACCTCTGATGCAGTTCTAGTTACAATGTCACTTCGAATATCCCATGAGTGAGATATCTGATCTCGCACAAATCTAAAAGCAATTTCTATCTTTTGAATATCCGTTAAATCGCTCGGGAAAAGTTCAGAAATCTTATATTGAATCATTGGATGTGAATAATTTATCTCTTCTGTTTCTAAAAGATAATCGGCCATATTATTTGATTCTATAATAAAAGACATTGAATTGACCTCCTTGAATAAGTAACCAAACTATTTATTAGCCCTATAGATATTTTGACACACTTCAAAAAAAGCATCGCTATCAGCCGTAAAATATTTTGTTAAGAAGTATGTATTTGACACAATATGCTGAAATTCTTTTACTGAACAACTAAATAAGAGCTGATGTTGATGATCTGAATCGATTACACTCTTTGGCAAAAATGCGATACCTAACCCCTGCTTCACAAAGTTTTTAATGAGCTCTGTTTGATTGAGTTGCATACTTTTATAGCATGGGAATTGCTGAAGAACTTGCTGCACCTCCTGCCAATAAGGAGCATACTCATGTGTTAAAATTGTCTCCTGCTGTAATAATGTCAGGACATCAGTCTCTTTCTTTGACATTGGTACGATTAGTTGAAGTGGCTCTTGTGCAAGGATTTCCGTTTGTAGATTACGCGTCGATGATAATTTTGATAAACCGATGTCTACCTGCCCTGCATAAACTGCTTCCCCTATTTCATTGGATTTAAGTAATTCTATTGATAGTTGAATTGTCGGTCTTTTTTGTTGAAACATTCCGACAATTAAAGGTAGTGTGGAGTTCGCAATTTGTGGCGCTACACCAATTGTTAATTGCGAGGTAAATCCATTTACAAAGGAGGCTGTACTGTTTAATGCTTCATCAATAGTTTCTATAATCATTTCTGCTTTTTGTAAAAAATGTGCACCCACACTATTAAGTTTTACCTGCTTATTGTTACGTTCGAAAAGGGGTGTCTGTAACTCTTTTTCAAGATGATGAATATGCTTCGTCACTGTAGATTGCATCATGAAGCATTTTTCTGCTGTCTCACGGAAATTCTCTGTTTTTGCTGCAACGATGAAGGTTCTTAACCATTCTGTTTCCATTTGAATCCCCCCCATTATTTCCCCTCTAGTATATCGGAAAATTCTAGCTCATTGAAACCTTTTATTATATGATACGTATGTATAGTAATCTTAACATTATAGGAGGAATTAAAATGTCCCTATTTAACAAAGTACTAGCAAGTATTGGTGTTGGTGCAGCAACTGTTGATACGAAACTTGAAAGATCTACTTACGCTGCTGGTGAATTAATGCGCGGTGAAATCTTGGTACGCGGTGGTAATGTCGCTCAGCAAATTGATACAATTTATTTAACGGTATACACAACATATGTCCGTGAAGCGAACGATAAAAAATATACAGATAAGGCTGCTGTAAACAAGGAAAAAGTAACGGAGCCATTTTCGATTGAAGCAGGAGAAAACAAAGTAATTCCATTTTCAATGACGCTACCATTTGATACGCCAATTACAGCTGGAAAAACAAAAGTTTGGGTCCAAACCGAGCTTGATATTAAAAATGCTGTTGATCCAGAAGACAAAGATTATATCGATGTAAAACCGTCTAAACTAGCTGCTAACGTATTAGATGCAGTCAATGGGCTAGGCTTCCGCTTACGAGAAGCTGAATGTAAACAGGCATCAGTACGTTTCCTTAAAAACTATCCGTTTATGCAAGAATTTGAATTTGCACCAGGATTACAATATCGTAGTCATCTAGATGAGCTAGAGGTAGTCTTCCTATCACAATCAGAACATTCAATGGAACTATTAATGCAAATCGACCGCAAAGTCAAAGGCATAGGCAGTTTCTTCGCAGAAGCATTAGATATGGATGAAAGTTTTGTCCGTACAACCATTACTACGCAAGACTTACCGAATTTACAAGGGAAGTTACAGCAGATTATTTCTAAGCATCTTTAATCTACAAAAAGCAGAAGAAACAGCTTGAAGTTTCTTCTGCTTTACCTTTCCTATTCACCACAAAGGCTTTATTTTATCCTCATTTTTCTGAAACTCCGTAACATATGGCAAATAATAATACACAAAATAACAAAGGTACATAGCGCTCATTATTACTAAAGTTATAAAAGAAAAATTATCGCTAAATGCAGTTTCAAAAGAAATATTACCTATCATTTCAATAACAAAAGAAGTAATATCTATTGATCCATTAACTACCGTTGGTACTGCGAGTGGTAAGAAGTATATTGTACGGGTTTTATTTGTTAAGTAAATTGGTTTTTGACAATGATTACATTGTCTACGATAAAGCGTTCTCATTTTTTTGTTTAACTCTTTTTTTGTATACGTAACATTACAATGTGGACAGGTCGCTCCTTTCATATTGCGTAGCAAATATGAAGTTAACAGACACATATTGAGCATTATCATTATACCGAGTAAATTAATAAACCACGCAATTGGATTACTCAGTAAAAACGGAGCAATAAAAAGAAGTAGAATGGTATAGGTACTTAGAATCGAATAACCTTGCCAACGTAGGACGTCCTTCCAAGTAGTATCCTCGATACGCGTTGTAGCATAAAAATGGATAAATACAAAATAAGCTGTGCCTAGAATTGCACTAATCAGTAACGCAACAACCCCAATTAACAGTGAAAAGTCAGTCGATATAAACTTTTCTGTGTAAAAGAAATAAATGCCTTCCCAAAACCAGAAACTTATAACACTTAAGATGACTGCTATTACATGGAACATAACCATTTTTTTATGTGCGCTAAGTAGCTGCCTTGCACGTATAACACGCGGTATGTGCTGCCAACGTTTTGTAACATATAATAAACGCACCGCTAGTACGATGGCTGTTATTAGTAAGAATGCATTAACTATAAATAAGATTATGGTTTCGTTGATCCATCTTTCATGTGTATCCTCTTGTATCGTCTTCCCTGTCGTAGTAATCTGAGGAGTTTCGCCTGAAATGGTCATCATAACAAAGAAAATTGTTAACACTATAAAGCTGGGTAAAACAATACGATAGCCCCAATTCACTAGCTTTTTCTGTGGTCCGTGTTGTACATGATGTATCAATTTGCGCTTTTGCTCCCCCGATAATCGTACACTATCCATTTCTTTTTGAAATTGTTCTTTATTCATGACTCATTTCCCCCTCCTCCTGTAATATCATCTTTAGTTTACTCCTCGCACGTTGCAGTCTTGATTTTATTGTTGATTCTGCCACATCCGTTAAACTTGCAATTTCTTTTATTGAAAACTCTTCGTAATAATATAGCACGATGATTTCACGGTATTTTACAGGTAATCCCAATACAGCTTGAGTGATTTCTCCACGCATTTCCATTGTAAGAAGTAGTTGCTCAGTTGTTACGCTCGACTTTCCTGTTATTTTTTCCATTAGTACAAGCCGTTTATTTTTCCAGCTTCTCAAATAATCGTAGCTGCGGTTAATCGTCATTTTGATTAAATAGGTTTTTAACGTCGCATCGCCTTTAAATTGCGACTGCTTGCGATAAAAATTAAAAAAGACATCTTGTACGACTTCTTCCGCCGCACTCTTATCTTTCGTATAAATAAAAGCAACTCGGTACAAATAGTCGCCATATGTATGAATTATATGTTCAATCTCCATTATCAGCCCCCCTTTCTTCACCCCTATAGACGGGAACTTTCCGAAAAAGGACGCATTTTTTCTTAAAAAATTTCACTTTCAACTATAGTTAAAACAAACAGAGTGTCCCAGAATTATTTCTGAGACACCCTTTGTATACGAAAGCGATATAGGTTATCATGTATGATCAATCACCTATCGTGCATTTTTTGCATCCTATCGTGTAGAAAAGTTGATTCTATCATGCAGACCCTCTAGCAAACAATGTTCTTCTATGCCGTGACATCACGTTTCATAAATGATAGATAACTTATTACTATGAACAGTACAGCGTAAATTGCAAGT
Source organism: Lysinibacillus sp. NPDC096418 (assembly GCF_044762775.1). Taxonomy (NCBI): domain Bacteria; kingdom Bacillati; phylum Bacillota; class Bacilli; order Caryophanales; family Bacillaceae; genus Lysinibacillus; species Lysinibacillus sp. NPDC096418. The sequence goes on from NZ_JBIWEY010000008.1 coordinate 6,847, forward strand.
ACTGTAAGTGAGAATGGCATGGTGATACCCTCTACCAAGATGTTACCTGTTTCATATTGTTTTAAATTCGTATGTGTGATCCAAATATATTTGACAATCTCATATTTACTTAATAGCGACACAATCATTTGACCCATGAATGATAAAAACATCGTTAAGCCAATTGCAAGTGAACTTGAGCGGAATACTGAGCCTACAAAAAAGGCGAACAATGTAGACATGACAAAGTCTCCACATGCAAGTAAATAGGAATACCCTAAATCACCCCATACATCCTTTTCTACAATATTACCGTCCACCATTTCTAGCGGTGCACTAGTTGTTGCATCAAATAGGACAAATCCTGTAATTGCACTCACACCAATGTTCACAATGAGTAATAACACACCAAATAAAAAGACAGTTATTAATTTTGAAGTTAAAACTTTCGCACGAGAAATTGGCCGCGTTAACAGCATTTTAATCGTCCCAGTTGAAAATTCACTCGATACAATACTTGCTGCCAAAACCACTGTAAATAGTGTCACTAACATGACCCAGTTGCTTGAGAATGCCATAAAGTCAGCTATACTTGTTTCTAATTGTATCGGCACATTATTTGCTAAGCGATATTCACGAATGGCAATTTCTTCTTCATAGTTTTGGATATCCGTTTCTGAAAGATCTTCACTCGCAAGAATATCCTTATAAAAATTCATTTGCTGTTGCACGACTTCTTGCCACGTAGTATCCTCTGCATTCTTTGTATCTTGATATTTTGTCATCCCGCCAGGAACAATAATGAATATGACTAGGAAGATAAGCATTACCCAAGTACCCTGCTTTTGCCACATTTTCATCCACTCATTTTGAATTAGCTTCAGCAATTTGTCCACCTCCCGTCATTTCTAAGAATTGATCTTCCAACGTTTTTTGATATGGTTGTACCGCAAATACTTGTATATTTTCTTGCACAAGCTGAGTGATTAAGGCCGGGATATTTTCTTTCTTCACCTCTGCAATAACACCGTTATTTTCAAACGTAAAGCTGTAGTTTAATTTTGTTAAAAGCGTTGCTACGTCTTCATTTGACTTTGCTTCGATATAGTAAAGTGAAGTGGTTTCACTATGTATGTCACGGATATCGATTAATTTGCCATTTTGAATGACTGCTACACGGTCACACATCAGCTCGATTTCAGATAACAAATGGCTAGAAACAAAAATTGAAACACCCTCTTCATCCGCAATTTTACGTAAATACATGCGGAACTCACGAATACCAGCTGGATCTAATCCGTTTGTCGGTTCATCTAATATTAAAAACTTCGGACGGTGTAAAAGTGCTTGAGCTAAGCCAAGACGTTGACGCATTCCAAGCGAATACGTTGATACTTTTTCATGAATACGTTTTTCTAATCCGACTTGTTGCACCACTTCATCAATACGTTTTTTGGGCACGTTTTTATGCATGCGTGCAAAGTGCAGTAGATTTTTATACCCGGACATATATTTATACATTTCAGGATTTTCAACAATTACCCCGACCTTACTAATCGCCTCTTCATAATGCTCTTGCAAAGACTGCCCATCAATTATGACTTTTCCATCTGAAGGATGCATCAATCCAGTCATCATGCGAATAGTTGTTGTTTTCCCTGCCCCATTTGGACCTAAAAACCCTGTGATTTGGCCAGGATATAAATCTAAATTCAAATGCTGAATTAATTGTTTCCCCCGAATCGTTTTCGATAAATTTTGAAGTTGAACAATTGGTTGTTTGTTCATTTATTTCACCTTCTCCTTGTAGTACGATTTCATCCACTGGACGGCATCTTGATTGTTTTGATCTCGGACATTTTCCATTTCTTCTTGTGCAACAATTGCCCCATTTTGCAAAAGGATGATTTGATCTAAAATCGGTTCGACTTCATATAACTCATGTGTCGATAACACTATCGTTTGTGTTTCAATATCAGTAAATTGAATAAGCCCCTTAATCAGTGATTCACGTACCATCGGGTCAAGCCCAGAGAATGGTTCATCCATAATGTAGTACGGGACTTGACGCCCAAGAGTTGCCGCCATTTTCATACGTCCACGATTTCCTTTTGATAGATACTTGAGTTTCGTTTGCTTATCTACTTGCAAATATTCAGCGACAGCACACGCTTTTTCATAAGAGAAGTCTTTAAATTGGGATGCATAGTGTAAAAAGAGTTGCTCGCCCGTATAAAAATCAAAAAAAAGATCTGTATCTGGCAAGTAAGCAATCATATCGGCACTTTGACGCGTAACTGTCTTACCATCAAGCATTACTTCCCCACTACTCGGAGTTGTGAGTCCCACCATTGTTTTTAATAATGTCGATTTGCCACTCCCATTTTCTCCGACAAGTCCGATAATTTGCCCAATCGGAAATAGAAAAGACACGTCTTGTAAAATAGGCTTTTTTAAATACCGAAAAGAAACATTTGATACTTGCAACAATTTCTTCACCTCACGATTTGTTTTGTAAAACATCGAGCATTTCTTCTTTCGAAAACCCAAGTGCTTCAATGGATGTTAAAAAGTTTTGGGCGAGTTGATTTTTCATCTCTTCTCGTAATGCGGTTATACGCACTTCACTCGTTGTAATAAATGTCCCTTGACCACGTTTCGTTTCCGTTATATTCATCGCTTCAAGCTCCTTATACACGCGTTGTACTGTATTCACATTCACACCTGTCTCCACCGCATACTCACGAACAGATGGAAGTCGGTCCCCCAGTAACAGCTTATCTTTTAAAATATCCCCACAAATACGATCAACTAGCTGACTATATATCGGCTTATCACGTGAAAAATCTAATGTCATCGCAAAACCACCTTCTCAAGCGACTTTGTTGCAACGATGTAAAGCATACAGTAGCATAAAACAAATGCTAGCGTCTCCACCACATAGATAGGTCCCAAAATGACAAAGAATGATGATCCATTCGACTGTGGCAATAAATTCGATAGTCCCTCCGTAGATATTTCACCGTGATAAAAAATTTTCTCATAATTGATACTTTCGCGAAATCCAGTCCATAGTTTCATGATTAAAATGAAGCTTCCTGATGAAATAATAAAGGCAAAGTGTCCAATGTATTTTTTTAAATAGACATTTAGGGTAAAAAATAATAAGGTCAGTAGAATCAATATGCATTGCATTATAAATAAACTTGAAACGGTCATAAAGTGCAAAAATGATACCTGCATAAAAGTTGCCTCAATGAAGTCTTGTAGACCAAAGACTGAAATAATAGTAAGAAAAACAATGCTACTAGTAAGTGCGAAAACAATTTTCACCCCAACTAACTGGGCAATCGAGCTCGTTGAATGAAGCCATATCTCTTTTGTCTTTAAGTCATTATGAATACTAGCTAAAAACTGAAACACTACAAAAAAAGTGCCTAGGACCAAAACCCAGCTTGTAAAAATCACCCGAGGATCAGTTATATCAGTCCGCCGATCAAGAAAATGCTCCCCACAATAAATAAAAATCAGACCGCCTATAATTGCCACCAACCACCACGATCGATAAAGCACCCATTCCTTTTTTAATAATCCTAAAAATTTATCCAATGTGACCACCTCATGTAATAGTGTGCTAGTTAGATAGTACACTATTACATATAAATTGGCAATAATTAGTTTACTTAAATTGGTATAGTTGTAACCTACTCGAGTCATCACCCTGAATTGGGACTGATTTCCGTTCCGGCTAGGCGCTTTCCATGGGGCGTCCTATGAACTGTTTTACTCGCTCCAGGGTCTAATCTAAGAAGCCAATCCCATAGAAGTCGTCTAGCCTTCACACCAAACAACTAGCCTTCATTTATTGATCTGTACGTTTACCAAATGTCATCCCCTACTATTGATGATGAACCACCTACACATAAGACTCAATTAAGCCATTTAATGTTCCATTTACAGCCTGTAAGAGGTCATCTACTTTTTATAGGCTTGTTTTTTTTGTTTTTAAAATTACAAATTAAAATGTCGGATAATATGTAATTATGCCGATATAGCATCGGTCGCCGGATACTAGAAAATTAACATTTCTCTTAGCGATAAACGATTTTTCTCAGGGGAATGGATCACTTCTTTTTCTTACAAATCATTCCTTCGACCGAATTACTTTTACAAATATAAATCTTAAAATGCCTATAGCAAATACAAATTCAAGACTCTAGCCTGCTTTTATCATCAAAACAGTGTATTATGGAATCATTTGAAGTGAAAAATAGTAGATAAAGCAGGAGGATATGATGTACAAAATTTTAATCGTGGAAGATGACATGGAAATCGCCCATACCTTACAAAAACAGCTAGAAAAATATAGCTATCAATGCTTAATTGTGGTCGACTTTGATAGAGTGCTTGATCATTTTCAAGAATTTCAACCGCACCTTGTCTTAATGGACATAAATCTCCCTGCCTTCGATGGCTATTATTGGTCTCGCAAAATAAGGCAAGTCTCGAATTGTCCAATTATGATTCTATCTGCTCGTATGAGTGATACCGATCAAGTTTATGGGATTGAAAACGGTGCTGATGATTTTATTACGAAGCCCTTTTCACTTGATGTGGTATTGGCGAAAATTAATGGACAGATACGTAGGATTTATGGTGAATATGCAGCGGATTCACAGGCTCGTATCCTCAAAACTGGAAATACTACTTTGAATATAGATACAGTTAGATTAAATACGCTTGAACATGAGGAACTTTTAACTGTTAAGGAGCTTCGACTGTGTACAATGCTATTTGAAGCATTTCCGAATGTCGTTACAAGACAGCAATTACTTACAGCTATTTGGGATGACGAGACGTTTGTTGAGGAAAATACACTTTCCGTCAATATTGTAAGACTTCGAAAAAAATTAGAAGCTATTCATTCATCATTAGCCATCATCACAATTCGTGGTATTGGCTATCAGTTATCGGAGAACCGCACATGAAGCTATTTTTGAGGGATCATATAAGTATTGTTGTCCTATATATCTTTACATTCATTTGTCTACCCATTGTAATTCAACAACTAGATGGCTTTGAAAACCATTTTGCTTATTTTGTATTTTTAGCTTCTTTTCTATTAGTCATCTTGTTATGTATCCGTTATCTCCGCCGAAAAAAAATGTACACTCATATTAGTAATGAAATCTTTCAAACGATCCATCAACCAATCGCGCCGTACGAAAAAGCCTACGCAAAACAAATACAATTGATTCAAACCATTTCCTGACACAGAAGGAAGAATACAAACAATTTTCAAAAGAGCAACAACTGATGATTTCACATTCGGTACATCAAATGAAAACCCCTCTTTCTGTCATTCAATTACTCATCCAGTCAAACCAGTGGAAAGAGGCAAGTTTATTAGTCGAATGGCAGAAAGTGAAAACCCAATGTAACAAGTTGAATTTTTCTTTAAACCAGCTACTAACATACAGTCGCTCAACAAATTTATTGGCGGATTTGAAAATAGAATCCATTCAGTTAAAAGGAGCAATACAAGAAGTCATTAATGATTTGAAGGACTATTTCATTGAAGAAGAGATGTACCCTAAAACTACAATACAAGAAGATGTCCTCATCTACTCTGATCGCAAATGGTTGAAGGTTGTTATTTATCAGCTATTGAGTAATGCGGTTAAATATGGGGAGCGTAATACCTCTGTTCTCATCGATTATGAGAATGGCAAGTTACGTATTAAAAATAATGGTGTCACGATTCCTGAAAATGAAATAGCCCGTGTTTTTGACCTCTATTACACAGGCTATAAAGGACGTTTGAAAGGTGAATCGACAGGCATTGGTCTTTATTTAGTGGAAAGGATTCTTACAACATTGGATCATCCATTCCAATTACAATCAGCGAATAACGAAACAACAATTACGATTGATTTTTCAAAGGGCATGAAAAGAGTAATATGACGATTTTGTCATATTGCTGTCATGTACAGCGATGTATAGGAAGGTCAGTTGTATCTATACTTTAGCTAACAACTGATACAAAAGGAGTTACGAACCAATGTCAAAAACAATATTACATGTCAACCAACTTCAAAAGGAGTATTCCGGAGAAATTATATACAAAGCATTAAAAGGGATCGATTTTCAACTAGGTGAAAATGAGTTTGTTGCAGTGATGGGTCCTTCTGGTAGCGGAAAAACAACGTTCCTGAACTGCATCTCTACCATTGATCGCCCAACAAGTGGTGTCATTACGATCAATTCAAAAAATCCTTATGAGTTAGATGATGATGAACTAGCGAAGTTTCGTCGCAATGAATTAGGATTTGTATTTCAAGACTTTAACCTTGTCCACACATTAACTGTTGAAGAGAATATTCTCCTTCCATTAGCGCTTGACTCTATTCAGGCAAATGAAATGAAAAAACGCTTAACGGACGTTGTAAATTTTTTAGGGATTGAGGGAATCTTAAAGAAACGTACATTTGAAATTTCAGGTGGTCAGAAACAACGTGTGGCAATCGCACGCGCTGTTATTCATGAGCCAAGTTTATTATTAGCCGATGAACCAACAGGCAACCTAGATTCCAAAGCAGTAAATGATGTTATGTCACTATTTGATTCCGTCAATAAAACATTTAAAACATCAATTTTAATGGTGACGCATGATGCATATGTGGCTAGCTTCGCACAGCGTGTTGTTTTTATTAAAGACGGTATTCTCTACAACGAAGTACACCGAGGAAATAATAAGCAGCAATTTTACCAAGAGATTATGGACACACTCGCATTTTTAGGTGGTGCACAGCATGAAATTTAATGATATTGTCGTTCAAAATATTTTACGTGATAAGTGGACCTATATTTCTTACTTTTTAAGTAGTGTATTTTCTATTTTAGTATTTTTCTTATTTTCTATCACGGCGTTCCATCCGATGCTTGCTTTAATTGATACGACAAGTACGCTTGGAATTACGATGATGTTCGCGAGTTTCTTTATTTACATTTTCTCGTTTATTTTTATCATTTATTCGATTTTTGCATTTTTGAAAAAGAAAACAAAAAGTCTCGGTATATTTATGATCATGGGTGCATCGATGAAACAAATTCGCACGATGATTTTCAGAGAAAATATGCTAATTGGTGGTGCTGCAATCGTCACAGCGATTATCCTTGGACTCATTGTTTCACCATTATTTTTAATGGTCGCAAAAAGAGTATTACAAGCTGATCAATTCGGGATGTATGTACCAATCATAGCAATTATCGTAACAATCTGCCTGTTCACAATTTTGTTTTTTGTAGTTTCCAAATTCATGACACGGTTTATTAATAAAGAAGAAGCCATTCAACTATTAAAAGCAGATGTCACAACTGAAAAATTAATAACACCAGTCCCACGAAAACTAATTTTAGCTTTAGTAGTAAGCGGGTTGTTATTGCTAGCCTTAAAATTAGAGCTAAAATGGATTTTACAATTAGACACAATCTATTACATGGCACTTTTCGCTAGCCTACTGATTTCCATCTACTTCATCCTTACACAAGGAACATTATTGGCAATACGAATACTCGAAAAACGTTCATCTTACTTTAAAAAGACAAATATGCTGTTTGTTTCAAATTTAAAAGCAAAAGGACGCTCACATGCGCATCTCATCTATTTACTAACTGTCTTATTGCTTGGAGTATTTCTATGTACAAGCGTACTTTATAGTTCTTACTACGATGTAGAGGAAAAGACAGAAAGCCTATACCCGTATAGCTTCCAATATACTTCTCTTCCAAGGAATACAACAGAAGTACAAGATGTCGCCTTTATCGAAGAGACATTAGAAAAATCCGGTAATTATGATGCATATTATTCGGCCTTTAAGAGCGATGAAAATCGTCGTATCGGTTTCATGTCAGTTTCGAATTATAACGCGCTCGGTTTACACGACTCCATTTCGTTAAATGACAATGAATACTATATTGCAGCAGGTAATGAAGGTGTATTACCAAACAAAGATGCAATTCTTGACTATCCATTTGGTCAGCTAAAATATGCCGGTCTTGAAAAACAGAACATTTTATCAACTGGCTTCCAAAATATGTACTATGTTGTACCCGATGCAATATATGAAACAATCAACTTCCCTATTTATAAAGTGTTTGCGTACGAGGTCGAAAATTGGAAAGAGAAAATAGATGAAACAAAATCCATTGAAGAAAAAATAATTTCAGAACCCGATTTGCATTTAATCGCTTCTAAAATAGGTTTATACGATACAGAAAATTTTGTGAAGAGTATAATGTTCTTTATCGGATTTATGCTCAGCCTAATTTTCTTAAGTGCAGCCATGAGTATTTTATATTTCTATTTACAAACATCGCTCGAAGGCGAAAAGTTGAAATATCTAGGTATCCGAAAAATCGGTCTTTCCGTAAAAGAACTAAGCTCTGTTGTCACGAAAGAACTAGCAATGTTAGTTTTTATCCCTTTTACTTTCGCATCCATCCTTTTATTTGGTGTGATGTTTGGTATGCGTAGCATGATTTCAGCGTCGTTTTATCAAATGACTGTGATAGGAATTAGTTTGTTTTTACTTATTTTTATCGTAAGTTTTTTGATGATTCGTCGAGGTTATCTAAAAAAATTAATCAATTAACGATGTAACTTTTCACGCAAACATTCCTTTTTAGTGGATTTGGACGGATGAATGCCCGCCTTTCTCCACTAAAAAGGAATTTTATGTTTAATGAGTATCGTTGAACATTTTGCTAATCTCCAACTAAATACTGCTCTGAATAAAAATCATTATCAAGAATATCGATACCGATAAAATCCCGGATGCCAACATAATCCTGACAAGGGACATCCGCAAAGTGAAAATGAATATCTTTTGCTTTAGGATGAAAAATAGTTGTTCTGATTTTTTCATTCGTGAGCCGTAAAACATAGTATACTTGTCCATCTGTATTTACTTTCTTTTGAAACACGTGAGATTGCCCGGCAATTTTCCTGATTCTTTGAGCTGCTACGCCTTCCAGTTCAATGCCGACAATATTCCACTTTTTATCAAAATCTAGTAAAAATTCATGAGCTTCCTCTAATTCTAAATCTCCCGTATAACGTATATTATTTTTTGAACGTTCATTAAAATAAATATAGCCCCTCCCTGCATCTGATGAATACCTTACCTGACTCTCCATTTCATCCATCCTTCCTTCATTTTAAAAATTGTTTTAATGCATTCATCTGATGCATTGCCTGCTCATAGCCCATCTCATAATTCGAGCGCATTTGTGTTTTATCTTTTTCAAAGCTATTGAGCGCTTCTGTCGGACGGAAAATAAAAGCTTTCCCTTCTTCTTCAAGCTTTTCACAATACTCGAGTGAGGCATTATAATGATCTGCACGTCTTTCCATACTTTTCACGAGATTCGGATAACGTTTTGATAGTAACTTCATTGCCCACTTACTCTGTCTATCCATCTCTTTACGATAGCCTTTTGGACGAGTTAACACGAGCACATGCTTGTCAAATCCTTGTTCAATTCCGTGCTGAATCGGGATAGGCTCTGCTAATCCCCCATCATAATAGGGTGTATCATTTAGTTTGATTTCAGGAAATAGCACTGGAATGGCACAAGTGGCACGTAGCATCATACACTCGCGGTCCATTTCCAACGCATCCATGTACTCTACCTGCCCAGTTGTTGCGTTGGTCACGCCAAATTTAAGCGTGCCATTATACTTTTGATAGGTCTCCCAATCAAAAATATCTAACTGATTTGGGATCACATTATAGGCAAAATCGAGCCCAAATAAGCTTTTTTCTTTCAAGAAATTTTTCCAACCCATATAGCGCTTATCATGTCGATAATCTATTAATACACGTAAAGAACGCTCCTTTTGTTGCGATACATACGAGCAAGCATTGATTGCCCCAGCTGAAATCGCTACAACATAAGGCATCATGATATCCTGCTCTAAAAATGCATCAAGAACACCTGACGTAAACAGTGTGCGAAACGTTCCACCCTCTAATATTAAACTTGTATTTTCTACATTTACTTGTATCATTCAATCACTCTTCCAATCTATTGGTCACCTTTATTTTACAGGAATAACATTGAATTTTCTCTAAAAATTATTCTAATTAGAAGAAACTTTAAAAATCCGACGCCGTTAATTATTCTAAGGAGGAATGGAATTGTTTAACTACCAGTTTAAATATCGAGATATGTATTTAATTTTATGGATCTTTTGTCAGTGGCTTACTGCATCATCCATTCTTCAACATCCGTCGTTTGAAAAATATATGTATCATTCATTAAGAGGTTTGGATAATCCCAGTGGTGGAAAGATTGGCTTTGCCCCTGAGTTTGTAGTCATTTATAGCGTAATAATTGCCGTGTTAATTTTTATCGTTATCTTTTTATTAGAATTTTTCTTTTTAACGACATCACTTTCTTCAACTGTTAAAAATTTCGTTTGGGTATTATTATTAGTCGGTTTTAGCGGGACATTGTTTATTTCCATATCGCGCATTATTGATTTATATTTTTGGGGATTTTTTATCGCAATGCTACCTTATTTGGTATGGTTTATTTATGGTGCGTTGACATTAAAGTTTTTTAGAAAAATCATAAAAAACGTCTCCAAAATAAATGTTTCATTCTTACCGGATGCATAGAAAAAGCCTCTCACCCTTGAGAAGCTTTTAACATTTTCATTTCTCTTCTAAAACCTGCAATAATTTTGAAGTATAATATAATCCACATAATAATTACTACTATGAGTAGGCTGCGTAATATCCCCATAAATGACCATTCAAAAAAAGGATCAAGCATAACATTTATATTAATAAAAAATGATTGACAACATACAAGCAACACAAGAGTACCCAATCCAGCATTCATCATAAATGCCTTTTTAACATTACGCTTTTTTTCTTTTGGATCATACGTAAAAGCTGGTACTTCCTCAAAGTCATCATAAGGTATTGCCCAAATGGAGTAATTAAGCCACGTAATATTAGACGCATACTTCAATTGCCAACCCATTTCTTTATGAATTGTAAAAAAAGTAGTATTTACGCTCGGTTCAAAGCTTACTTCATAAATAATATTTTTGGCCCCTGTCTCTCGGAAAGTAAAAAAAGCACCATAGATTGATTCAAGCTCTAGTCCTTGCCTCGCAAGTTTCTCAAGCCATTCCTTCGTTTGTAGTGGTGTATACATCCATCCAAGACGAATTTTCCGTATTTTACGGCCCATGCTAATTCGTACAACTTCCAAATCCATTTCTTGTTTTTCAAACTTCCGATATGCACGAAAAACAAATAGTGTAAGTGCGATAAGCACTAGAGATATGAAGATTGGCATTAAAAGAGGTGCTATTACAAACTGGTCACTTACAACACTAGAAGCTAATCCCAAAATGATGATTACAGGCATTTGTAAGGAGAGATATAAAAATGTAATTAGTAAAAATAAATAAGCATGCAATCTCGTTCTCTTTACAATTTCATCACGAGAAGGAAATGCGGAAATTGTAGACTCCTCATTTTTCAACACTTGCCACTTTGCCGAAGATGCAACTATGTGCCATCCACTGTTTATAAGCCCACTCGACGGTTCTACCTTCTCTATTTGTATAGCATATGTCACATTTTCACACGGTCCTTCGATAAACGAAAACACTCGTGTTAAGTGATTAAAACCATTGAGATGATATCCCTCTCTTGCCATTTGCGAAAGCCATTCCTCTGTTTTAACTAATTGATAACTCCAAAAAAGTCTCAATTTTTTCATAAGAACTCCCCCTCAAAACGTAGTACATGTTCATGCAATTCTTTCAAACGAACCATTTCTGCCTGCATGACTTTCTTGCCAATGCCCGTTACCTCATAGATTGTTTTTCTTCGTTCATCGGCAAATATCGAAATCATTTCATCTTTTTGCATTTTAGTGAGGGTACCATAAATAGTGCCTGATCCAAGTTTCAAGCGTCCATCGGTCAATTCCTCAACGCGCTTAATAATGCCGTAACCATGCCTCGGCTCTGTTAATGAGAGCAAAATGTAAAAAGCAGTCTCTGTCATCGGTACATATTTTTTTAATAATTTTTCCACTCATCCACCTCCATATGTCGCACTGTGACTATGTCGTATCTTGACTATATCACACCGTGACATAAAAAGGTATATATTGTTATATTTAATATTCATAGGAGCGATCTGTTTTACAATACTTATCGCTCAGGTTACATAACACGAAAAGGCTGCAGCAATATGCCACAGCCTCAGTATTATTTCTCTTGTTTTTTCTTATAGAAGATAGTAACCGCTACAAGGACTAGTAAAATAGCTTGTCCAATAATCGTTTCCACTGTTGGATAGAAACCAATTAAGCTAATGACGGGCAAGCCGTCCACAATCGTTGTAGAAATTTTGTCCGTTAGCTGCAATGTATGCAAACTCACGCCAATTATTTTGAAAGCCAACACATAAATTAAAATCGTTGCTACAGCGAAAAACTTATGAATCGGTATTTTGCCACTTGCCTTAAATAGGACAATTGCAAAGATGGCTAACAGCACTAGTGCCACGACAATGCCTAGCACGAATTGGGATATTTCCATTTTCGGTGCAATGCCTGCGTAGAACACTAGTGTTTCTGCTCCTTCACGGAAAACGGATAAGAAGCTGACTGATGCCATTGCTATGACTGAACCACTTGAAATCGCCGATCCCATTCGTTTTGAAATATAACGATTCCAGCTTGCCACACTCGATTTACTATGAAGCCAAATACCAACTCCTATCATCATCGCGGCGGCAAGTAGACCAACGTAGCCTTCCATCACTTCACGGTTCGTATCAATAGTAGCAGAATTGAAAATCGTCGCCATTAGCACTGCTGCTATCGCTGACAATAAAATTCCGAAAGCTGCACCGACATAAATCCATTTGCGCATTTGCTTTTGTCCTGCCATCTCTAAAAATGACACTAACGCCAAAATAATTAGTAGTGCCTCTAAGCCCTCGCGTAGTAAGATAAGCGCTGAGTCCCAAAACGTATAATCAGTATCACCTTGAATTAATTCAATTTCTGTGCGGAAAGTATTCAACTTTTCTTTAATGCCTTTTGCGTCAACATTTGACTTTAATAACTCACTCACTAGGATAGGCATATCACTTTCAATTTTCGTATAAAGTCTACTATTACGCGTCGATATTTCAAGTTCAACGCTCGGCCATATCCTGATAAATTCACGGATCTTATCAGATGCTGCCTTGTAGTCGCCTGCATCAATGTGATCATTTGCTTCATCAATATAAGCTACTAATGTCGCTAAAGAAAACTCACCCTCTATGACTTCTGCTGTTTCATCGCCAGCAACAAAATCCTCAATCGTTTGCTTTAACTCATCATACTGTGTTTGCATTAACGCCAAATCTGGCTTCTCTGCTGAAATTGAAATGCGTAGGAAAGCCATTTGAGTTTCTATTTGTCCGTACATTGGAATACTTTGCTCTCGTACAGGACGTTCGAGTTTATTCCATTTAATATTAAACTCTTTATATGCTTCATCGATTGCTACTACTTCACCAGTTGCTAATGCTTTCTCGAATTCACTCATCACGGGCTTAAATTTCGCACCAAATTCTGCTCGTTGTGCCGCTTCATCTACTGGGTTTTCAAGGTTTTCTAAAGAACGGAGTGCATTGGATAATGCCGACAACGCCGCTAAACGCTCTTCCTTAGATATTGCATCCACCGCTTGCGCTAAAACTTCATCAACTTTTTCTTTCGCTTTCGTTTCCTCAGATGTTACTAAAGCCCAATCAGTCGCAAACTGCTCCAGTGATTGCTCAGCATCGGCTACTTTGTCCTTCTTGGTGTTCATGAGTGCGTCACTAATAGATATGTATAAATGACTGTAGGACTGCGCTGCTTGCACTGGCACAACTGCCAGTGCAAATAGTAAACATGCGAATAAACTAAAGCGCGTTAAAAAGTGCTTCACCTATATAACTCCCCTTTTGTACGCCAGGGAAGCAAGCAAACACTGCACTGCCTCGATGGGTAATATATTCATTCATTTTATCCATACGACCTAAACTGTTTTGCACAGCTGTAAATTGAGCCGGGTCTTTTTGGAAGGATATAAACAATAACCCTGCATCATGTGCACCAGTATTGGTCATCACACCTGAAGCATAAGAATACGAGCGACGAAGCATACGCGCATTAGATTTTCGCGCTAAGTGCACATGTGACGTATCCGGCATTATATATGCCCCTTTTTCATCTTTTGCATCAACGTCAAAATCATCGAATTCCTTCGATTTGCCGAATGCCGCGCCGCTATCACGATAACGACCAAACGTAGCTTCCTGATCTTTTAGTGACGTCCGATCCCAGGTTTCTAGGTGCATTTGAATTTTACGTGCGACTAAATAAGAGCCACCCTTTAACCAGCCTTTATCTACCCACACGACCTCTTGTAAATCTTTTTTATCAGTTATTGCAGGATTCACTGTGCCGTCCTTAAATGCAAACAAATTACGTGGTGTCCCACCCGCCGCAGGGAACGAGTTAAAGCCAGCTTGCGACCATTTAATTTCCACCTTACCTGAAGCAGCACGCACTAAATTACGTACTGCATGAAATGCCACTTGTGGATCATCTGCACATGCTTGAATGCAAATGTCGCCACCTGTAAACTCTTCTTGCAGTTGATCTTTTGGAAAGTGTGGTAAATCTGCAAGCTCGGCTGGTTTCAAGTTTGCTATACCTAACTTATCGAAAAGTGATGGACCAACACCGACTGTAATTGAAAGATTGGAAGCATTCAAACCCTCGGCTTCACCTGTATCACCTGGTGGCACTCTCGTATTTGTCGTTAAATCTACCATCAATTCACCATTCATTAAACGCACAACAAGAGGTGTCCATTTTTTGAACAACTCTTGTAATTCCTTCTTTGACGTCACTAAGACATTTAAAGAGGCAAAGTAAATATGCGTTTGGACTGGTGTGATAATGCCAGATTGATATTGACCATAAAAATCTACTTTATTGATTGCCGTTTTACTATCTGCAACCGGCTCGAATACATCGTAGCCCATTACTTTCATGACACCACCGAAACCAGATGCACCGATGGCAACACCAGCTGCCCCGATGCCTGTAAGTTTCAACATGTCACGACGAGAAATTTTTTTATTGATCCATTTTTCATCATTTGACGTTGTCATTATTTATCACTCCAAAATAATTCCCATTTGACTTAATGGCTCACCAAGTTGGTTGACTGCAGCTGATAATGCTTTTGTATGCTCTTCTGTTAACTCTTCATAGGAAATGTAGCCACCGTTAGCTGTTGCGTGTTGCGCTAGTAAATCATCGACTGCTTTGAATTTTTCATCCAATGTAGCAACTAATTCTTTATCTTTTGCTTCTAATTTTGCACGAAGGATTTCAAAGATTTTTTCGGCACCTTCAATATTCGCTTTGAAATCATAAAGGTCAGTATGTGAGTAGATTTCTTCCTCACCCGTAATTTTTGATGTTGATACTTCGTTTAATAAATCTACAGCACCCGTAATCATTAGGTCTGGTGTAACTTCCACTGTTTGCACAAGTGCATGTAATTCTTTTGCATCAGCTAATAGTTGGTCAGCAATTGCTTCGTAGCCAGCAGTTTTATTTTCTTCCCAAAGTGCATATTCAAGTTTGTGATAGCCCGTCCACTCTTCCTCGCCTTTTCCTTCTTCTTGAATATCCGCTAAACGTCCGTCAATACGAGGGTCAAGATCACCGAAACTTTCTGCGATTGGCTCAGAACGTTCAAAATACATACGCGCTGGAGCATAAACAGCCTTTGCACCTTCAATATCCCCCGCTTTGAAAAGGTTGACAAAGTTTTCTGTTTCATTTAGGAATTGATCCATTTGCTCTAAAGCAAATTCTTTATAAGCTGTTAATTCAGCAGTTAAATCCACTTCTTCAGTTGCCGATGCCTCTTGTTCTGTTGCAGGAGCCGTACCTTTATCTGCTTCCTCTGTGTCACCACAGCCCGCCATTAAAATTCCACCTGCCACCAAAACTGTTAGTAATGATTTATGTTTCATTCTATGTTCCTACTTTCGAATTAGTATATATTGTGAATGATAATGATTATCAAACCCGATTGCAAGATGTATTTTTATTTATAGAAAAAAACGTCATTTTGCAGTTGAAAGTTATTTTCAACTAGCAGAATCGACGCTTTTTCCACAATATAATGATTATAATCTACGATATTATTGCTTGTTTCGAATTTTCTTGTTTTCCATATAAGAAATAATATAGCACGATTGAAAGTATTATTACGAAAACCATTGCGAAGAAAATCCCACTGTATCCCATTATCGGTACAAAAAAACCTAAGAAAAATGGCCCGACACCGAGTCCCAAATCGTACAAAATAAAATAAGTAGATGTCGCAAGTCCTAATCGCTCATTTGGTGTCACTTTAATGGCTATTGCCTGAGCGACCGAGTTGAAATTACCGTAGCCAATTCCAATGCATGCAGCTGACACTAAAAAAATGAAGCTAGTCGTTGCAGAACTAAAGGCATACATGCCGATTGTAAAGATTACAAGACAAGGATAGACCACTATGTTAGCTCCTCTTGCATCCAGAAGCTTCCCGGTAAACGGGCGTGACATTAACACCACAATGGCATATACGATAAAGAAATAGCTACCTGCAGTAACTAAGTCTAGTTCTTTTGCATAAAACGTCATAAAAGACATAACCCCAGAATAAGCAAAGCCAATCACTAACGCCACAAGTGAAATCGGCACAGCGCGCATTTCAATGAAATTCGATAGCTTAAACCCTGTTTTGACTTTAGCCCTCTTCGGCGCATCAGGCACTGACACGATAAAATACAACATAAAACAAATTATAGCCAGCGCGGAATCTACTGCAAAAATCATGCGAAAATCAGTAAAGGTTTGCGTCAATAGAATCCCAACAAATGGTCCAATCGCCGTCGCCAAAATCGCACTCAAACTATAATAGCCAATCCCCTCACCACGACGCTCCGGCGGCAAAATCTGCGCAATTATTGTGCCTGTCGCTGTACTTGCCAACCCCAATGCAGTTCCTTGTAATAAACGATTAACCATCAATAACGGTAAATTGACTGCCGCAAAATACAACATCGTCGAAATAGCAAATAATAATAGTCCATAAAATAAAGTTTTTTTACTTCCCCACTCTCCTATCACACGGCCTCCACCAAGACGGCCAAATAGCGTTCCGATAATAAAAATACTTGACACCAACCCAGCTGTACTCGTCGAAGCCCCAAATTCATCGACCGCATAACCGGCAATTGTCACCATTAATAAAAAGAAAATCAATGTAATCGTAAAATTAATTAGCGATATGATTAAAAAATCTTTGGTCCATAATTTCTGTTTGGTTTCTTTCATTTCGTCTTTCACCTACTTCTTAATATTCGCACGGATTTTTGCTATCACCTGAGTAGCAATTTCAATATCCTGTTCTGATACACCTGCTAATGAGTCCTCTAAAAATGGCTTTAAGTATGCCTGAATCTCATGGACAATGTTTTCACCGTGCTCCGTTAACTGCACTAACTTTTCTCGCTTATCCTTGCCCGCCACTGTTTCAACATAACCGAGTTCTATCAACTTTTGCACAAGCCTTGTCACACTCGGCTTTTCTATGTACATATAGTTCGCAATTCCTACAAGCGAATGTGGACCCTTATCCATTAATAGTCTTAGGAGCCCCCACTGTGAGCTATACAACTGATATTTCTCTAACTGTAAATTGATTTGATTCGTAAACGGACGGTACATCAAACGGTACTCATTAAAAAAATCCTGTTCAATCGTCAAAAAATCATCCCTTCCGAAATTAGTTAGCCAAGGTAACTATATTCCTGTTTTTGCTTATTGTCTAGGGGCCCAATCCGTCAGTTTGCCGCTTCTATCCGTCACTTCGACAGTTCTATCCACCACTTTTGTGATTCTATCCGTCACTTTCACCGTTCTATCCTGCTAGCCCCTTTTCAAGTAATCCAATACTTCCGGTGTCTTTTTGTGCCAGTAGCCTGTAGCGGAAGCTGTTTCAATATTTTATACGCTATATTCGGTGAGCGAATATCAAAAAATATACAGAAACTTTTATTCGTTATCATTTTACCTAGTAATAATCGATAATCCTCCAGTGCTAGAAGTATTGCCTTGTCGTCTTCCATCCCACAGTGCAAACAATGCCACTTCTTATGGTGATACTGCATTTTTTGCGTATAGGCACAAGAGCGGCACAATACTCCTGTCTTGATGTCTTGTAATGGAAATGCAAAATCTCTTTTCATTGGCTTATGCAAAGTGAGTAATTTCTCCACAAATTGATGAAGCACCTCGCCACTGGCCCTTACCATACTGTAATGCTGAAACCATGTCCTCATTTGGTAGCGTAAACCGAATACATGGAACACAGGCTGATCCCTTAAACTTTGCGAAAGTATAGCATTTTTCGTCGCAAATATGACTGCATATTTTACAGGTATCTCTATTTGTAATTGTTTGAGCAATCGCTTCAGCCACTCTACATGTCGCTTCACCTGATTAATCGGATCGGTCATTCCTTCAACATTCCCCTCCACAGTTGTTCTATTAAATTGATGGAAAGTGGCATCGTATTCCAAATGACCGACAATATTTTTGATTTCTAAAACAAGGACAAAAAATGGCCAAACAAAAATGGTATCTATTTGATGTG
Source organism: Lysinibacillus sp. NPDC096418 (assembly GCF_044762775.1). Taxonomy (NCBI): domain Bacteria; kingdom Bacillati; phylum Bacillota; class Bacilli; order Caryophanales; family Bacillaceae; genus Lysinibacillus; species Lysinibacillus sp. NPDC096418. The sequence goes on from NZ_JBIWEY010000008.1 coordinate 25,634, forward strand.
TTGTGCCGAAGTGGTTCGTGACCTGTACATCATGCAAAATATAATGTGGTTGCGGCAAATCGATTTCAAGCCATTCACGATCAACCCTTTGCTCACCAGCAAATCCTGCACTTAGTCGCCGATGCCATTCCTGAAAATAGCCGTACTCATTATGCGAAGCTGGCAATCGCCGAAGTAGTGCCTCTAACGTTTTTGCGTTTCTGATTTTTGACGTGCTAATACAATCATCGTCTCAGCCCCCTTTTTGATTTTATTATAAGCAAGAAAATGATACGAAAACGCTCTTCGCAGAAACTTGAAATCCACTTATCTCAAATTAATTTCTCTTTCAATATTACTAGCTCTATAGTCCGATAAAATGAATCGATTTCTGCAAACTATTGTATTTTCCTCACCGCTATCCGTCTCTTTTCGGATTCTAACCGTCTCCCCACCTAAAAAACGACTGAACGGAAAAATCCATTCAGTCGTTTTTGCGTAGTAAGTATAAAAAGTACGGTGCGCCAATAAATGCGACCACAACCCCAGCTGGCACTGTAGCCGTGGATATCGCCACTCGTCCTATCGTATCAGCGAACATCAATAAACTCGCCCCGATACATAATGTTAATGGTAAAAAGAATTGATAGCGTGGCCCAACAAGCTGCTTGGCAATATGCGGTGCCATTAAGCCGATAAAGGCAATTCCACCTGTCACCGATACTGCAGCTGCGGCAAGTGCAACAGCTACGATCAATAATTGCAGGCGCTCCCTCTGAATATTAATCCCTAAACCAATCGCTGTTTGCTCGGTCATGGCTAGGACATTCAAGACATTTGCCTTATAGAAAATATAAGGTATACACACAATCAACCATGGCAACAGCGCCCATAAAAATGGCCAATCAGTGCCCCAAACACTACCTGCAAGCCACTGAGCGATAAACTGAACGTCACTTCGCTCAGCAGAAGATATCAGCATCATCATTACACCTGACAATGCAGAAGCAACCCCAACACCAACCAAGATCAACTGCACAGGTTGTACACCTTGACCTTTCTTATACGAAAAGAAATAAATACATAATGCCGTTAATATCGCACTGATAAATCCGACAACCGGTAGAACATATGCAAAATGCGGTAGATCCCCATCTACAAACAAATATAACAATGTAATACCGACTCCTGCACCAGCGTTAATCCCAATAATTCCAGGATCGGCTAAATCATTTCTTGTCACGCCTTGTAGCACAGCACCTGCTAACGCTAATGCCATCCCTGCTGCAGCCAATACAAATAATCTAGGTAAACGTACCGAAAACAATACGAAAGATTCTTTAAAACTACCATCTCCGAATAGTATCGGAACTATACGATTGATAGATACCGAAGCAGCACCCATCGAAATACCCAATATGAAAATGGCTATCGTCAACAATATCCAAACTAGAAGCCATGTCCGTTGTTTTTTCCGCCCCGCTTTAAGCAAATTGACGACCTCCCTTACGTACAAGAAGTAAGAAGAATGGAAGGCCAATAATCGAAATAATTGCCACCACCGGCGTTTCAAACGGTGCATTGATCATACGACCTACAAAATCAGCTGTCAGCATAAACCAACCACCAACTAATGCACTCATCGGCAATACAAATCGATAATCCGTTCCAACAAAGGCGCGTACAATATGCGGTACCATTAAACCAACAAATGCTAGATTTCCAACAAGTGCAACAGCAGCACCTGCTAATACAACGACTACCGTCATCATCACGACTTTAATTATCGTCGTTTTTTGTCCTAAACCGACAGCTACTTCTTCGTTTAAACTTAAAATCGTTAGCTGCCTGCTAAAAATAAATGCTACTACTAACCCAAATACGATAAACGGCACAATAATAAGTGCCTGCCAAGTAGTCCCGATTAAGCCGCCACTTGTCCACATACTTACATCTTTTGAGATGTTAAATAAAATACCTGTACCATCTGCAATAGCTTGTAATAGAGCAGAAACGGCTGCACCGGCTAAAACAAGTTTTAACGGAGAAAAGCCGTTTTTAGTAGATGCGCCTATACCATAGACAATGATCATCCCTACTCCAGCACCAATAAAGCATGCAAAAATAAGCATAAAATATGATGTATTAGATACAAAAGCCATCGTCAGGGCAAGTGCTGCATTGGCACCTGCGGTAAGCCCTAGAAGCCCCGGATCAGCCAATGGATTTCTTGTGACTCCCTGCATAATCGCCCCCGCAACTGCTAATGCACTACCAACAAAGATTGCCGCAATGATACGTGGGAATCGAATTTCGCGTAAAATTGAATAATGCTTTCCGCCACTTTGTCCAAGAATTGCTTCGTAAACATCTTTTAAAGTCGTATTCGCTGCTCCAAAATATAGCGATATACAAGCAGTACAAACTAATAAAATGAAACCAAGCAACACCTTAAGCCAAAACGGAAAATATCGAAACTTAATCATTACCTTCGCTACTCTCTACTGAAATTATTTTAAGAACTTTTCTTCAAAGAAATCTAGTTGATATTCAAGTGTTTTCGCGTCATTGAAATAGAATGCTTTTGCATCTGCTTCGAATAAATGACCATTTTTCACCGCTTCGATTTCGTTATACCAATCAGCATTTAAAAATGCAGTATCTTGATCTTTTGTTAAACTTAAAATTACATAGTCACCTGTATAATCACCTAAAACCTCTTGAGAGATTGCAAAGTAACCAGGCTCTAAAGCAACTTCTTCTACCTTCTTAGGCATCTTTAAGCCCATTGCTTGATATAAGATTTCTGTTCCACGTCCCCAGTTATCGCCGAATAAGTAGAATTGTTTTTCATAGTTTTCTACAACCGTAACTGTTGCATCTTCACCAATTTTTCCTTTAATTTTTGTACCTACATCTGCTGCACGAACTTTGAAATCTTCTACCCATGCAGTTGCTTCCGCTTCTTTATTCACAACTTTACCGATCTCGATATGTTGTTGTAAGTAGTCATTTTTACCGTAAGTAAATAAAACTGTTGGTGCGATTTCTGCTAGTTTGTCAGCATTTTCAATATTGTTTAAACCAATGATTAAATCAGGCTCTAGTTCTAAGATTTTTTCGATATCTGTATTCTCAACAATTTCAGCATCTTTAATGCCTTCTGCAAAGTTTGGATTCATAGCAGACCAAGAATCTACCCCTACTAAATTGACACCAAGCTCCATTAAATCGCCTGCATATGACGATAATACAACAACACGTTCTGGATTTGCTGGCACTTCAATAGGGCCTGTTTCAGATTGATACGTAATCGTTTCTGCTGACGAGTCTTTTTCAGCACCCTTGTCTGTTTTTTCTGAGCTTTCTTCGCTAATGCCGCATGCTGCTAGCACTAATACGACCATCATAAACATTGGTAATAACCATTTTTTCATTTTGAATATCCCCTTTAAACGGTTTGTAATAAGTTATATGTAATGCACATCGGCTTATTTGTCCGTGGATCTTTGCCGATTACTGCATCAATATGAAAGACTTCCTGTAACACTTCTGGTACAACGACTTCTTCTGCTGTTCCAAATTTCACAAGCTTTCCTTGTGAGAGTGCCACAATGTAATCTGAAAAACGTGCTGCTTGGTTTAAATCATGAAGCACCATAACAATCGTGCGTCCCTCTTCTTCATTAAGCTCACGCAGTAATTCTAAAACTTCCAATTGATGGGCCATATCTAAATAGGTTGTTGGCTCATCTAAAAAAATAATGTCGGTTTCCTGTGCAAGCGCCATCGCTATCCATACACGCTGACGTTGCCCACCAGATAATGCATCGACCGTTTGTGTACGGTATGCATCCGTTTTAGTTGCTTTCAAAGCCCAGTTAATGACTTCCTTATCTTTTTGAGATAAGTTGCCAAAGCCCTTTTGATATGGAAATCGACCATATGAAACTAGTTCTTCGACGGTTAAACCATGTGCACTTTCCGGACTTTGTGGCAGAATTGCAAGTTCTTTTGCTAAGTCTTTCGTTTTCATCACTGAAATACTTTCACCATCCAAAATTACTTGTCCGCTCTCGTGCTTCATTATTCTCGTGATCGCTTTTAACAGTGTGGATTTACCACAGCCATTCGATCCAATAATGGTCGTGATTTTACCGTCCGGAATTTGAAGCGATAAATCATGCACAATGGTTTTACCCTCGTAGCCAACACGAATCGATTCAATTTGTAAACGCAAAATGTATCCTCTCTTTCTTTTTACATAATTACATGATATGATTGCCTCACTAAACGATAGTGATAATCATTATCACTATCGTAATTTTAGTTATCAACTATGTATTTGTCAAATAGTTTTTTATTATTATTAAAGGTGTGGATAAAAAAATGCATGATATTTATGATGTAACGATCATTGGCGGTGGGCCTGCGGGACTATACAGCGCTTTTTATAGTGGGTTAAGAGGTTTGAAAACGAAGCTAATTGAAAGTCAGGAACAGCTTGGAGGTAAAGTTTTACTTTATCCTGAAAAGTTGATTTGGGATATTGGTGGGCATCCCCCAGTGTTAGGCGAGCAATTTGTGAAACAATTAATCACCCAAGCGAAAACGTTTGATCCATCGATTTTAACAGGAACAAAAGTTGACTTTATCGAACGTAAAAATGATATTTTTGCTTTACATACGAACCTAGGCGAAATACATTATTCTAAAACAGTACTACTAGCGATTGGTGGCGGTATCATTAACCCCCAAAAGCTTACATTAGAAGGTGCAGAGAAATACGAAATGACGAATTTGCACTATACCGTGCAATCCTTACAGCGCTTTTTAGGAAAAGACATCATCATTTCTGGTGGTGGCAATGCCGCACTCGACTGGGCAGTAGAATTACAAGCAATTGCTCATAGCGTTACAGTTGTTTATCGAAATGAAACACTATCTGCACATGAGGCAACGATTCAAGAAGCACTTGATGCTGGTGTGAAAATCGAATGTAATACTTCTATTACGAAGCTAACTGCCAATACAGATAAAACAGCCATTCAACTAGTAACCTGCGAAAATTCACTAACCAAACAAAGCTACACACGCCAAATCGATGAGATTATTGTCAGCCATGGCTATAATCGAGAAGCTTCATTAGCATTTGAACCTTCTATTGCTATACCTAAAAAAGATAATTATTACTTCGAAGGAAAAGCAACTGGTGAAACTGCGCAGCCTGGAATATTTGCAGCAGGTGACATTTTAACATTCGAAGGAAAAATCCATCTGCTTCTAGGTACATTCCAAGATGCGGCCAACGCCGTCAACTCGATTAAAACTTACTTAGAACCAACAGCACATCGAAATGCTGTAGTTTCTTCCCATAACGAAGCATTCAAAGCGAAGAACCGTTCTATTATTGAAAAACAGTTTGTAAAAGTAAAACAATCATGACAAACATTTAAATACCACCGATATCAAAAGCCAGCAGCTATTTTGCTGGCTTTTGATTATTCTTCAATCAACTAATCTCTTAAATTTACTAAATAACTCAATGAAACCATATTTTTATAATTGAAATCCTATACCTAGTTGACAGATAATAAGGCGTACAAAATCTTCAATGAAAGTAGGGATAAAGTAATGTATAGAAAGTTGATTAATTGTTTACTAATTCCCTCCCTGTTAATTACGTTATTTGCCTCTCCATATAGTGCAGATGCATCAGTAAATGACGTTCATTTAAGTTATTTATATGGTAGCTCTTCTAGCAACTATTTAAAAAATTTAGATTTAGCTTCAGGTGCGTTAAATACAGCGACACCATTATTCTTTGAACTAAACGCAGACGGCAGTTTAAAAAACATAATTGATAAAAATTTAGTACAAGAATTGCACAAGAGAGGATTAAAAGTCGTTCCATTCATTTCTAATCATTTTGATCGAAAATTAGGGCAAATTGCTATGAAAAATAGAGAAAGCCTATCTACTCAACTTGTAGATGCTGTAGTAAAAAACAATTTGGATGGCTTAGATGTAGATATTGAGAATTTAAACCATACAGATAAAGCAGACTTTACAGATTTCATTCGATTATTACGTGAAAAAATGCCTAAAGATAAAACATTATCAATCGCGGTTGCTGCCAACCCTAATGGATGGACATCAGGATGGCATGGTTCTTATGACTTTTTAAAACTAAGTAACTATACCGATTACTTAATGATAATGGCGTATGATGAAAGTTGGAATGGTGGTCCAGCAGGTCCTGTTGCAAGTTTATCATTTGTGGAAAATTCGATTAAATATATACTTAAACAAGGTGTTGATTCGAAAAAAGTAGTTTTAGGTCTTCCGTTTTATGGTCGATTCTGGAATGATAGCGAATCACAAGGTGGTTATGGTGTTTCAAATAAAAATGTATCAAACTTAGTGAGTAAGTATAAAGGAAAGGTCTATTTTGATAATGCTTCAAAATCACCTTATGCAAAATTTACAGTGAAAAGCAATGATTCACCTACGTATATTAATGGTAAACAACTTACACCAGGGAATTATACATTATGGTATGAAAATGATCTATCTTTAAAATACAAATTACGATTGGTAAAAAAATACAACATAAGAGGAACTGGTAGTTGGAGTTTAACACAAGAAGAACCTAAAATATGGAATTTCTATTCTTCTTGGGCGAATGGAAAACATAATTTTATAGATTCAGAAAATCATTGGGCTGAGGAAGACATTATGTTCCTTTATAACAAAGGATGGATTAAGGGTAAAAATGAGTACATGTTTGACCCAAATAGTTTTTTAACAAGAGCTCAAGCTGTATCGATTCTTACAAAAGCGATTGGTTTAAATGACAAAAACGAACCAGTTCCAAATTACTTTACTGATGTTCCTACCGACCATTGGGCAAAAACGGCTATTGAATTAGCACATAAATATAATATAGTGAATGGAACAAAACCAAACATCTTTGAACCAAATTCTCAAGTTACAAGAGCTCAACTATCAGCAATAATGGCGAGAATACTAGATTATCCATTAGATACTACGATTAAATCTCCATTTTCCGATGTTCAAAAAGAACACTGGGCTTATGAAGAAATTTTAAAACTAAGTAGTAAGGGTATTATTAAAGGTAAAGAAGACGGTGGATTTTATCCTAATGACTTTGTAACACGAGCGCAAGTAGCAGCAATGGTCAATCGTGCGAGTGCAGATTTAGAAAAATATCCAAAATAAAATTAATAGGTTACTAACTAAAACATAAAAAAAACAGGGCTTGATCTACATAAGTTTGTAGACTCAACCCTGTTTTTAGCTTATGTCTCCCTACTATGCGTATTTCGATCTACCTAGGAGAGAATCAGCGCGCTTTTCTTGGCATTTTTATAATTATTGAACAAATGTAATTCAACATACCCGACACTAAAAAGCACATCAACGTTTTTTCCATTGATGTGCAATCAATTATTCATCTTCCATCCAGATCAACTATCTAAAGAAACTTATTAGCGATCCCATTTGCCTCAACATATTTACTCCATATGATATCCTTCCTGCATGGCCCATGATGGTATTTAAATGACTTGGTAATCTACCAAATCTAGATGCTGGGGGCTGTTGCGTAGGATAATAGAAAGGTTGCTGTTGCATCCCTTGATAAGGAGGGCCGAAACCTTGACTATATGTTGGTGGGAAAGGTCTATTTCTTGAATTCGGTGGATAATATGGCATCAATTCACCCCCTATCTAGAAACTTTTATTTAGTATATGTCTGTAGTTTTTTTTGGATTAGACTTTCGTAGAAGTCATACGAGAAAATATTGAACTCTAGTGATTCATTCTCCATTTCAGCACATTTTAAGCAATACTTCCCCCCCACCTTTCTTCTGTTAAGTTCTTGTCAGATCAACTTTATCTGATGTAGGAACCATACTATTTTTAATTTCATATTATAGAAACATGACGAATAAAGAAGGTGTTTCTAATACAGAATTCCAAGTATCTAGATTTCTTGTCCAAATTTGGCGTTGGAGGTGCACATCCTGGAGGGATTAATCTAACTCAGGAAATATTCAAGGCTGAGAACGTTAGCAAAATTTCTCACATTTTAGATGTAGGATGTGGTACAGGCCAAACTGCTGCCTATTTAGCTAATAAGTACGAAGCAAATGTAACTGGTATTGATATTAATTCGATAATGGTAGCAAAGGCTAAGAGAAGAATGAAAAAAGACCGTTTACCTGTAAAAATATTACAAGGTTCCATCGAAAAAATCCCGTTCCCCGATCAAAAATTTGATTTTATCATATCTGAATCTGTTCTTTCTTTTGTCAATAAACCTAGAGCTCTTAAAGAAATCTACCGTTTACTAAAAAATGGCGGTCGATTCATTGCTATTGAGTTTACAATTAACCAACAGCTCGAAGAACAAAGTGAGCAGGAAATCAAACAATTCTATGGTTTTGATTCCTGCTTTATGAAAAAAGATTGGGTTGATTTATTAAAACGGGCTGGTTTTAATAATATTCGTATACAAAATAACAAATCAATCTCTTCACAACCTGAATTTCAATACTCAGAGTATATTGAACCTGAATTTCACGAGATAATGAATAAACATTATGATATGCACATAAAATATGCCGGAATTTTAGATTATAGAATTTATTCATGTACTAAATAGCTTTTAGACGAAAGGGATACATTAATTAGCTATAACAATCCTCAGATGTATTTTAAATACTTCGAAAAAGTAGCAGACCTTTGCTTCCAATAAATCAATCCATTTATTCGGAGCTCATTTTTATTATTACCTACAAAATAAATACCCCGTTAATGCTAGTTTGCTTCTAACATTTACGGGGTATTTCAAAATTAATAGTCTGTGAGAAAATTATAGTAGGTCTCTATTTTTTATCCCATTCAATCCAGTCATTTTTATGATGAATCCATTATAATGCTATACTTTATTTCTTGCGGTTTTATCCCATGAAACAGTACCAATTCTTTTGCCTTTATACAACGTGATAAAACTTCTAATTAGTAGATAAACACAAAGTTGAGCATAACTGAAATACATCAAGAAAATCGTAAGTAAAGTTTTTAGTGATAAGGTCTTATCAAACCAAACGGCACAAACTAATTTTATTGAATAAATAAAATAAGCAAAGTACATTAAGATAGTATAATAGAATACTATCTTAATTTCGATGGCTCCTAACAGACCTAGTACAAAGATGGCGTTAGATACTAGTAGAAGTATAGCAAATAACACATAGTTAGCCTTGTAATAAAAAAATAATTCCGCGAGTCCGCTTATAAATACTCTAATTAATTCTACAAAAATCACAAATTTAGTAAAAGCAGAGTCTGTAATCATCATAGGCTCTCCCTTTATAATTTTTAAAGCATCTACTATTTTAATATCTCTATAAAATGTTTTAAAATCCTCGCTGTTAAGCCCCAAATTGTATATTTCTCATAATCGAAAAACCATTCTTCCATTGAACGAGTTCTCCATTGATATTGTGTTCCGTTTACAATTTTATCAAAAGGAAAGTCTGGTGAAGGTACTAACTCAACAGACACTTCATGCTTATAAGGCTCATAATTCAATAACCACTTGATTGGTACTATAAATACCTCTTCAACTTCATCTTTATTGTAAGCATGTAGGAATTGATCCGAATCAATGGTTGCTACAAATGGGTATGTAATAAATGAAGAAGAAGTAATATAGGGACTTAATTGCCCCACAACATGAATTGTTTTTGGATCGACACCTAATTCTTCGGATGTTTCGCGTACAGCTGCTGCCATAGGTGAAGAATCTGTTGCGTCGATTCGACCACCTGGAAAACTGATATCCCCTGGCTGTTTTCGCATTGTGAATGACCGAACTTCGAAAAGAATATGCCATTCCCCATCCACTACTACTAAAGGAATCAAAACGGCAGCACGAAAAGCGGTTTCCTCTCCTATAAATTGGAGTTGATCTTGATTTAATTGATTCTGTAGTTTATCTAGGAACATGAATTCCCTCACCTCAATATTTTAGCTAATTATCAATTATAAGCCACAAACGCTAAGGCTATATATTCCGTTTACTTGTTTTAAAAATTGAAAAGAAAGCATTCTCCTTAGGTTAAACCAATACAATTCTACCAAGGTTTATTCTTATCGCTACTTTACCCGAAAGTATACCTTATATCAATCCTATACTTCCTCACAGGCAGCTAGCTGGAACTCCACTAAGTCCTGAAAAAATCTTTACTTAATAATGCCGTAGATTTCTTCAAATCCTTGATTCTACACTGTATGTAATCTAGCTGTTTGTCCAAACGCACTTTTCCCTTTTTCATATACTACTATAAAAAGGAGGTGAGAAAATGGGTAATAATGAACATAGCCCTTCACGTAAAGATACAGGAAAAATAGAACCTGCACACCAAGCATGTATTGACCGTGCTTATCGCATTCCCATATTCTTAAGTACGACAACTCATTTAAACGATAACCAACAACGCTTTCTAAACCGTCTTATTTTAGAGATTGAAAATGCTTTACTTTTTCCGCGTACATTACCATTAAGCGAAAGTTATCCCGAATCTATTTTAACTGATATACGTCGATTAGTTTCATCAAGCTATGGCATGTTGGCAGTAAACTTCCGCCGGTTTAAAATTCAGAAAGTTGCTGTTAATGAAGGCCCTCTTCCTCCATCTACTCCGGTCTGGGAAGGTTCAGTTTATTCACAAGTAGAACCTTCAATGGCTTTCCAATTTGGGCTGCCCCTATTACTCGTCCGTGAAGAAGATACTGACGCAAACAATGGAATTTGGGCTGGAGGAATTGCCCCACTAAACCTATTTATCGTTTGGCATTCAGAAACGCAAACTGTTGATCAATTCTTTAGTACGCCGGAATGGAGATCCGCATTTGCAAATTGGTGTGCACAAGTGAGAAATGCTTTCTATATTCAGACTGAGCCTACGTTTAAGTACAAATGTTAACGAAAGAACAACAAGTCTAAAACATCTATTAAACAGATCCCCTTTATATATTTACGACTACTTTACAAAAAGGGTTTAATTGTATTACAAACAGGAGATTTCGCTTACTAAATATATTAGAAAGCCATGGTCTACGTAAGTACGTACTTCATGGCCTTCTAATAACTTTATTGTGTTGTATAGCCCCCATCTAAAGTAACGGCTTGACCTGTCATACCTTTTGCCAAATCACTTGCTAAGTAAATTGCTAGGCCAGCAATTTCGCTTACATCAAGTAGTCGTTTTTGAGGAATAAGAGGATAAAGAACTTCGTCCAACACCTGGTCTACGGTAATATTCCGCGTTTTTGCTAAATCTTCAAATTGTCCGCGTACTAATGCTGTATCAGCATAGCCTGGACAAATGGTATTTGCTGTAATATTGTATTGAGCCGTCTCTAATGCTGCTACCTTTGTTAAACCTATAACTCCATGTTTGGCAGAGTTATAAGCAGACTTACCAGCGAAACCAATTAAACCGTTGATAGATGAAATATTAATGATTCGACCGTAATTGTTCTCCTTCATATAAGGTAGCGCATATTTCATTGTCATAAAGGGACCTATTAGCATTATCCGTATCATTTGTTCGAATTTATCGGTTGGGAAATCTTCGATAAAAGCAACATGTTGAAGGCCTGCACTATTGATTAAGTAATCTATTGAGCCGAAACGATTTACAGTGAAATCAATCGCGCTTTTGACTTCCTCCTCAACAGCGATATTACATATAATTCCGTCCACCTCTCCTATTGTAGATAACTGTTCTTCAGCTTGTTTAATATTTTCTTCATTTAAATCTGTGATAACGACTTTTGCCCCTTGTGCTAGAAATGACTTCGCAATTTCAAAGCCGATTCCTCCGGTTGCACCCGTGATAAATAATACACGTCCTTTCATGTAATTCCCTCCTGAGTTAAATCTTTCTTCAAAAAATCTATGAGCAATTGCTCTCGCTGTTTATTAATAGCTTTTGCTTTCTCAGTTGGCCATTGATAGAATCCTTCACTACTTTTTAAACCTAGCTTCTGCTGGTCTACTAACTTATTTGTTACTGGCCGTAGATATGTTTCATTGCATAAATCTTCATATAAATAGCTACAAATTGAGCTTACGACATCTAGACCTGTTAAGTCCGCTGACATTAGAGGACCTGTGATTGGTAAACGGCGAGCGATGCTATGGGTAATAGCCGTATCGATATCTTCCTTCGAGGCAATCCCCTCATCAAGTAAATATTGTGCCTCGCGATAAAGTGCAAATTGTAGCCTATTGCCGATAAAGCCCTGAAGCTCTTTTTTAATAACGATTGGTTTTTTCCGTAAATGCTTTAATAATTGTAATGTTTTATTCATTGTCACATCGTTAGTCGCGCTACTCGGTACAACTTCCACAAGCGGAATTAAGTGAGCAGGATTCCAAAAATGTGTAATGATAAAGCGTTCAGGTTGTGCTAGCTTAGCAATGAGCTGTTTACTAGGTATGCCCGAAGTATTACTTGCAATCGGTATAGATGGCGCGATAAGCTGTTCGATTTTCGCGAAAATATCTTGTTTGAGTATTAGTTGTTCAGGCACAGCTTCAATGACATAGTCTGTATCGGCTAAGCATTCTTCAAGTTCAGTTGTAAATTCCATGCAATTCATTATTTGAACTGCTTGTCCTGTTGTAATAACTTGTGTTTCAATAAGTGTTTGCAATTTCTCCTCTACATTAACTTTTGCACTTTGCACTTCTTCATCACTAATTGCAAATACAACCACAGAATAATTAACCCAAGCAATTGATAAAGCTATCGAATGTCCCATTGTGCCCGCACCTATAATACTTATTTTTTCATAATCTGTTCCACCTTAAATGAAATGAACGAGTAGCCCTTTTATCATTTACAAACCTATTGAGAATAAAATAATGGCGAGTATTGTTCCGAGAAGTGGAAGAATAACCGTAACTGCCCCAAAAGCGGGATAAGCATCTTTATAGCTTTCATTAGCAATTGAGCTAATAGTCGTTACAACATAACCACTATGTGGTAACGTATCAAGTGAACCTGAGGAAATAGCAACAACACGATGCAATGCTTCTGGATCTACACCCATGTCTAGATAATGTGGTGCTAGTAAAGGTAACGCAATCGCCTGACCACCTGAAGAGGAACCCGTTAGACCACAAATGATTGCTACCGCAAAGGCTCCACTAATTAAGGGTGACCCTGGTAAATTAGTTACCCATTCTACAGCTACATTGAATGAATCCGTTAGCTTCACAACACCACCAAATCCTACAACCGCCGCGGTATTAGCTATTGCAATAACAGCTCCTAAAGCTCCATCTGCGATTGCTTTTTCGCGGTTTTTCATGTATTTGAAACTAACTAAATATGCTGTTAAAATACCACCTAGTAAAGCAATGATTAGTGCAGAAGTACCCAATGAATCATGGAAAATATACGATAAAATTAATACAACTAATAATGGTATTAAACTTAAAATTGGATTTGGTAGTTCACGATCACTTTCAAAATTGAAATTGTCTTGCTGTTGCGCTACGAATTTTTCTCCACGGCCTATCGCACGCTTAATTATCATATTTAATATTAAATACCCGAAGATCATCATAAATAGTGCTACTATTAAACTTACTTCCCACCCAGCATATGCTGTTGTTCCTAAGTGTTCAATAGGGATCCAGTTTTGAATTTCTGGTGAACCTGCTGATGTCATTGTAAAGGTTACCGAACCCAATGCTAAAGATGCTGGAATAAAGCGACGTGGTATATCCGCTTGTTTAAATAAACTTAATGCCATTGGGAATACTGAGAATGCAACGATGAATAAGCTAACACCACCATATGTCAAAATTGCACAAGCAAACATAACAGCAATTAAAGCAAAACGACCACCAATTTTATCAACAATCCATTTAGAAACACTGTCTGCAGCTCCACTATCCTCCATAACCTTTCCAAACACGGCCCCAGCTAAGAACATTAACCACCATGAGGAAACAAATGATGTAAAAGAACCCATGTATCCTGTGATAATACTCGTTTCACCTTCCGCAGCTATCTGTGGGAAAATTACTATCCCACTTAGTAAACCTGCAAACAACGCAGAAAATGGTGCCGCAATTAGGATATTTACCCCCTTTACTGTTAAAAATATTAGTAATACTAATCCGCCAATTAATCCGATAAATCCTAACATACTACCCCCCCTCTAACGAAATAATTGTATAAAGAAGAATAATTCCCTTTTTAAAACGATATTACTAACTGAGCAAATCCCTTATTCCGTTTTAACAAGGTATTCATTTCTAATAGAATAAATACCTTAATAATGTTGATTAATAGTATTTTCCCAAGAGATTCGCCCCCGTTCTAAACTGATAGAAAAAAGGAATAATCAGAATATTGAAGTGCATATTGTAGAGTGTATTGTAAAAGGAGGGATTGATTTGGATATGTTTTTTTTACATAGAAAATATAAAAGGCCGAAGCGCATAGTATTCTTGGATGAAATTCCACTAGCTCCTTCTAGTAAAGTAAAAAAGTTTGAACTTCGTGAAAAGTATAAAAATGAACATTTAAAAATAGGAGGAATTTAATATGACAAAAGTAAAAGTAACGCGCGAAGACGAATTGGCAATAATCACTATACAGAATCCTCCTGTTAATGTTTTAGACAAAGATGTCGTGATCGAATTACTTCAAATTGCACGAAATCTTTCGACTGACAATACAGTGCGTGCAGTCATTTTGACTGGTGAAGGAACGAAAGCGTTTATGGCAGGAGGTAACATAAAGTCATTCCCAGACTTAATTGGTAAAGGACATGAAGTTGCCTATCAAGAATCAAGATTATTACAGGAACCATTTGAGGCTCTTATGAATTTGCCCCAACCCACTATTTGTGTACTGAATGGACTAGCACTAGGTGGAGGCTGTGAGTTGGCACTAAGTCTAGATTTCCGTATTGCAGAGGCGCATGTAGAAATTGGTTTACCCGAGGTGAAATTAGGGCTGTTCCCTGGTGCTGGTGGTACTCAACAACTTTCTAGATTGATTGGTATTTCAAAGGCCAAAGAAATAATTTTCACCGGAGAACCCCTAACCGCACAACAGGCACTTGAAATCGGCTTAGTCAATACCGTTGTACCCGCAGGTGAAGGATTACAAACAGCACGTCATTTTGCTAAAAAAATGACTCGTCACTCTTCACAAGCATTGAAATATGCAAAGTTGGCAATTGATCACGGCAGAAATGTTTCCTTACAAGATGGACTGAAGATTGAAGCACATTATTTCGGTGACGTTTTCCAAACAGAAGATGTAAAGGAAGGCGTCCAAGCATTTATCAACAAACGTACCCCAAAATTCCAAAATCGTTAATACAGGATTATTAGCATAGATTTCCATTCTATTAAAGTATAATATCTTTCCGCTCTACCTAATATCATGGGAATGATTGGTAACTATTTTACTCATTAAATAAGAATATATATATTAACGAAAACCGTATCACTTACTGGTGATACGGTTTTCGGTATTGCTAGAAATTTTTACATACTAATTCTTATTAACTCCCGATTCCATATAGATGTTAGTAATACATTAGAAAGGGTTTTTCTCGTAAAATTATTTTGGTATGATGTTAATGTTGTGTAATTACTCTATGACACATTTAAATTCATCTAAGAAAGAGGTACTTATGCACCCCACAAATTTAACCAAGCAACATTGGTTGCTTATCTTAACACTTTCTTCATTAACATTTGTGCTCGGGACAAGCGAATTTATGATTGTCGGTATATTAACCGATATTTCATCGAGCCTTCAAATAACGAATGCTAAAGCAGGCACACTTGTTTCCGCGTTTGCCATTACGTTTGCCATCACCACACCAATAGTCATGGCAATAACAAGTCATTTTCCAAAGCGTAAATGGATGTTGTTTTTGATTGGAGTTTTCATCTTCCTGAACGCTTTATGTGTAATCTCGACGAGCTACACAATGCTCCTTTCACTTCGAATTTTGACAGCGATTGTAACAGGCGTATTAATCTCACTTGCTATGATTGTAGCAAGTGAAACAATGCCGCTTAATAAACGTGGACTAGCTATTTCGTTCGTTTTCGGTGGTTTTACACTTGCAAATGTCGTTGGTGTGCCGATTGGTACTGTTATCGCAGGAGCTTACGGCTGGAATGCTACTTTCATGTTTACTACTCTCCTAGGAGTAGTTGCGTATTTAGCATCCTTTTTCGTCTTGCCAAATAACCTTAGCCAAGTACGTAGTTCGATACGGGATCAATTTTCTTTATTGACGAAACCAAGAATTTTGATGGCTTTTTTCATTCCTGCCCTCGGATTCGGTGCAACTTATACCATCTTTACGTATCTTGTTCCTATCTTGAAAGGAATGGAGGCACCAAGTCATTCAATTAGTTTAATCCTATTTGGTTACGGTATTATCTCGATTTTCAGTAACATCCTCGCAGGGAAGATTGCTAGCCACAATGCAATCGGTCGCCTTCGGTTTGTTTTTCTCATACAGGCAGTTGTTCTAACTAGTTTATTTTGGACAACTAATCATTTCACTTTAGGACTAGTAAATATCGGCTTAATGTCGTTGATGGCCATTCTCTTAACAACTTCTACTCAGCTATATTTAATTGACCTTGCCGAAATATATCAGCCAAAAGCAACAGGACTTGCCGCTTCACTTATGCCAGTGGCAAGTAACGTAGGTATCGCCTTTGGTTCTGCATTAGGCGGAATTGTCTACCATCAAGGGAATTTAATGAATGTAACATGGGTCGGTGGAATAGTTGCAGTATGTGCAAGTTTGCTAACTTTCTATAGTTATTTTTTAGATCAAAAACAAAAAAAATTAGCATAAAAGAGAAGTACCAAACACTTGCTATAATTATCGAACTAAAAGTAATCCCTAAATATAAAATTAAAAAAGAAGTATCAAGGACGTTTCAGTAGTCCTTTGATACTTCTTTTTAAATACTGTTACTAACTAATTAAGATACGTCTTCAAATTGACTGTTGTAAAGATCTGCATAGAACCCGCCATTTGCCAGAAGGTCCTCATGGTTACCTGTCTCAATAATATCGCCGTCTTTCATGACGATAATTAAATCTGCATTTTTTATTGTAGATAAACGGTGTGCGATTACGAAGGATGTTTTTCCGTTAGATAATTCATCCATCGCTTTTTGGATCAGTATCTCTGTCCGCGTATCGACTGAACTTGTTGCCTCATCTAAAATGAGGAGTGGCGCATTTTCAATCATTGCTCGGGCGATAGTTAGTAACTGTTTTTGCCCAGCTGAAAGATTCGCCTTATCATTTAGTACTGTATTGTATCCAGCAGGCAATGTTTTAATAAACTGATGTAAACCTACTGCTCTACAAGCTTGCTCTACTTGTTCATCCGTTACATGTTCTTTAGAAAAGACAATGTTCTCACGAATTGTTCCTTCAAAAAGCCAAGTATCCTGAAGAACCATACAAAACAGATCATGAACATTTTCACGCGTTAATGAATGTATTGGAGTTCCATCAATGGTGATTTCCCCTTCATTTACTTCATAAAAACGCATTAATAGATTGACTAATGTCGTTTTACCCGCCCCAGTAGGACCTACAATCGCAACTTTTTGACCTGCCTTTACACTAGCAGAAAAGTTTTTAATGACGACATGTTCTTCGTCATAGCCAAAACGGACGTTTTTGAACTCAACATCCCCTTTTGCGCTTGCAAGCTTTTGAGTTTTTTCGCCTTCATCTTCTAATTCTTCTTCCTTTAAGAACTCAAATACGCGTTCACTTGCTGCGGCGGTAGACTGCATACTTGTTGCAGCTTGTGCCAATTGGGCAAGTGGCTGTGTGAATAAGCGAATGTACATCATAAATGCCACAATTGTACCGATTTGAATGGCACCATTATTCACTAAAATGGCACCTACTACACAAACGACTACGTAGCCGAAATTACCGACAAACATCATCACCGGCATCATTAAGCCGGACATAAATTGAGATTTCCACGCATTTGTATATAGTCGCTCATTGATATCATGGAAAACCTTCTTCGCATTTTCTTCACCATTATACGCTTTTACGATAGTATGACCCGCGTAAGTTTCTTCTATATGCCCATTAATCAGACCTAGTTCCCTTTGCTGTGCGATAAAGTACTTTTGTGAGCCCTTCATAATAAAGGACATGAAGCTAAAGCCTATAATCGTTGATAAAATCGCCGAGATTGCCATTATCCAATTTGTATAAAACATCATTACGATGGCACCTACAAATGTAGCAAGCCCACTCACGAGAGAACCTAAGCTGTTATTTAATGTTTGACCGATTGTATCAACATCATTTGTTACGCGACTTAGTACATTTCCGATACTCGTTTTGTCGAAATATTTTAAAGGGATACGAGGCATTTTATCTGAAATGTCTGTACGCATTTTCTTTGTAATACGTTGTGTCACTGTTGCCATGATAAAGCCTTGAACATAGTTAAATAACAGACCAAAGCCGTACATAAACGCCAGTATCAAGCCAAAACGTTTAATTTCATCTAGATCAATGGATGTAGCTAGCCCGGCGGCAATCGTGTTGGTCATTTCACTTAATATATCTGGACCAACTACATTTAAAATAGCCCCTATTAATGCTAGTAAAAGTGCGATCATCACAAAAGGAATATATTGCTTTGCGTACTCAATTAGTTCGCGCATTGTAGCTTTAAATTGCTTTGGTTTTTCTCCAATCATCGGCTTCATCCCCGGTGGGCCTCCCCCAACTGGAGGCTTCCCCACTTTAGGAGGAGGCTCTGGTCTAGATGGATTTTGTTTATTCATCTTCTAACTCCTCCTTCGAAAGTTGTGAGTAGGCGATTTCGATATAGGTAGGACAACTTTTAAGTAATTCTCTATGTGTACCCTTACCTACAATTCCCCCGTTATCTAACACAATGATCTGATCAGCATCTTTAATCGTTCCAATACGCTGTGCCACGATTAAGGTTGTAGCCTCTGTAGTTAGTTCTTTTAATGCTGTACGTAATGTACGATCGGTCTTATAATCCAACGCAGAAAAAGAATCGTCAAAAATATAAATTTCTGGCTGGTGATAAATAGCACGCGCAATAGATAATCGTTGCTTTTGGCCACCTGATACATTTGTTCCGCCTTGAGAAATTTCACTATCATATTGCCCTTCTCGGTCTTCTACAAAATCCTTTGCTTGGGCAATTTCAATTGCATTTCCCAAGAGTACCTGTGCATTTTCCTGAGGATTCTTACCGAAAGCTACATTTGAAGCGACCGTTCCGCTAAATAAAATGGCTTTTTGAGAAACATAACCGATTTTATTGCGTAGAGCTTCCTGCTTATATTCTTTTACATTAATGCCATCAATGAGTATTTCCCCTCTTGTGGCATCATAGAAGCGAGGAATTAAGTTAACCACAGAAGTTTTACCGCTACCTGTTGAACCAATAAATGCCACAGTTTCCCCTTTTTTGGCTGTAAAGCTAATGTTGTGGAGGATCGGTTCTTCTGTATCTGGATAAGCAAAATCAACATTTTTGAATTCTACTTCTCCCACCATTCCAGGCAAGCCGTCAATTTTCGAACCATCTGTGATTTTTGATTTTGTATTTAACACTTCGAGTACCCGTTTTGCCGATACGGCAGCACGTGGAAGCATGATGAAAATCATACTTAGCATCATAAACGCCATCACCACTTGAACTGCATAAGCACTAAAAACCACCATATCCGAAAAAAGCTGAATACGATTCATCGCATTTGCTTCATTTATAATATAAGCCCCTATCCAATATATCGATACACTAAGACCAGACATAATAAAGGTCATTCCTGGCATCATAATTGCCATCACACGGTTTACAAATAAATTAGTAGCTGTTAAATCTTCATTGGCTTTTTCAAATTTCTCATGTTGATATTGTTCTGCATTATAGGCACGGATCACTCTTAAGCCTGTTAACCCTTCTCTTGACACACGATTCAAATTATCTGTTAAGGATTGAATAATACGAAACTTAGGTAGGGCAAATAAAATTACTACACTTAACATAATGATTAGCACAAAGACGGATACACCTGTAGCAACTGACCAATGCCAATTCTTTCCTGAAATTTTCACGATCGCCCATACTGCTAAAATTGGTGCCTTAATAATCACCTGTAAGCCCATTGCAATAATAAGCTGAATCTGCGTAATATCATTCGTCGAACGCGTGATCAAACTAGATGTAGAAAACGTATTGATTTCCTCCATCGAGAACATCATTGTTTTGTCATACACCATTGCACGTAAACGCATTGACAGTCCCGCCGCTACCCTTGCTGCAAAATAACCAACCACCATTGCTGCCATCATACTTCCGATTGCACATAACAGCATATAACTACCAGGTGCCAGTAAATCTGCGGTCGTTGTGCCTTCTGTTTGAATAAGTGTCGTAATTTCTGCCATATAGTCTGGCAACTTTAAATCGAGCCATACTTGTATGACGATAAATACTAGACTTATACCAACAAAAAGCCATTCATTTCTTTGCATATATTTAAATATTCTAAGCATGGCTTCTCCCCCTTTATCTTTTAGTGTAAGGTATTTACATTGCACAATTTGTCAGTATAGGTGTGGTGATTAAGCAAATTTCATCATTACCAATAGAGTGAAAAGTTGATCTCCTTTCCAGTGTCAGTCCAACCTCCACCATTAAAATATTCTACCATGATTTATATGCAGGTATCCCGAAATTAAGCAATCACTAATTCAAAAATCAGACTATTCGTAACGATTATTATGAACCTTCTTTTTTAAATTTACAATTAGATTTTCAACTTGCTTTAATTCACACTTACAAAGCACTTTATGAATTTTTTTCTAGACTTTCACGAAAATATTTACATTGGTTGATGACCTAACCAATACAGATAAAACACAACAAAAAAAGAGAGACCCTTATGTAAATAGTAGCCACTAAGACTTACTTTTCCAAAAGGAATCCCTCTTGCTTAAAATAGCACGATTTCACACTACTTCCAAACTTTCTTCTAGAGGAATTTCTTCAAACTTCGATCGCGTTTTTTTCATACCAATTGCGATTAAAATACAAATCATACTTAGGATGAATAATCCCAGGAATATGATCCATGCCACTGTATAGCTTTGTGTAAGATCATAAATTAAACCAGAAACGATAACACCAAGTGAACTTGTTGCTACGAAGAATATTTGAACGAAGCCAAAAATTGCTCCAAAATCTTTTTTCCAAGGTTATGTTCTAAAAGAATGTTGATACTGTATTAAATAAAAGAAGACCTCAAAAATCCTCTTTTGTTTATATTTTTATTCTTTTAGAGTTTCCGTAATGGTCAACAAATATTCTTAAGTCCTTTAATGTTGAGGATAATAAACTCCGATCACTTTCCATTTCAAATTGTAATTTTTTTATCATGAATACCTCCCAGAAAAAAATACGAATATGACAACTTACAACTTGTACTATTAAATTATAATTTTGGCGCTATTTTAAATATTATCCTAGAATTACATTTTCCGTAATGTTAAAGTCTCGTCTAACCATTTTCAAAAAATGCAAGAAAATTTCCTCCTTAATTCAGATAGCGGCAGAATAATTTTAGAATTGTAAAAATGCAGATGAGCCCCTATTTCACTCCCTCTTAGCAAAAAATTCAGTACAATATGACACCTGTCACAAAGTACTTTTGACGGGTGTGAATATTTTGTATGTCTATTCCTCTGTATCATTGTGTTATAAGAAAACATAGAAAGAGTGATATGAATGATAAATAGTACGCAAAGACTACCTTTAATCGATATTTTACGAGGATTTGCCGTATTAGGAACTCTAGGGACAAACATTTGGATTTTTGCTTATCTTGGGGACTTATCTTACATTACGACAAGTGCTTATACTGGTTGGTGGTCATTGAATGATTTTCTTCGAATGCTTGTCTTATTTCTCGTAAATGGTAAGCTGCTTGGATTGTTAACCATTATGTTTGGAGTTGGTTTAGAACTAAAATATCAACAAGCAATTCGGAATGGCAATGCTTGGCCAGGTGTCTACATTTGGACAATTTTATTCTTATTTGTAGAGGGCTTTATCCATTTCACTTTCGTAATGGAATATGACATTTTGATGAGTTACGCTGTGACAGCCATTGTCGTTGCGTTTATTGTAAGGGCCGGAAATAAAGCCATTAACCGTGCTTTATATATGATTGGAGGTTTTCATACATTACTGATTCTACTCATACTAATAAGTGCTTTACTAGGTGCTAATATGACCTTACCTACCAACGATACGATTATGAGTCTCTATCAAAATGGTACTTGGTTTGAACAAATCGTCAATCGTTTAACGAATTTTTGGTTTTTTAGAACAGAGGCTATCTTTATTATTCCGATGAATATCTTCTTATTTTTAATGGGCGTAAAATTAATGCGTAACGGCGTATTTACTCAAGATGAAAATGGTCGTCAAGCGCGTAAAAAGTTGTTTACTATTGGGCTGTACATTGGTGTACCCTTAAATCTTCTTATCTTTATTCCTGGTGGAGCTTTGGATTTACCTGTTCGCTATTTATTTGCACCGATTTTATCTCTTGGTTATATTGGTATATTTGGTAAAATGATAGAATGTAAGAAAGCAAATTGGCTTTGGCGGCGATTTGAGCAAATTGGCAAAATGTCTTTAAGCTGCTACGTTCTACAAAATATAATTGCATCATTCATTTTCTATGGGTGGGGCTTAGGTTTAGGTGGAAAGCTAAATAGTATTGAAGTTATAGCCATATGGGTTACCCTTTCACTTCTCCAACTATTCATTGCTCATATTTGTATAAAACATTTCCATGTTGGACCTTTGGAATGGATTCGTAAACATGCGGTTCAAGCCGTAGCAACTAAATAAACGACAAGGGTTGGTGTAAAGTATAAAAATTTATCCAAGAGATCAAGCAAAACAATATTTAGTGATCGACGTTGTATCTATTATTTTTTTAATATCAATTGTATTAAGTTCTGACTCTGATTTATCGATAGTAGTCAAAGTTATTATCCTCAGTTTATTCTTTTTGGCGTTTTATATTGCATTATGGCATAGGGATTGGCGTCTATATCTGGCAACATTAACAGGACTCTTACTTATAGCAATTTTTGGAATCTATATAAACTCTAACATATTAGTTTTTGGATTTATGTTCGCGGATTTAATCGGGAGAGCACAAGCCAAATGGCATATAGCTTCGGCAATGCTTGCCATCGCCCTTATGTTTATCATAGTTTTATGGGTTGAAACTGGAGAGCTATTTAAAATAGAAGACCCTATAATCGTCCCAATTATGATGATTCAAATAATATTCCCTATATTAATTTACTTTGTAGAGAAAACAAAAAGCTTAAAAATTGAAATAGCATCGGTGAATACACAACTCGTACAACAAGACGAAAGACAACGAATTGCAAGAGATCTCCATGACACGATTGGTCATACATTAACAATGATTAAAATAAAAACCGAGTTAACAACAAAACTGATGGACAGAGATCCAAATAGAGCTAAAGATGAATTAGATGACATTTTATCTACGACACGCACTGCACTAAAACAAGTAAGAGAAATCGTATCAGATATGAATTTTATCTCACTAGAAAGTGAGCTATTTCATTGTAAAAACCTATTACAGACAGCGAATATTTCGTTTAAGCTGAATCATCAGAGTTCCGATACCCTATTAGCAAGTGTGGAAGAAACAATGCTTGCTTTATGTCTTAGAGAAGCTACTACAAATCTTATCAAGCATAGTAAAGCTAAAAATTGTAACGTTGAAATTGAATGTATTGACCATAACTATTGTCTAAAAATTGCTGATGACGGTGTTGGTCTCGAAAACCAAGGTCTAGGTAATGGTATTTCTTCTATGAAGGAACGAATGAATGCCCTTCAAGGAACCGCTTCCATTGATAATTTGGTTAATGGTGGAACCATTGTGACGTTAAAGCTGCCTATCCAATACTCTAGAAAGGAGGAGCGAATCTTATGATACGTGTCCTATTAGCTGAAGATCAACAAATGTTACGTGGTGCCTTAACATCGTTGCTGTCATTCGAGTCCGATATCCAGGTAGTAGCAGAAGTTTCAGATGGACAAAAAGCTTGGGATGTTATTCAAAGTGAAATTCCTGACGTTTGTATATTAGATATTGAAATGCCCTACCTCACTGGACTTGATCTTGCAGAAAAAATCAAAAATGCACATTTACCCTGTAAAGTCATGATTGTTACTACGTTTGCACGACCTGGCTATTTACAAAAAGCGATGGATTGCGATGTAAATGCTTATTTGCTGAAAGATGAACCAATCGACTATTTAATAGAAGCCATACGAAAAGTAAATCGCGGAGACAAGGTTGTTAGTAGAGATTTAGCAGCTACTCTATTTATGAAAGAACAAAATCCATTAAATGAACGAGAAATCGCTGTATTACAACTTGTCAAAGAAGGCTGTACAACAAACGAAATCAGTAAAAAATTATATTTAACAAAGGGCACTATTCGAAACTATCTATCGACCTCTATTCAAAAACTCGATGTAGAATCCAGACAACAAGCTGCTACAGTTGCAAGTGAAAAAGGCTGGATTTAACGATAATAACCCAATAAATAAACATCTATTTAGCCATTATTATATGTAGAAAAGGCAATCAACACTAATTCCCTTTTCTATATATTTTTCATTTCCAAATTATCGAGATCCCGTTCATGATTTATAGATAGTAAGTATCGTTGAACTCCACCTTTTACACGATCAAGATCAACCCCCTTATACATCATTAACTAGCGAAATGAGGAAATTACATGTTTGGTATTACTGACTATAAACCAACATTTTACTCCGATGCTAATCTCTTTTTATCTGAGCAACGACCACATTTATCGAAAATAATTGAACAAGAAATCGCTGCCATTTGGACTGTTCATGATGCAAATACAAACGAACACTGGGCTGATTGTCCAATTGTTGTTCAATTAAATGATATCCAGCTTGAATTTAATGCCCTTTATGATAATGAAATAGCGATTACATGGAATAGCATCGATTTATCGAAGAAAATAAGTTGGTTTAACAGTCCTGATTTAATACTTGAATGGCGTATGAATGAAGTACATCAATCAAAAAATTATATAGGTCAAAAGATTAATGACATACTTCTAATGGAACTAAAAAATTGTGGTTTCTTAAACGGTATTTATATAAGTTTGGAAAACGACTATCTAACCCTTTTCAATAATTTAGACGAAGCTGTTATCCAATTTAATGAAAAACTTACGCATGTGAGATTGATTAAAATACTTTAACTGATAATAAACGTGAAAAATTGCCTCTAGTAGATTGGCAATTCTTCATGCTTACAAAAAATATTTATAATTCATACTATAAATTTTGCCGATTAAATGAGTAAAAACTAAAAGCCAGCCCACATATATAACACTCTATTATTGACACATAAGGTAGTAGTACATTTGAATCTAGAAAAGTAATAGAAGTAACTGCTGACCAAGGAATTACGTTACGGATGCTTTCAGACCAATAAAGCCCAACAAATCCTATTCCTGATACAAGGCAGCTAAAGAGCAAACTCGGATAAAAAATATGCCTTTGTAAAATGCAAATAATTAAAATTGGACTCATAGAAAGCAAGTTTAATATGCCTGTTTTTAAGCATAATTCCGTTATTTCATAAAGACCTTCTATTAATTGTGTCTTTCCAAATAACAGATAAACACCGCCGTATGTGATCAACAGAAAAAATAGTGTTAATATGACGCCCCATAAGGACCATATGATGTATTTGCCTAGTACAAGTTTAATTCTATTAGTAGGCGCCGTCAGTGTGTTTATCATTGTTCGTTCCACATATTCTTTTTGGATAAGAAAAGTGATTATAAAGCCACTTAATACCGGATAAACAATTACCTGGATAGGTAAAACTAATCGATTCACCCATTCAGTACTTGTAAAAGAAGAAACAACTGCATTTTTAGCTGATAAGTCTGCAAGTATCATAGCGATTGGTAGCATTATCCCGATTAACGTACACATAGGTATTAATTTATTTCTTTTTAATTTTAATCTTTCATTCGCTAGGATATTAAGCAATGCCCTCACCTCCAGTTATTTTCTTGAAATAATCCTCTAAATTATCGGTACATAACTGAAGATGCGTTAATTCAATGTTTGCATCAACTAATACCTTAGCGATCAGTGAGACAGAATGAGCTAAGTCATATATTTTGATAAAGTTATCATCTTCTATTGAGTAATTCGTTATATTTAGTTTTGATTCCAAAATGTGAACAGTGTCGATCATATTCGTTGTTTGTACACTTACATACTGTTCAGATTTCTTTTGTAATTCTTCAAGTGTACATTCCTCTAGTAATACACCATTATGGATAATCCCAATATCATCTGCCATTAATGCAATTTCAGATAAGATATGACTTGAAAGTACAATCGTTTTACCTTGTTCATGGCAAAGCTTTTGTAGAAACATTCTTATTTCAGCAATTCCAATTGGATCAAGTCCATTGGTGGGCTCGTCGAGAATTAATAGTTCGGGATCATTCAGTAATGCATTTGCAATGCCTAAACGTTGTTTCATACCTAACGAATAGGAAGAGAAAGTCTTCTTGTCATTAAATGGCAAGCCGACAACATTTAATGCTTCCTGAATTGCATTAGGATTTATCGTCCCCCTTAGTCTGGCAAAGACCTTTAGATTTTCTGTACCTGTTAAATTTGAATAGAATCCTGGCACTTCAATAATTGAACCAATTCTAGGATAGATTGTTTTTTTGTTATTTTTTATTGGTTGATCAAATATACTAACTTCTCCAGATGAAATAGAAGTTAACCCTAAAATCATTTTCATTACAGTCGTTTTCCCAGCACCATTTCTCCCTAATAGTCCATAGATTCTTCCTTTTTTCACATTGATGTTAACGTTGTTCACTGTAATTTGCTTCTTGTACTTTTTTGTTAAATTAGTTGTAGTTAGAATAATTTCTTTCGACATTTTAACGCTCCTTTCAAACCTTAAAAATAGGATAATCTATGAACCTTGCCAAAACCTTGCCTATACTTGGCTATTTGTATGTTTTAAAAAAACTCCCACGTCATATACGAGGGAGTGAAATTACAAATGTTGTACCGCTATTCAAACTACTTTCCACTTTGATTTGCCCATTGTGTGCGATGACTAACTCATTGACAATTGCCAACCCTAATCCATTACTGCTTGTACTTCGAGAATAGTCACACTTGTACAGTCTATCTAAAATATAAGGTAAATCCTCTTTTGAAATACCTATTCCATTATCAGCAATTTTGATCATAGCACTATGCTCATTATAAGAAACTGAAATTCCAATCTGGGTAGCTTGACTATGTTTAAGTACATTTGATAATAGATTATTCATTATTCTTTCATATACTTTCACATCGAGATTTACTGGTATAGCAGTGTTAGGAATATCAATAAGATAGTCGATTTTCAATTCTTCAAATCTAAAAATCCATTCCGCAATAATTACTCTACTTTGTTCACATATGTTTACTTTCTCATACGAATAGAGCCACTCCCCTGACTCTAGCTTCAACCATTCGAAAAGTGTTTGTATGTATTCACTTAGGCTTAACGCTTTATTTTTAGCTGTTTTAATGTATCGATCTCTTTCGTTACAATTGACTAAATCTCTATCAAGTGCTTCTAGATAACCTACTAAAGAAGTAAGTGGTGTCCGAATGTCATGAGAAAGGCTTGTCACTAATTCTTTATATGCCTTCTCAGACTTATTATGCGCGAGCAATTGTTTCTTGTTATGTATGACAATCTCATTGATTTTATAGGCTATATCACTTGTGCTGTCATTTTCATTTGCATATAATCTACGATCTAAATTCCCCTCTAGAACCTCATCGAGTATATCAGAAATAGTGTGAAGTTGTTTCCTTGTTTTTCGGATGTGTAGGTATTGAAAGAGTACTATTATAACTAGTACTGCGCATGTAATTACTAAATATGGCACACCTACACCCCCAGGTTAAATCTATAACCAACACCGTGTATCGTTTGAATATAATCAAGTTCTAGTTCAGTATTCTTAATTTTTCTCCTTAGCTTACTGATAAAGGACATAATGTTACTGTCATCATAAGAATATTCCTCTTTCCACACATGATTATAGATTTGTTCCTTTGTGAAAACCTGACCTTTGTTGGACGCAAGAAAAAGCAGCAGATCAAATTCTTTTGCAGTTAGTTTGATGGTATCACCATTTACATTCACTATTCTTAATTGACGATTGATGGCCAACCCTTTAAAAGAAAGTGTTTCTGACTCTTCATGTTTTGCATTAAATATCGTATATCGCCTGATCAGTGACTGGACTCGCGCTATGAATTCATTCTGCAAAAAAGGTTTTGTCAAATAATCATCAGCACCAAGTCGTAATCCAGATACTTTATCTACCTCTGAATCTTTAGCAGTTAACATTAAAATCGGTACACTACTTGTCTTTCGTATCGTAGTCAACACTTCAAATCCGTTCATAATTGGAAGCATGATGTCCAAAATTATAAGTTGATATGTATTAGAGATTCCTTCTTTTATTCCACTAGCTCCATCATTACAAATAGTAACATTATAGTTTTCTAACATCAGATAATTTTTCAATAAATAACATAAATCAGTATCATCATCAATTATTAATATTTTATTTTCCATTGCTTACCCTCGCTTTTTTATTCGGCTCTGATTTATTTTACTTCTCTCTCTTTTCCTATATAATCCGCAAGTAAATTATATACAATATTATCAAATCTCAAAACCTATCTTACATAAAGGTTCTTAAATAGGACACCTTTGCTGAATATTAAATTCTCAAAATATACAAATCAAAACAGATTTTATAGTACACTATGACAACCGCTAATTGAACTTTCATGAAAAAACTCATGACCTGGCACACATATAATTTGTACTTTTTGTATTTGGGAAGTTAACGACGTTCAATATGGAGATCCTTTTTACAAAGGTTGTGCAAATGAGGTTTCATTAAAACATGCTCTAAATTTTATAAAATTTAGAGCATGCGATGAAGGAAGTATTAACTTAAAGGTACTATCAAAGTTCCCTACTGACAACACTATGAATATGATATAAGTGGAAGCCTTTTAATATAAGACTGTTTTCTTAAAAGTGATTGCTAAATACAGAGTTAACCTACAAATGGGTAGAAATCACCTCTGTTTTTATATATTTGACAAACCGACTCTTCAACCAAAGCCCCGAATTACGTTAGTTGAAAAATGGAGCAATAAATAGCATTGTAATCGAACATAAAACTAGACAATCAGTCACTTTTTTCGGAAGTTTTACTATTTCTCGCCCTTTATAAAATCCATAAAATTGAAATTTGTTTCTATATAACACAAAAATTAAAATAAGAATTGAAATACCAACTATCCATCCACCATTGGTATTATCTACATTTATTCCAAAAATCGCGAAGAGTAGTTTCACCAAAGCCCCCATCAAACCACCTAGAAGTATTAGAATTCCAATTATCCGGATTAATTCGAAAAATAATCTAAACATAATCCAAGCCCCTTCGATTTATTTATATTAAAATTTCTATAGAGTATACGGGAAATCCTTCAATTCAATACGATGCTACAAATATGAAAGTTGTAATCCTACTCCAACTTCTCCTAAATCAGCCGCTGTCGAAAGAGCAATTTTTGCGTATAAATCTGTACAATGACAAGCATGAAGCTTAGTTGGTTTAAGATCCTTTATGTACTGAACTGTATTATCTAACTGCTCTTTAGTCGGATTTAAAAGGTGAAATCCTCCGATAATATCAACTACTCGCTCTTCCTGACATACCTCTTTAGCATATTCAATAATGTTACAGATCCCCGAATGTGCACATCCAGCGATAATAACTAACCCTTCTGTTGATTTATAAACGATTGCTGTGTCATCCTTAACAAAGTCGTTAACACTACCTTGTTCAGTAATTACTTGCCCAATAGAATCTTTTCCTTCAAAATTAAATTTCCTTTTAATTTCTCCTAGAAATACTACTTTATCTGTTAGCCATAAAGGTTCTTTAGATAATCGGATTGGAAAGTGTCTACTTAACTTTTCATGAGATATAATACTCCCTATCTCTCCTACAGGATCAAATAGTTTAGTGTTAAAAACCAATGGGTGTCCAATAATCGCGGGCGTATTGTGTATTATTTCTTCATTTTTAGCTTCCATATGTAGTCTAATTAAATGTGTCAGACCCCATGTATGATCTACGTGCCCATGCGATAAGACGACATAATCGAGATTCCTTAAATCAATTCTCATTTTATCTGCATTCTTTATAAAAGCTTCAGAATATCCGGTATCAAAAAGAATGCGTTTACCGTCTTCTTCAATAAAAAAAGAAAGCCCTGGTTCTCCTAAAAAATAGCGATCTATGAAAGTATTATTATCTACTAAAACGGTTAATTTCATATAATATCTCCTTTTTCTATTAACTATGATAAGAAAGCAACCCTGAATAATATTGAAAAAATCTATCCTACACTTTATTAACTGTGCAGCATAGATATTAAATAACCTTTTTTCAACACGCTAACATATACGAGGCAACATAATGCCTGATAAGCGATGTAGTGCTCGTTTTACGCCAAGTGGTGTTTCTAATAATAATTGGCCCTTTGATGTATCAGATACTTTACCTATACAAACAGCATCTTGTCCCTCTGGATGTTGATGAAGTGCTTCAAGAACTTTCTCTTTATCTTCATTGGCAACAATGATAATCGCTTTTCTTTCATTCGCTAAGAACATCGGATCATAGCCTAGCAGATCACATGCACCATACACTTCGTCTATTGACGGGTTTCGTAGTTAGGGAGATAGTCAAAGACACCCATTTCCTTATTAGGCTGAACCCATTTCTACAAATGCCGCAGTTCATTTTTAAAGTGTTCTATCGTATTTAAATTTTCTAAATCTCCAAATAATCTTTCTTGGTATTGGATTTGAAACGACTATTCCAATTTTGGCTATTTTGATGCAAGAGGCTCGATTGGGAAGCTTGCAGTTGCCGGTACTGTGAATGATATAGCTGTAAATGGAGCGAAACCGTTATATTTAACGTGTAGGTTTATTGCTGCAAGTACCGCACACATTTTTAAAAAGATTCGCTTTGTTATACCTTGGTCTAAGGTAGATTCATAAATCGTTTTTCTTTTCCCCATTATTCTGCCCCCCCTTTTTTCAAAAAAATAGCAGTTACGAGTACATTATAACAGTACACTATTTTCGCATCTAAATTACGATAATTACGACATGTTACAACATTCAAATGTAAAAACTTCCTAATTTAGACACATTTACTATTTTTTAATTTGTTATAATCAAGATAAATTATTACAGTAGTATCCTAAATTAGATATATTTGTATTTTTATTGATGGTAAGTTAGAATACAACGATTAGATGTAACTGGTTACGCTGCACCTTTCCCAATATTAATGTGAGAGTGGCGTTTTCTAAATGGAAAATAAAGCCATCTATTTAAACGATAAAGAATTAAATGTAATTGAACACCTAGATGAATTACGTAAAAGGCTCATTATTACCATTGTAGCTTTTCTTATTTTTCTTTTTGCATCATTCATTTTTGTAAAAGATATTTATTTATTTTTCACTCGAGATTTGGATGATCATTTAATCGTACTAGGTCCAGGTGATGTAATGTGGATCTACTTTACCATCGCCTGTATCTTCCCCCCATAAATTGAGGTTGAATTTCGTTCCGGCTGGGTACTTCACTCAAATCAATCTTTAATCGAATGTCATCCTCGGCTTTCAGCAATAAACCGAAAATATCCACATTGAGTATGTATTCACAACAGAGAGTGTTGAATATGTTTAAGAATAATTTTATGTAACGAGATTCCAGTCAGAATAAAAAACATTTTAGAGGTAAAGGAATTATAACTATGCTAAAAAAACAATTTGTAATAGGTAACATTATCGTAATCGCCATGCTACTACTGATGACATGTATTAATGGAGTTGTATTTGCAAACGAAAAAGAGACCATTGATAGAAAGCTCGATTTTTCTACTATTGATGAATTCATGTCAAATCAAGTAGAGAGACTTAACATCCAAGGGGCTTCATTGGCCATCGTAAAGGGCGATCACGTTGAATACTTGCAAGGATATGGTGTTTCGCGCCCAGATGGAACCGAAATGACACCGCAAACGCCAGTTGTTATTGGATCAGTTAGTAAATCGTTTACTGCACTGGCCATTATGCAACTAGTGGAACAAGAAAAAATCAGTCTAGAGGATCCTGTGCAGTCAGTGATTCCTTGGTTCCACCTTGCAGATAAAGAAGCATCTAAAAAAATCACGATTCAACATTTACTAAATCACACGAGTGGTCTTTCAACAAATGATGGACAAGTCTCAATCTCAAATGGAGATACAACTGTAAAAGAACATATAAAAGACTTAGCAAATATAAAATTAACTTTCCCTGTTGGAGAGCAATATCAATATTCAAATTTAAATTACAACATCCTAGGTGCAGTCATCGAAGAAGTAACACAAACATCCTATTCAGACTATATCAATGAATACATATTCAAACCACTCGAAATGGTCAATACCTTTACGGACCCTAAAGAAGATATCAACAATACAATGGCGGCGGGCTATCAAACTGTTTTTGGATTTAAAATACGTACAGAACAATTAAACCATCGAGGAACTGTTGCTTCTGGTTACATCATTTCAAGTGCTGAAGATATGGCAAATTACATGATTGCACAATTAAATGGAGGTCAATTCAAAGGTAAAAATATTATATCTGCGAATGCAATGAGCACAATACATCATCCATCATCACTTGTGAGCAATGACACATACTATGCGATGGGATGGGAAGTAAATGACGTAATCTCCCATAATGGATGGACAGAAAATGCATACTCAAGAGTACTGCTAGATGGAGAGTATGGCATTAGTCTGCTTATTAATTCAATGGATTATTTTAATCTTAATGAATATGAAACTATAACGAGTGGAATTAACAAGCTACTCCATAATGAAGAGCCTCCCCTACCTACTAGCAATCCATTTATGAAATATATTATTTTTGATTTGGTTTTACTGGGGATCATTGCTTACATTGTTTGGTCAACTTACAGAATTATAAAACCTAAAAATGAAAAGGTCACCATTCTAAAAGGAATTCTTATTTTCGTATTTCATTTACTGATACCATTGCTTATTTTAATAGAATTCCCTAAATTATTTGGACCTTTGTCTGCAGTAACACTATTTGCACCTGGGATAGGGCATTTGTTATTTTTAATCCCCTTACTCCTATTAATTGTGGGTGTCGTTAAATTAGGGAAAGCACTACTAAGATACAAGATAAATCGCATCTAAATTAAGAAAAGGACATAACTTAATTATATAATTTGTTATGTTCTTTCTTTTTAGCTATTTTCTAAAGATTTCTTGCGGTTAAAACAATAGCATAAAGTTAATCTATAAAATGTGTAGAATCAATTCTGTGTTTAACTAGTACCACTTTTTAGCTTAATAACAATTTTTTAAGAGTAAAATTCACATCTTACTGATTTAAGCTTTAAATTTCAATAGATCCAATTAATATCTATCTTTATTTATTGTTTTGTTACTAAAAATCGAAACTCTTCTTCAAGCAACATATTCCTTATGTTAATTAACAACAATCACGATTAATAAAAATGAGATGTTCACAAACGAATCAAAAAATATAAATGTAAGGTTACTAAGAAATAATCGTTTCACCTTCAATGTTTATCAAAAATTCATTGAGGATGGACGCCAATATTTCTGGGGCGTCCACATTTATTTCATGACCTGCACCCATAACTGTCTGAAGTTCTGCTTTTGGGATTTGCTCTGCTACCATCTTCGCTGCCCTTCTATTCGCTTTGTCTTTTTCCCCACATAAAACCAAAGTATTGCATTGAATCCTTGTTAAGTCTTTACTAAAATCTAACTCCATCATCGAACTTGTCAACAGAATAAAATCATTTTTGCTGGACCCAAGTTTCTGGAAAATAGACTTTGGCATAAACCGAAAAATAACATTTTGAAATTTTAATAACAGTTTTGGCATTTTGTATTGTGGCGCCATTAAAACCAGAGATTGAATTTTTTCAGGATGCTCAATCGTGTAGTTCAATGCAAGAACTGCTCCTAGAGAAAGTCCTAAAAGGGTGACAGGCTCTGAAAATCCTTCCATATATTCAGAAAAAGCGAGGTATAGATTGTTGTAAGTCGGTCTTTTATCTTTCAGAAGATCAAACAAATCAAGATGTGATACTTGAGTTGTTTTCTCCATAAACGATATAGTTTTCTCCCAACTTGAAGCATTTTGCCCCAAACCATGAATGAAGATGTATCTCATCGAATTACCCTCCGAAAATTCAGATAAATTTAGTATTATGTATAAACTTAATCATAACTATGTTCTTAATAAATATGCTACACATTTCATAATGAGCTAAATTGCATTAGAAAAGAAAATACTATGCTCATATACTACACATAATATTCTCTTATTTCTTATGTCTAATTAAATATTTAAAAGTTCACTGGGTTTTCTTATGCTCTATTTCAAGGGATTTCTATATACTTTATCGATTGCTCTTGATCCGTTACTTAAAAGGCTTTTTGTATATATACTACTCGCTTCCCTCCTTCCCACAGCCTTCACCAAATTTCACAGCATGTAGTTCACCACTTGAAGCCCAGTTCTCTCTTTCGTATTCATCAAAAATAACAGTGACCCATTCTTCTTTGACATTAAATGTTTGCACAGCTTCCCTCGTAACCGTTTCTACAAACTGCTGCTTCTGAGCAATTGTTCGACCTTTTGCCATTTGCACTGTAATGATTGGCATTTACGCTCCCCCTATTACTTTCTATTAAACAATATAATCATTTTACCATTTCTAAATATTCAGATAAACAGTCCGATATTATAGTTATCTCAACGAAAAGGAGAAGACTATGAAAAATCGAACAGTTCTACTTACTGGCGCAAGTGAAGGTATTGGCTATGAACTGGCTAAGCTATTTGCTACTAACGGCTATAAGCTTGTTTTAGTTGCACGTAATCATCAAAAGTTACAGGAGGTACAACAAGAGCTCGGTTACCTAACAGATGTAATGATTATTGAGAAAGACTTATCACTAATAGACGCAGCACAGCAACTTTATAATGAAATACAATCTTCTAATATTCAAATCGATGTACTTGTAAATAATGCAGGTACTGGTTTACAAGATCATTTTCATCACCTATCTGCACAAGAGCAACTTCGCATGATTCAATTAAATATCACAACGCTAACACAGTTAACCCACTTGTTCGTACAAGATATGTTGAATAACGGCTATGGTCGGATAATGAATATTGGCTCCATCTCCTCTTTTATCGCAACACCTAGTATGGCGGTGTATGGAGCAACGAAAGCCTATGTACTATCTTTTTCAGAAGCGTTAAACACTGAACTCCGAAACAAAGGTGATTATGCAGTAACCGCGATTTGTCCTGGACCTACGAAAACAAATTTCGCAAAGAATGGAGATATGAAGCAACTTGGTGAGCTAGTCAATTTAGTTGGTGTACGACCTGAGAAGGTAGCTAAAGTTGCTTTTAAAAGCCTCGAAAAGAAAAAGACATATGCCATTCCAGGTAAACGTTATGGGTTACTATTATTGGCTGCTAAATTTATACCTAGACGTGTCTTACAGTTTAGTATCGCCGCTATTACTTTGAACAATAAACATTCAGAAACTACACTTAAATAAAAAGACAATATTTTTTTGTTTAAAGTTAGTTAGCTGACTAACTAAAAGAAATGGAGGACATATAATGGCAAAACCAACTGGCGTGGCAAAAGTAGATTTATTAGTGGCCGCCAAGCAATGTTTAGTAACTAAAGGTATTGAGAAGTTTACTTTGAAAGCAGTTGCAGAACAGGCTGGTGTGACACAAGGAACCATCTATTATCATTTCAAAACAAAGGAGCAAATTTTGCTTGAAATCATTCAATCTATTTGTGAAAACACATGGGATGAACTGTTAGCAAGTGATCAGCAAATAATTCAATCAGCATTCCTATCTGCGAAAGACCGTTATGAAAATAAAGAATTTTATCGATTGTTTTTCACATTAATCGTACTTGGTTTTAACACGCCCCCTATTAAGGAGCAAATCGGACAAATTTTAGCGAATGAAAATGAAAGGTTATTTCAAGTGCTTTCTAAGTTATGGGATAAATCCCCAATTAACGGTGTATCAATGGCAACTTGGAGCATCTTTATTAATGCACTTATAGATGGGATTGCCATGCAAGTCGTTATGAACGACGATTTCCCAGTGGATTCATTTTATGAAGAATTAGAAAAAATCTTAAATACACTTTATCAATTAGGAAAATAACTCGTTAAGGAGGAATTCAAATGCGATTCTTTTTATTATGGGGTTTTATTGTTTGGTTAGGTGCGAGTGCTATTTTTAGAATTGTTGGTCAGTACTTTTTCGTACTTGATAGACCTTTGCTAATGATAGCTTCATATATTTTTGTTATACCACTTATTTGGGTACTTACTGTCCCTATTTATTCTTTAATGAGAATTTCAAATGGTGCACAACGTCTACAAGCAGCAATCTATGTTGCACTACCAGGAATGCTTATAGATGCAATAGTGCTACTTTATTTTGATCGTATCTTTACAAATTTATCTACTGAATTAGATCGTTATTTTGCCTCATGGCTCTTATGGGCGTATACACTTATTCTATTAACCGGGTTTATAAAAAGAGATGAAGCGACTCAAAAGTGCAAAACATGATTCCTATATTCTACTTATTAGCAATAATGACAAAGGCATCGAGAATGGACTTCTCAATGCCTTTTGTCATTTTTGCTTTATTGTTTATAGCGGAAATCAAAGGTCTTATTTATCATTCCTTTATCACCGCACATATTCACTTTACAACTTAAATTTTCGTACTTGATTATTTAGATTTTCTGCCATGATCGCTAATTGTTCGGTGCTATTCGCCACTTCTTCCATCGTACCTACTGTTTGCTCGATTGTTGCAGATGTTTCCTGCACACCTGCCGCTGATTGTTCAGAAATCGCTGCAATTTCATCGATAGAACGATTGATTTGTTCCGTAGTCGTCGCGATTCCATGTAGATTGCCAGTAATACCTTGAATATTACTAAACATACTATTGACTGCTGCTGCAATGTTTTCGAATGTTCCGCTCGTATCGGTAATTTGCACTGTTCCTTTTTTTACTTCCTCATAGCCTGTTTGAAGCGAGGATGTAACACCGACAGTCTCATTTTGAATACGTGCCACAATTGATGAAATATCTGTCACCGAGAACGATACTTGTTCTGCAAGCTTGCGTACTTCATCTGCCACTACAGCAAAGCCTTTACCTTGTTCTCCTGCTCTTGCCGCTTCTATCGCCGCATTTAACGCCAGTAAATTTGTTTGATTTGCAATACTATCAATCACTGATACTAATTTTGAAATTTCCTGTGATTGCGTATTCAAGCCTTCAACTTTCGACACTGCCTCTTGGACGATTCGATCAATGGCAAACATTTGTTGCGTTGATGAATTCATTAACTGTTGACCAGCTTTTGTTAATTGTAATACTTCTTTTGAATGCCCTTCCAAACTAGTACCTTCATCTGTTGCTTGCTGGACATTAACTTTAAAGTTTTCAATAATTTGTGCTAAGTCGCTTGCACTGTTTGCCTGTGATTCCGAGCCATCAGCTAACTCAAGCATCGTAACAGCAATTTGCTCTGCGCCTGTTTTAACTTCAACCGAAGATTGCGCTAACTCTTCACTATTTGCTGCGACATTTCCAGAAACCTCATTGATGGAACTTAATATATCATGCAGTTTGCGATTCATCTTATTTGCCGATTTTACAAGAATCCCAATCTCATCATGCGTTTTTTCTGGTAGTGGTGGTTGGCTAATATCGCCCTCTGCCATTGCTGATAGTCTCTCAATTACTGCTTTAATCGGATTTGCAATTAATCTAGCCGAAACGAAAGCAATTACTATTGCCAGTATAGTTGTTAACGTTCCTACTAATAAGCCCACATTAGTAGACTTCTTGGATTGAGCAATCATCTCATTCCCTAATTGATTAATATTAGCTTCCCTTTCCAATGCCAGTTTTTCATAGCCTACTCTTACCTCTGTAGCAAGTTCGTCCATAGAATTTAAATTTTGGATGGCTTGCTCTACATTCCCCTTATCGTACTCATCAAATACATCTGTTTGAACAAATTTTCGCCATTCTCTTGCTTTCTCCACCAATGTTGCTAAATTCTTAGCTTCTAACAATTCGACTAATACTGCATTATTTTTTTCAGCAATTTCTATATAGCGTTGAAATTCTTCTTTATGTTTAATATCTCCTGTTAATACATAACTCTTTGCTGAAGTTGTTCGAACACTAATTGTTGAAGCAAGCTGTTCACTTGCAGTTAATATCTGCAGTTCTTTTTCTACAATCTCTTCAACTGCAGAAATGACTTTATTATTTACATAATAGCTGTATGTATTAAAACATGCGATTAATAATACTACGATAAAAAAAGCACTTAAAATTTTTGCCCTAATTGTTTTGAAACTAAACCACTGAAACATACTACTTACCTCTTTCTTATGTCTACTTTGTGAAAAAAATAATCAGGTGTGTTGTTTAACTGATTTTAATCATCGCTATTAAAGCGGGAAGCTGATTTCCGTTATGGAATGCCCGTTTTCCGCGGGCAAGCCCCCTCTTCTACAATCAACTAAATTTATTGTAATATTATTTATATCGAGTATAAAAACAATTAATTTACAGGTAGCACACAACCCAATATTCCCCTAATTAACACACCTGATTAATAATAAAACTTCACAATTTCGTCTAAATGGCATTATTTAAATTACAATTTAAATATAACATATATTACCTATCGCTAATATAACGCTATATGTGCATTTCATTTGCTATTCTACCCGAAGTGATTCGTAAAAAACATGCTTAATTATGCATAATTCGCCCGAAAAACTTACGATTATATTATGTTTATATCTTTATTTGATATCCATTTTTTAACAATACAATTACTTTAACATATTATTAACTAGTGATAATATTATTTATACATTTTATTCCCATAATAATCAATAGTTTCTACTATTAAGCAAAGATGACACAAAAGAAAAAATAATATGCTGAGAGCACTTTGAATATCTACCTTTCACCATATAAATTAGGGAGTTGTTCTGCTCAAAGAAACTTATTGGACATCCCTTATACCATCTCTTAAAGAAGAGACAAAAACAAAAAATTCATGCTCTTTCTTAGGAGTGTCACGTAGATTTTTTTAAAAAGTATAGTCCTTGTAAATTTTTTTAAGGGTTGTCGCCTACAACTACATTGCTAGCGACATAAAATTGCTCCAACTCCAAAGTTGTATGCTTCTCTTTCATGCTCGTTTTCTAATCAGCATGAAAAAACGGCTTTATCTTTAATTTTTCAGCTAATTCGAACATATGCTTACTGTACATATCTCCTTTTATGAGTACTATGGTATTTTCATCTATTTTGTCACGCAATAAACGATACAAGAGGGTACTATTATTATTTTTGTAAACGGTTCCCTTGAAACCTAATTTAACTGCATGATCAGCTATTAAGCGAGCTTGCTCACCAATTGTAATAAGCACATCAACTCTGCTGCGATGAATCAATTCCCCTGCTTGCTCGTGAATTTTATCACTCCAAGACCCTAAATCTGTCATTGCTCCAATAATTGCTATTCTTTTTTTACCATCGCCAAGTGAACTCAACACCTTTAATGCCGCTTCTAAAGAAGTGGTCGTAATACTCCATGTATCATCTAAAACCATTGATTTATTAATGCCTTCAAATAACTGCAATTGCATACGCATCTGGCGGAATGATTGCAATTGTTTCGCCGCTTCTGGAATCGTTACACCTAGTTCATATACAGCTGCTAGCGCTGCTAATGCATTATAGACTTGATGCTCCCCAAATCCCGGCACAAAAATATCATATGTCTTATTTTTGTGATGTAATGTAAATCGCATACCATGTTGATAGTAGCGAATATGACTTGCTCTAAATTCACAAGATGCATGTTTACCAACTGTAATAATAGTTCCTCGGAACTTCGACACATCAACTTTCTTTGTATTAACATCTTCAGCATTGAGAATTAGGGTACCAGAAGGATGAATAATGTTCACCATTTCTCCTTTAGCCTGAATATAGCCCTCCAATGTTTTGCAGTAATCTAAGTGATGTGCTCCGATATTCGTAATAATGCCGATTGTCGGCTTGAAATATTCACCTGCACTACTTACATCACCTGGCGAGCCAACA
Source organism: Lysinibacillus sp. NPDC096418 (assembly GCF_044762775.1). Lineage (NCBI taxonomy): Bacteria > Bacillati > Bacillota > Bacilli > Caryophanales > Bacillaceae > Lysinibacillus > Lysinibacillus sp. NPDC096418. The sequence continues at coordinate 66,350 of NZ_JBIWEY010000008.1, forward strand.
GCTGTTTCAAAAACGGCTGCTTCGGTTTCATCCTCAATGTTGAGTAAATACTGTAAATGAGCTGTACGGGAGTTACTACTTTGAGTAGTTGCCGTCACCTTTTTCTTAGCTGAAAGTATATGTTTGATCATCTCCTTAGTCGTAGTTTTTCCAGAAGTACCGGTTATGGCTATGACCGGAATATTAAATTGGCTACGATAGAAATGTACAAACTTCCAATATGCATCTTCCACATTTGCTACTTTAATGAGGATTACATGCTTAGGGAGTTCATTTTGTCTATAGCTCCAATCTGTTACAAGAACTAGAGGAGAAAAGCCTTCTAGACTTTTCCAGTCTATTATTCGCCTACTTGTAAAAAATGCGGTGTTTGGATTTTTTACTTGCTTCAGTCGATATGCACCGTACTGGATAAGTACTTCATCTATCCCTTGCTCCATTTTACCCGCAATAATTGCTGTTAGTTTCTTCACCGAAAGTGGTTTCATATCAAATTTCTCTCCTTTCTTTTCTACTATATGTACCTCGCTAAAAGTTGATTGGATGTAGACATGATACATATCTAGAGAAAAACTATTTCTTCGCATACTAATAAAATGTGTATGCAGAATCCAATTACCAATTGAAGGAGAGATATAGTTGAAATCAATTATTTTTATAGGCACCAACAAATCCGGATCAAGCCGTGAAGCAATAAGGGCAGCAGAGAAATTGGGTTACTTGACGATACTTTTCACAAACAATGAAAAGCAATTACAACAGAGAAAGGCCTATCCAGATATTCACAAAATGATTTCCATCGACATTTCAAATATAAAGAAAATGAAAATAGAAATTCGTAAATTGATAGATACTGGATTAACGATCAAAACAATTGTTAGTTTTGTAGACCCTTACGTTCACGTTGCCTCTACTTTATGTGATGAATTTTGTCATAACTATACGTCGTCAAAAGCCATTGAAATGATGGAAGATAAAGAGGAAACAAGAAATTTTTTAAAAGACCAACCTTACTCACCTAAATATTTTTCGATTAAACCTAAAGAATCACTTCCTACTAATATTGAATTCCCACTAGTGGTCAAATCACCAAAATCAACAGGTTCAAAAGATGTACTGTTTGCTGCCAATAAAAACCAACTCACAAAGCACCTTCGATATCTTCAAAGCAAAAATCCACGAGAAACAATTATGCTTGAAGAATATCTTGAAGGCCCACAATATTTAGTAGAAGCACTCGTCTATAAGCGGCAAGCTCATATTATGGGGATTATTGAACAGGAAATTACCCAAGGTCAACGTTTTATCATTACTGGTTATGGTGTACTCGCAGAAGTTTCGACTGAACTTAAAGCAGGTCTTGAGGAAGTACTCCATTCAATTGTCAAAGCATTTGATATAGAGAACGGTACACTGCATCTAGAACTTCGGTTGACTGAACATGGCTGGAAGCTCATTGAGATCAATCCAAGAATCTCAGGGGGCGCTATGAACAACATGCTATATGCCGCATTCGGAATAAGTTTAGTAGAAGAAACACTTAAATTATTTTTAGGAGAAGAACCGCATATCGAGCCAAGGCATAGAAAGTTTATCTTCACAAAATATGTAATTGTTGAGAGGAAGGGTATTTTAGAAAGAGTGCTTGGCAAGACAAAAGCTACGAATTCAAAAGGTGTTTTAACAGTTTATGTGAAGCCTAAAAAAGGAACATTTTTAATCCCGCCATTATCCATGGGTCATCGCTATGCATATGTTATTGCAGAAGGCGACACGTTAGTTGAGGCTAAAAACAACGCCACAAATGCTGCAAAGGAAATTAAGTTCATTATGAAGGCCGTATAAACTTACGCAATCTGCAAAAGTACTCTCTAAAATACTTAAAAATCCTTCTAAAAAAAGCACTGCATTTCCCTACAATTCAAAAAACCGAAGTATCTGCCATAAGGGTAGTAGCTTCGGTTTTTTCACTTTATGCTCTATATGTCTCATCTAGGAATTGGACAATATCAAACATATTTGTTTTACTAGCACCCTTTACGAGAATGGTGTCATTTTGGCGGATGATTTTCTGTAATAACGCATCTAATTCTTCTTTATCTGTAAAATGATAAATATTTGAACCATTCATTCCCCTTGCTCGTGCTGCTGCTCCTATCTCTTCTGTTCTAAATCCATAGGTTATGAGAATATGAATGTTTTGCTCATAAATATATTCGCCAACTTTCCGATATTCTTCTTCTCTTAAATCGCCTAATTCTCGCATCTGTCCGATGATAGCAATTTTTCGTTTCCTTCCGATATTCGAAAGCACATCAATAGCAGCCCGTACGCCTTGAGGATGTGAGTGAACTGTATCATCAATAACCGTAATTTGATCTCGGCAATGATACAAAGTTAATCTTCTTGGTGGTTTTTTGAAATTTAGACCCGCCTTAATTTCTTCTGGGCTAAATCCTAGATAATCTGCAACAGCAATCGCATTTAGTGCGTTGTAGACATGATGTTCTCCTAAGATTGGAATGAACAATTCAATTTCTTTCCCTTTTAGCTTCATCTTAAAAGACATACCTTCATCTTTATAGCGAATACTATACGCCCTATAACTCGCTGTAGAATGGATACCAACTGTTAGTAGTTCTCCATTAAATTGCTTCATCGATAAATACCTCGAATTATCGTCATCCTTATTAATGACAAGTAATCCCTTTTGGTCCATTCCATGAATTAGTTCTGATTTTGCCAGTGCCACTTTTTGAATATCACCATCAAAGTTCCCCACATGTGCAAGACCAATATTAGTCACGATACTGATATTTGGCTTAATGATACTACAGTGATTTGTAATGACCCCAGGATAAGCCATCCCGTATTCAAGAACAACTGCATCATGGGATTCATTAATCTCTTCAGCATGTAGTTTGGTATGTTCTGTTGTATTCCAATAGTCTTTTGACTCAAACACATTCCATTTCTCAGATAGAATAGATGCAAGAAATGCCTTAGTTGTCGTTTTTCCTGCACTTCCGGTAATGGCGATGATAGGTCTTGCGCTTAAAAATTTGTTTTTTCGTTCCATAATCTCATTTTTTATTAGTTCTTGGTTTTCTGCTAGATATTTGGCATATCGAATGGTATGAACAACGACATCTAATTCTAAGTAAAATGCAGGTGGACAACCAGGACGCCAATTTACTTCATAGATCCAAATCTTTTGATGCTCATCTAAGCCTACGTCTATACCAATTTCATCAATAACCTCTCCAAATTGAACCATTTGAAGTTCATCTAAATGTTGCGCTAATGATAATGAAAAATGCTCTAGCATACGCCGAATATTATAGGCTTCTTCTTTAAACTCTAGCTCCAAGAATGGATCTAAATATTGCGTAAAACCACCATTATTTATATTAGGTATTATGGAACCTTTCGGCGCAATTCGTGGATAAATCGTTGTTACAATCCATTTCCCCTCCCCATTTTTTTGTACATGGAGACGAAAATCATAGACTTGACCTGTTTTCATCTTTGATTGAATATATGGTTGCATGATCAACGTTCCTGTAGAAATTTGCTCATATAATAGTTTATCTAACTTCGGTTTCGAGTAAACATTAATTTCAGTATCCTTCCTGACCTCAAAAGAAGTGCCTATTTTCGAAACAAAATAAATTTCCTTTCCTTTTCTTCCATCAATCGGTTTAAACACGACTTTATTGTAAGTTGTAATATACTTGTGAAATGCCTCGACGTTACTCATGATTTCTGAAGGAATTAAATAGTTGGCAAATTCTTTTGCTTCTTTTAATCGTTCCGAAACATTCCATTTATTACCTATAGAATGTGTTGTAAAGGGTACTTCCTTTTTCAACTTTTCAATAATTTCTTTTGATGCGGCTAGTTTTTCAGGGCTCCCCGCATTATAAACCACATCAGGAAAAGGCATAACTTTTTCTTGCCATTGCCCCTCTTCATATACTTGCCCTCTTATAGTACGGCCCTCAAAGTTTACATTCTTCGGTGTAAAGTAAAAAAATTGAGCGCCTTCTGCTCTTGCAACGGCTGCATATGCAAAAGATTTAATCACTGTTTTAGGATCTAGACGGTGGTGCAACATTCCAATAATCACCATTCATTGACCTTCCTTTCATTCGAATCTTTCTATTACATTCAGCCAATGCATTCTGTATATGGACAGATGCTCTAGTTTTGCTGTTATTTTAGTAGGTTCCATTAGTCCCTCATTACCATTTAGGCTCAATAATGATGTTGTTTTTTAACAAGTCTGGACTTAAACGTTGAATAGCTACGATATCGCATAATTCAATGGTCCTTTTAGATGTTGTTCTTTCTAATCTCACAACATCTACTATTGTATTTGTAAGATGCCCCTCATGATCGATACCACGTAATAACGATACCGTCACACAGCAGCTTTCTTTATCGATAGATTCTATACGAAAAAACACTGTCTCAAATTGCAGTGTTTTATCTAATGATTTAAAAAGATCGCCTTTGTTTTTTATTAATAATAAAGGAATCGTATCTCCCCCAATAACCTCCACAAGGTATTGACCAAAATATTTAGATTGATAATTTGATATCAAATCCTGGAGTGCTATTAAATCGCATAGCGCTTCATATAAACAATATTTACTTCCCCTTTCCACGCTCAACTCCCTTTCCTCTAATCCAATTAAACGATTCGTATACATAGGAACAATACCAAAAATATTTATTCGAGACCTTTCTCGTTATAATATGTATGGCTAATGAATATGGCGCTTTTTTGCGCCGCGTAATTATTTAGAAAAATTACGGTAAAAATATGTAAATTTATTGTTTACCTTTTTCTAGGTTAATCGTTATCTAAGTAGGAGGGTTGATATGAATGAGAAATTTGGCAAGCAATTACAGGAAAAACTAAGGACCATTCAGTTTACTTTACTGAAAATGGGCGCGAATACACAGGATGCAGAAGATATTTTGCAAGAAACGGCCTATCAATTCATCAAATACATAGATGGCATTGACGCAAAATACGCAGAGGCTTGGTTGTATCGAGTCGCTATTAATAAGTACTACGATTCACTCAAAAAGCAAAAGCACGCCAACCAGTATTTTCTATCGTTTAACTTGCAGGATTTATTAGATGAACAAACACCTGAGCAATACGTGCTACAAAAAGAACAATTGGCCACTGTTCAACAATGCTTAAACAGGTTACAACCAAAAGAAACGGAGTTACTACTATTGAAATATAGTGCTGACTTATCGTTAAAAGAAATTGCAGTACTTTTCGGTACTACCGATAAAACAATCAAAACGCTACTGGCGCGCGCAAAGAAAAAATTTAGTGACATTTATCAAAAGGATGGTGGCTATGGAGAAAAATTCAATATTTAATGAAGATCCAACATTTCAAAATTTAGTTAGGACTGCAAAACGAAAGTCGTTAAAACGTATAATTTTAATTTCATTTTCAGTAACTGTTAGTATAGCTCTACTTGTCTATGCTTTTATTGCTCTGGGGCAATATTTCATGTATAAGGAGATGGATAAGCAATCCACTCTAAATTATCTAGAAAGCACATTTACTGGTGCGAATTTACAAGTTAACAGCACGAGTTACGATCATTTCTTTTTAGCTGGTAACACAAAATCACCTATATACAAAAATGTCAATGGTCATGAAGTTAACTGGGGAATCAGGGAGCATTTTTATACCATTTTAGGAACAAAGGCACCTGTAAACAACAGTCATTCTAGCAATGGTTACCGTAATAATCAGCGGGTACTAAAATTTTATCCGTATACTGAATCTAAAATAGAAGATGACCTAGATTATTTAAAAACTTTACCTCCCTTTTATAGTGTCGAGGTAGGCCTGTCTTTTACAAAAGAATTAACAATTGATGAAATGGCATCCAAATTCCCAACAGCACAATGGGCATGGATACTTCAAAATGGATTACTTGAATCTATAGATGAGCAGAAAAAAGAAGCGCGAAAATGGGAAAAGCAACTGGCTGAACAGCAACAAGAAACAAATGTCGATCTTTCGAAAATGCCGAAAATGAATTATGGATTAGTCTCTGGTGATAGTGCTTACGGCTTCCAAATTCTTAATAACCCAGTTATCACCAACGAACCCTTTCATTCTGCCGAATCCTTTTTAGATCAAGTAGATATGTATGCGCACGATGAAAAAGAAGCACTCAACATTTTACGAAAAAAGATGGAGACACGAGATAAAGACACAACAGGCTTAAACATTCGCAATCATGAAAAAATGTATGAGGCAGAGCTTTTAAAAGCAACAATTGGCGATGTTGATGGCCATTCTTTAAAAGTCGGTGGTGTCGTGTTAACAGGTACACTTGAGGAAGTTTTACCCTACTTAGAAAATGATATCGTCCATTATGTTAGTGCCGGTGTTATTTTACCTTACTAAGGAGGAATCAAGATGAGGGCTATTATCTATTCATTACTTATCGCAGCTCTATTCACTGGCTCATTTCTAGCAATTCATCAAACACTTCCTAGCATTCTGTTGCAAGGAGTTGCTAATCTTACAGCATTACATCTTATCGCATTGCTGATTGTGCATTTCACACAAAAACATCGAAGAAAAAAGATTAGCATTTATCAAACTGTCTTTACGATCATTATTTTACTGCCTGTATTTGTAACAATGACTGAACTACTTCTTGATGCACCTAGGCAAGCAATTGTTGCACGATTTTTATATGGCACGCCTATTAGCTATCTAGTCCTTTTTATTACCGTATTATGTTCAATTCGTGTGTATAAGTTTATGGATTCTATCAATTAAACAAAAACGTCCAAATTCATCGAGATTTTGGACGTTTTTTTCTATTCGATTTTTTATGAAGTTGCCTCATTTTGATTGCCATGATTCAAGAGAACAACGCCCCCGATAATAAGGGAGATCCCTATTGCTGAATAAAGATTAAAAACATCTCCCCACAAGACGATTCCCACAATGACAGTTAACACGGTTCCTACACCTGACCAAATGGCATATGCAAGACTTAAAGGTACCGTCTTTAAACATAAGGACAAACAATAAAACGAAACTCCATAACCGATAGCGACACCTATTGAAGGAGCGATTACTGAAAAACCATCTGAAAGTTTAAGCATCATTGTCGCCAATACTTCACTAACAATTGATATTGCTAAAAATACATATCCTTTCATCCCTTAAATTCCTCCTTAATGTGCACCGCCAGCAAGATTGAGAACGACCACGCCAACAATAATCATGGCAATCCCTAAGAACTTTTTCACATTAAAATGTTCTTTATAAAAAATGACTCCGACAACCGCAGTTAAGGCTGTACCTAACCCTGCCCATATAGCATATACTGTGCCAATCGCTAATGATTGCAGCGTTAAGGATAAGAAGTAGAAAGCAGTACCATATCCAACAACAACACCAAGCGTTGGCAGCACGCGTTTAAATCCATTTGTCAGTTTCAACATCGAACTCGCAAAAACTTCTGCAACAATCGAAATCATAAGAAAAACCCAAATACTCATGAAACATTGTCCTTTCTTGTCATCTCTAATAATTGTTCAAAGACCTGTTCTGCTATTTCTTCAGAAACAGGTGCAATATTTAATAACTTCGAATAATACAATCCATCAATCGTTAAACGAATCAAATGCACACTAGATTCTTCAAGCCCATCGTTCATCAAGTCCTCTAGGAAGCATTCATAGTCGTCGGTCATTTTTGTATACTCATTTTGCATAATTTGAATGGCAATATTCAAACGGGCCCCTTCCATTAAGTCCTTCCTAGAGCCAACTATAAAACCCCTCGTTAATCTACCAGCACCTTGCTCTTGGCTTGCTATTGCTTTATAGGATTCCATAACCTCTTCCATGATTGTTTCTGCAATGGCTGATTGAAGGGCGTCTTTCGTCTTAAAATAATAAAGTAGCCCCCCTTTACTAATCCCAGCCTTCCCTGCGACACCTTCTAGTGTCAAAGAGTTCAAATCATTTTCTTGTATAAGTCGGATTGCTGTATGAATAATTAGTGCTCGTTTTTGACTTGCTTTTGAAGACACATCATTCACCCTCTCTTGCGACAATACTAGTTATTCCCTTCAAACGGAGGTCTTTTCTAGGTTATCAGACATATTTTTCAATTTATCGAACTCATTCAAATTTTTATCGACATCTCCACAAATAAAACCGTCCAGACGGTCTTTTTATTTTATGTTTCATACTTTTAAAAGTCAACAAAAACAACGAAGTCCCAAATAGTAATCACTATTTGGGACTTTTGTTATTGTTCATCATCAGCGTACTCTAAAATATCACCTGGCTGGCATTCTAGTGCCTTGCAAATCGCATTTAATGTGGAAAAGCGAACAGCCTTTACCTTGCCCGTTTTCAAATTAGATAGATTGACGATTGATACATCTACCTTCTCTGCTAACTCACTTAGCTGCATTTTCCGATCGGCTAGCATCCGATCTAATCGAATAATAATTGTCATTTCTTCACTTCCTAAACTGTTGCATCGTACTCATCTTGTAAAAAAGCACCATATCGGAATATACGTGCAATCGTCCAAATGATTAAGCCCGTAAATAATAATGTCCAATTAATACCGCTAAATTGATAATTTACCCCCGCTACCCAATCGGTACTTAGTAATAGGGTATCCAAATGGACGAGGTGACCTATTGTATATGAAATGTACGTGTGAAACACCCCTACTGTCAAGCTTAACAAAAGAATACTGTAGGCAATCCACTCAATTTTTTTGCTATTGGCTTTGGTGAAAATATCACCACCACTCAAACTACCTAATAATCTTCTCACTTGCACCACTATAAATAATAATATCCCCATGTAGATAGTAGCAACAGCTATTAATTTTACGACATCCTGTTTTACATATCGAATATTATTTGCTTCTTGATCTGCTAATACAATTTCCATCCCATTAAAGTTAACGGCAGCTGATATCGTCCCTTTATCGATTATGCTGTTAACGGTCTGCTCAGGTACAATCATTGCCCCGGCAAGTACACACCCCATGATGACAACACCAAATATCGCCACTACCATAATAAACGTGAAAATTGCACGTAGTCCTTTGGTTAAAAATATAAATTCTTTATTTTGAATTGATTGATCCATAAAAACATCTCCTCTCTTACCATTTATTATACACTTAGTTTTATCCTTTTCAATAATTAATTAATGTTTATCGTTAAATTTTTATTGATTTATTTTAATTCAGACTTTATAGTAAAGCGTATCCGGATAATACAAATAAGGAGGTCATTATGAATAAACAAATTTTAAAAATTGAACAGGTTTCGAAATGCTTCAAAGGGCAAGTTGTCTTACAAGACATTACATTCACCCTGGAACAAGGCACAATTGTCGGACTACTTGGAGCGAATGGAGCTGGGAAAAGTACCCTGATGAAAATAATTTCAGGTTTACTAAAAGAGGAATCTGGAAACGTACAACTTCTTCAACATGCCCCTTTTTCAGAGTGGCATCGTCTTTTCAATCAAGTTGGGATTTTACTAGAACCAGCAATTCCAAACTATCTTACTGGCCAAGAATTTTTAAAACAAATGGCTATTTTACGTGGCGAAACGTTAGTTAATATTGCTGAGATCCTAAAACAAGTGGGCCTTGAACAAGCTGGGAAAAAGAAAGTAAGCCACTATTCTTTTGGCATGAAGCAACGACTCGGTTTAGCTGCAGCTCTCATCGGCAAGCCAAAATTTTTAATGCTCGATGAACCCTTTGTCGGCTTAGATCCCCTTGGCATCGGGCAACTCCAAAATATTTTAAAGTCCATGGTCTCAAAAGGCACAACTGTTTTACTATCAAGTCATCAACTAGCAGAGCTTGAGCCTCTTGTTGACCGTATTCTATTCTTGAGTCAGGGAAAAATTACGCATGATTTACTTGCAACAGAAGAGATTGACTTACAACAACTCTTTAAGGAGGACATTCTCTATGCTACGTGAACTGAAGGTTGAGCTTAGAAAATTATTATTCCGATGGGATTTTTATATTGCAGGTATTATTCTAATTGGTATTACCAGCTTTTTTATGTATCAGTTGTCCGCAGAAGGTTCTTTTATAAAGATTGAATCCGGTCAGCGTATGGAACTCTCGTTAAACAATATAGTGGGTTCAATTTTTAGCATGAGTCAACATCTTGGCTTAATTGGCATTATTTTAGCTATTCTTTGCTGGAATACATTTGGAAAAGAAGTCGACCATCGGAGTTTGACTACGTATTTTTTGCATAGTCATAGTAAATGGAGATTGATGTGGAGTAAAATATTAGTCATGTCAATTGCAATAAGTATCCTTTTGAGTGTATCTGTTCTTGCCATGCTTGCGATTTATTTCATCTTTCAACCTGAGCAAATACACTTTGCTGGTACTTTGAGTGACTACCAATTATTATTGCAAAACCTATTATTAATCATGTTGTTTGCCATCCTCTTTATCTCATTAGCAGCCGTGATTGCACTCCGTTTCGGTTCAATTGGCGTATTACTCTCGACGATTGGTTTATCTATTTTGTCTTCTATTTTTAGAGAGAATCGCTTCATTCGCGATTTTTTGCCACTGAATTTAACGGATACAATGAATGAAATATCTTTTATTGAAAGTACTACACTATTAATAATCTATATCGTCGTTGTCCATTCGATTTTATGGATTGTTACGAAAAAAAAGGAAATCGTCGCATAGATTAACAGCACTAAACAGCTACCTTCCCTATTGAAAGTAGCTGTTTTCTAATAGTTTGTTGAGGGAAACATAAAAACAGAGTTAATCTTCAAGTAAAACCAAGATGATTCACCAAATAAACGGAATTAATTTTTTTGTTTTCTTTTTGTATGCTGTAAATTGTTCTCCATATTTAGTTTGTAAATAGTCATCGGATTTTGGAATATAACCAAAAACAAATACTAATAATAGAAAAAGAGGAATCAGTAAGCTATAAATATTATTAGATATTAGCGCTAAACCTAGTACCCAAAGGCAATCTCCAAGATAATTAATATGAATGGCATGTTTAAATAGCCCGCCTGTATACAACTTCCCTTTATTTGCTGGATTGTCTTTAAAAGGTTTTCTAAGCAATTCTGATGCAGTATTTAATATACTGCCTACTAAAAACAAGACCCAGCCCATAATCAGTACTATTATGTTTGGCTCTTGTTTACCGATTATTAATAAAATGGGGAAGCCTAAATAATAAATTCCAAAAGCTGCACTGTTCATGATGGCCTCTTGCCAACCAATTCCTCTAGGCAGCCAAATAAACATCATAGCTGTTAGTCTAACTGTTGTAATGATTAATGCGATAAAAAGCCCGATTGAAATGGCTGATTTTTCATATACGATGAACAGTAAATAATATGCGATGATTAAATATATAATTTCAGCACAAAAAATCAATATTTTTTCTTTTATAGTTGGTTTGTGTATACCATACATGGTGATATGCTCCTTCTTGTATTTATTTTATCGGGAAATATATTTCTATAATATTATGTTCCTCTAATGTCGTATGAGGGTCCGTTTGATAAACTTCAAATGGAGCACCATTCAGTTTATAATGATTTTCTTCAATCCATGCATGTAACTTTGCATGAATCGAAGGTAATTCATCATATGAACCAATTAGCGTAGCCCTTGCACAAAGACCAGGGTTAAAAACTATTGTTTCATTTGTGGCTTCTACAATGGGAATCGCAATTTCTACGTCATAATTTTCTGGTACATATGAAGTACTATGAAAAATAGCAAGCGGTTTAGCTACAGGTGTTAATTTTTCGAAAACTACTTTACTAAACAATTCATTAAAATGTCGTAAAAAATTAGAGATATTAATTTGTTTTCTCTGCGATAAAATATTGAATGGTAGATGATCGACAAGCTTAATGTCAATTTGGTCTAGATAATCCATGATGCTTCTCTCTTCTTCTAAAAGTTGAATATCAAGTTCTAATTTCTTTAATAGAGAAGAATAATAAGTAATCTGTTGCGTTAGATTTTCTTGTTTGGTTTTCATTTTTGTCTGAAAAAAATCTACATCGTGCCAATTCATTAAAATAACCTTTATTTCTTCAAGTGAAAATAAATATGTTTTTAAACGTGAGATCAATAATGCTGTTTCTACTTGTGGAGTATTATAGTAACGATAGCCGGTCTTAGCGTCTGTAAAAGCAGGCTTGAGAAGACCAATTTCATCGTAGTAGCGCAGCGTTTTCAGAGTTAGATGCGAGATTTTTGAGAACTCCCCAATTGAAAGCATACTAATCACCTCCTGTTATGTGGTACTTTTAATATAGAGTCTCCTGTTAGGGTAAGGTCAATCAAAACAGGAAAATTTTATTAATGAACATATTATATAAACTAAAAATCACACCGATTTCTTGGTATAAGGTATAAGTAGAAAGGCCACATTAAGTTGGTCAACTCGATTTTCAAATCCGTTAAAAATATTCAAATTTCACAAACATTACAAAGGACTAACCTGACTGAATTTAAGCAAAATTCATAATAATTTTCGTTTTTTTAAGTATTGACATTCCAAATTTTGTTCTATTTACATTGGTAATAAAATCAATTAAACTTCTATTGGTGAAGTATTGAGAAACACTAATCCTACAATAAAAATTCATACTTCAACTTTTTGACTAGTAGCAAATTAGTTCAAGTAACGATCATTTAAGGAGGCATTATTAATGCACAAATTACAAGATATTTCAGAAACTAAAGATTTCATCATGAGCAAGACAAAATATCGTCCTTCGATTGGTTTGATTTTAGGATCAGGTTTAGGTTCACTTGCTGATGAAATTGAAAACCCTGTCAAAATTCCTTATAGCGAGATTCCACACTTTGCAAAGTCTGAAGCAATTGGTCATGCAAACGAATTAGTAATCGGGGAATTAAAAGGTAAGACAGTAGTAGCTATGAAAGGTCGTTTCCATTATTATGAGGGCTTTTCATTATCTGATGTAACTTTCCCAGTACGTGTTATGAAGGCGTTAGGTGTTGAAAACCTAATCGTTACAAATGCTGCAGGTGCTATTAATACAAGTTATACCCCTGGAGATTTAATGTTAATTACGGATCATATTAATTTGGTTGGTTCAAATCCATTAATCGGACCAAATAATGATGAATTAGGAACTCGTTTCCCTGATGCTTCTCAAGTTTATAATCTTGAATTACGTAATATTGCTACTAAAGTCGCTAAAGAGCAAAACTTTAGTTTAAAAGAAGGGGTTTATGCTTGGTCTAGTGGACCAGTTTATGAAACGCCAGCTGAAATCCGTATGATGCGTACAATGGGCGCTGATGCTGCAGGTATGTCAACAGTTCCAGAAGCAATTGTGGCTATTCATGGAAACATGAAAGTACTTGGCATTTCTTGTATGACAAATATGGCAAGTGGCATTTTAGATCAGCCATTAGCACATGATGAAGTTATTGAAGTGGCGGCTAAAGTTAGAGAACAATTTGTCGGGTTAATTAAGGGTATTTTAGAAGAAATGTAATACAGTCAAAAAAGTAAAGAGAGTCTAGCTCTCTTTACTTTTTATTCCTCTTTTTGCAAATGTTCCATTTTCAGAACTAACAACATAGCTCCCTTTTTCTGTGTAAATGTAATACACACCAAATTGACCTGCTTTTTCATTTTTAGGAGGGTTTAAAATTGATTCGCTGGTTTCCTCTTCAATTATCTTTTGCGCTTCTTTATAAGTGATATTTGGAATTTCGCTAATAATTAATGCCAAAATAATAGCAATGCCAATCGGGAATATGACAAATATTCTTCGTTGCGTATTCTTATCTTTTTTAAAACCCACTATCGTTAATACTATGCCTATAATTATAAACGTCGGCCCACTATTAAAAGTAGAATTTACACCCATATAAATAGTTCTCAAATAAAATAACCAGATTCCAATACCAATAAAAGACAAGTTGAAAACAGTTACTATTGTTTTTTTCAAATAGTAACGTCTCCTTTGATGGAATCTGTCTTCTTTTTGATAATGCTCTGATAAAAGATCTCTATATCCTCTATTCATTTTTAGCCATTTTGAAGTATTCTCTTTAATTTTCGCCACATCTCTCCCCCTTTGTTCGATATACCTCTAACAACTGCAACACAAATTGGAAATTAGGTATCCTGATAATAGGTAATACTGCTAATTTACAGTTGACTTTTACTGTTCTTTTTAGACCCATTTCAAGGAAGTAAAGCTTACTAAATGAACAACAGCACCCAAAAATAGTCACATTAATTTTTATGAATACTTTGATAAGATTGATTTTTCATAAAAAATCCACATTTGTTTTTATCTTATTAATATTTACCCTGGTTGAGCTCTAATGTGGCAGATGATCATTTTAAAACCCACAGTGGTGAATCCCTTATTAACTCTAACTTACAAGCATTCTTCTCCATGTGCGGAGTATTTATCTATACGGTTGTTCTTTATTTATTTTTAGATATTGCTAGAACGATTAAGCTTGTAAAAAATGAACATTGGGCGATATTTTGATCCAGGAAACCCGAAAAAACCACCTAAAATGAATAATTGTAAAAATATTACATTAATTATATTTGCATTCCAGTTATGGTTGGTATAACCTAGTATATAGACATTCTATTTACAAAGAAAGTCAATATAGATTAGGAGTGAATATAACATGGCAAAAAAAATCAAGAAAAACAAAGTTAAAGAAGAGGTACTAGAAAAGAAAGCTAAGAAAAAAGCAGACAAAAAGAAGCTCGAGAAAAAGTTAGCTAAGAAAAAAGTGGAAAAGAAAGTTTCGAACAAAAAAGCTAAGAAAAAGAATAGTAAAAAAGCGGCTTAACATCAAAATTTAGTTAGAGATTGTTGACCAATGTTTAAATAGTGTGGTGGATAATATTCAAACATCTAAATCACTTTTCAGTCACTTGGCTCCAGCTTTTTTTCAAGCAGGAGCCTTCTCATTTATGGTTCTATAAACCGATGCAAAATATGGCGCGTTCAGATAGTTTATGATTTAGTTCAGTGTAAACCTCTGTACTTTAAATGTTTCTCCCTCAACATCCATTCCTTCATATCAACATTGTAAGACACCTTAGACACAAATCCCCACTTATTATTAGGTTGCTGCTACCAAAGTATTAGACTTAGATTAGATCCTTCTATACTATTTAAAATCTCCACCTTCTATATGCGACTATTGTTTAAACCTTAAATTCTAATTATCATTATTAAATACGAAAAAGATAGCTATTACGATAACAAATAGCATTGCTACACCAAATAAAATAATTATTCTTATTGAAAGTAAATTAGTCAGTAGACCAAAAAGTAGAATGAATATAATGGAGCAACTTGCCTCAATTAAAGCGAAAATACTTGAAAACCTACCTAGGATATCTGTTGGTAACACTTGCTGAATATACGTTAAAAATCCGATATTCACAAATGCATTGGCAAAAGATATGATGAAAAATCCACAAGATGCCATCCACCACTCGTTCGATATACCAAAAATCAAATAACCAACTGTTGTCATCACAGCACCATATTTTAGACAATAAATAGGCCGAAATTGCCATTTTGTATTAAATAACGAACCGAGTATGAAACCAATACCCGCGATACTTACTAATAATCCGTACTCAGATTCACTAAAATTTAATGACCTTATTGCAAATGAAGCTTCAAGAGAATCTAAAACAGTCATAAAAACAATAAAAATACTATTTAATATATAAACTAAACTAAATATATAAGCTTTTCTAGCAAATGAGAAAACCACCCGCCAATCATTTTTCACTACATCTATCGATACTATCTCCCCTTGTTTCTGCATAATTTTTACATCTGGTAATCCAAAAAGTAAGAGCGCTGAAAAAACTAATGCAACACTATTTATCAAAATAGCCAACTGTGGACTGCCGATGAAAAATAGCCCTCCAGCAATACTTGGGCCTAAAATAAAACCTGAAGATTGCACAACATTTTTCCATGCATTAAATCGTTGCTGTTCAGCTTTATCAATAAATTTAGTCATGTAGACAAAGGATGCGTTTGAGTAGATTGCAACGCACATATGAATGACAAGGGAGAAGCTATAAATTAAAAATATATTCGTAGTAAAAACAAGAACTAGAACTAAAGAAGCACGTAGAATATCTAAAGCTATAAGTAACCTTTTGACATTCATCCGATCAATAAATGTTCCTGCCCAGCTATTTGTTATTAAAATAGCAATTGGTATTAACAAATATAATATACTTACCGCAAAAGGAGAATCTGTTAACTCTAGTACGATTAAATTGAGTGCAATAAAATAAACCCACTCGCCAATATTGGCTATTAACATACTACTTAATAATTGTATTTTTCCATGTGTCATATAGTTTACCCCTTTCCATATTAGGACAATAAAAAAATTCCATCCCTAAGATTATTCATCTTAGGGACGGAATCGACTATACGACACGTGTTGCCACCCTTTTTTCGCGTAGATATCACTATCTATCGCCTCAATCAGTACAAACATACTGTTTCTCTATAACGGGAGACCCCGTCGTATCATCATTCAAATGAAATCCTATACGCTACTCCAAGACTTGCTTCAATCTGATTCGTCCTACTCGCTTTCACCTACCCGAGCTCTCTGGAAAGACTCCTCACATTTACTCTTCTCTTCATTGTATTTTGAACATTATAAAGTTTAACCACAACGATTGCAATATTATATTTTGTTCAACTATTAAAGATACATCAATTTAAATAGTATTCCGCCTTATCAATTATGAAAACAATACTGTTTCATTTATATAGCAGGACATGCAACACTATATTTCGATAATTTAATATAGAAAACGGCTCTCCTAAAAGTATAAGTTTCATCATTTATAACAATCCAGCTTCCTCTAAAAACTCCCGAGCTACATCAATAATGTTTTTCCCTTCTACGTTCACTTGATAATTCATTTCACGCATTTCATCATCCGTTATTAGATTTGCTAGTTTATTTAATGCTTGTTCTATTTCGGGGTACTTCTCTAATGTTTCTGCTCTTACTAACGGGGCGCCTTGGTAAGGTGGGAATAGTTGCTGGTCGTCTGCTAGCACGGTTAAATTATATTGTCGTATTTCACTGTCTGTCGAGTAAGCATCTAATAATTGTATATCTCCTGAATTCATTGCTTGATATCTTAGCTTCGGCTCCATAGTCTTTATATGGGCGAGCGTAATTCCATATAACTTTTGAATACCTATATAACCATCCTCTCGATCATTAAACTCCAGTGTAAAACCTGCTTTTATCGACTCTTGAATGGCCTTAATGTCCGAAATACTTTCCAAATGATGAGTCTCCGCCATCTCTTTAGAAACAGCTAGCGCGTAAGTATTGTTATACTTCATCGGACTAAGCATCAACATGTCGAATTTCTCTATCATCCCTGCCTTGGCCTGCTTGTAAACATCCTCTTCATTATTATTTACGGCTTCTTCTTTTAAAAATTCAGAAATTGCTGTTCCTGTAAATTCTGGATAAATATCAACACTCCCTGATTTTAGCGCATTAAAAACAAAAGAAGTTTTTCCGAGACCAGGCTTTAATTGAACAGTTAAGTCAGTTTCATTTTCAATCAGCAATTTATACATATTAATAAGTATTTCTGGCTCTGAACCAAGTTTCCCTGCAATCACAATTTCTTCTTTTTCCTCAAGATTCACTAACGGTAAAAGGATCATTAATAACGTTGCAACACTAATAACACTTAACACTGTGACCGTTTTTTTAAAGGATAATGATTCTAACTTTTTCAGTAAAAAATCAAACACTAATGCTAAACACGCAGCAGGTACAGCGCCTAAAACAATGAGAGAAGGATTATTACGATCAATACCAAGTAAAATAATATCCCCTAACCCCCCTGCACCAATTAGTGCAGCGAGTGTTGCTGTCCCCACTATTAAGACCATAGCTGTCCTAATCCCTGCCATAATGATAGGCATCGCAAGTGGCAGTTCCACCTTCACTAGCCTTTTCCACGTATTCATCCCCATAGCAGTAGCAGCTTCCTTCAGAGATGCATCCACCTCATTTATTCCAGTGAATGTATTTCGTAAAATCGGTAATAGTGCATAAACAACTAATGCTATAATCGCTGGTACCTTGCCAATACCAAACAGCGGAATTAACAAACCTAGTAGAGCCAATGAAGGAATCGTTTGCAAAACAGCACTGATGCCAATAATACTATCCGCAATTTTCTTCTTATTCGTTAAAAAGATGCCTAAAGGAATTGCAATGACAACCGCAAAAAATAATGCAATAAATGAAATTTGAATATGATCTAGTAAAGAGACTAATAGTTGTCCTTTTCGTTCGTTAAAAACATCCAAAAAATTAGTCATTCGAATCCCCTCTTTCTAGGGATTCTTTAGAAAAAATCGGTTCACTCGAATGCTTTATCTTGAATCCATTTAAAGAGTGTTCATTAACGCCAATAAATTCTTTAACAAAATCATTTACAGGATTTTGTAGGATTTCTTGGGGCGTACCAATTTGCACAATTTCGCCATCCTTCATCACACATATTCGATCACCTAATTTCAATGCCTCTTGTATATCATGTGAAACAAAAACAATGGTCTTTTGTATCGCTCGTTGAAGCTCCAGAAGGTCATCTTGTAATTTCGTCCGACTGAGCGGATCAAGTGCACTAAACGGCTCATCCATTATAATTATCTCGGGATTGGCTGCTAATGCACGAAGAACACCCACTCGTTGTTGTTCCCCACCAGAAAGCTCTATTGGTTTTCGCCTGCTATATTTCACCGCATCAAGTCCAACCATCTCCAATAGTTGCCGAACCCGCTTCTGGATATCTTCATGGCGCCACTTTTTCAGCTCAGGCACAATGGATATATTCTCTTCAATCGTCATATGTGGAAACAGTGCAATTTGTTGTAGCACGTAGCCGATATTCCAGCGCAACTCATGGATATTATAATCACTTATTCTCTTTCCATTAATTCGAATAGTGCCCTCAGTCAATTGAATTAAACGGTTTATCATTTTCAGTAATGTCGTCTTTCCACATCCACTTGGTCCAATAATGACAAAAAATTCACCTTTATTAATTTCAAGATTAATCGAATTCACCGCAATCTGATCACTTTCATATTTTTTAGTGACATTCTCAAATTGAATCATTGTAAAGGCTCCCCTTAATATTACTTTCCAGGCCTTCGACTGTGAATGACCTAGCAACTCCATAATATAAATTGCGCAACATGTAACCCCCCATTTTTTTGTTAATCAACAAAACGATAATAAAACAATATATGCCCTATTTAAATGATAGACCCGCGTAGATGCTTTACACTTCCAAATTTTATTATATTTTTTCCCCCATCGCTTTATGTTCATATATGTAATCTATATTGCTTAAGTTAATAGATATAAAGGTTTTTAGGAATAACTGACGAAGAGAAATATACTGACTATTCATTCAAGGAGGTAGTATGTGAAAAAAATAATCTCAGGGTTAGTTGCAATACTTTTAGTCGCGGGTACCTATATCTTTGCAAACAAACTGTATTATCCTCAATCACCTATTGAGCATTTATCAGCAAAGGATATTTTACATAAACTACGTGATTCAAATGAGGATATAGCGATGCTGTCTAAAGAAGATAATTGGACTTGGTATGTTACGAGGAGTAACAATAATGGTATTTTAGAAGGTGATAAAAAAATCAAAGAGATGATCAGTAAAAAAGGATGGGCTTTCAAAGATAAAAATGGAAGTGTCTTGAGTTTTGAGAAAAATGGGAGACAATTAATCGTTACAACAGAAAGGTGGACTGGTAAGTATGTACTTTTTAAAGTTCCTAATAATGATTAACACAAAATAGGGGATGTCCTAAATACAAAAATAATATTCTGTTTTTTTTACAATATAGAAAGGCAGGTGTTCTGCTTAAAGAAACTTATTGGACATCCCCTATTTTACGAGGCATTTTTTAAAGAAAGCCTCTTGTTCAATTTTGTAGCAGTTACGCTAAATACGCTTCTCTTATCTCATCGTTTTCAATGAGATCCGAACCTTTTCCACTTAACACAATCTCACCGTTTTGAATTACATAGCCCCTATGTGCAATACTCAATGCTTGATACGCATTTTGTTCTACTAGTAGAATCGTTATTCCTTCCTGATTCAACTTTCGAATAATATCAAAAATTTGTTCCACAATAATTGGTGCTAACCCCATTGACGGTTCATCCAGCATTAATAAATCTGGCTTCATCATCAGTGCACGTCCAATGGCTAGCATTTGTTGTTCACCACCGCTCATCGTACCTCCCTTTTGATCAATCCGCTTCTTAAGTATTGGAAAAAGGCCATACACCATTTCCATACGCTCTTCAATGGCACTTTTTTTGCTCACCGAAAAGGCACCCATTAATAAATTTTCTTTTACTGTCAACGTTGAAAAAATCTTCCGTCCCTCTGGCACATGTGCCATGCCTAGCAATGTTGTTTGGTGCGCTTGCTTGTTTGTAATTTCCTGTTCCTTATAAAAAATGGAGCCCACTTTGACTTTTTCCAACCCACTTATCGATTTTAAAGTTGTGGATTTTCCAGCTCCATTACTCCCTATTAAAGTAACAATCTCTCCTTTTTCCACATCCATACTAATCCCTCTTAATGCTTGTATGCCACCGTAATATGTTTCGATATTATTTATTTGCAGTATCGTCATCTACGTTTTCACTCCCTTAAACCGGTTGAGTAGAAGCTGGTCCATGAACGGCACCAGAACCTAAATAAGCTTCAATTACTTTAGGATTCGTTCGTATCTCTTCTGGATTTCCTTCTGCGATTTTTTCTCCATGGTCTAGTACAATAATATGCTCTGATATTTCCATTACTAATTTCATATCATGTTCAATTAACAACACCGAAACATCAAATTCAGCGCCCATTCTCTTAATCACTTCGGTTAATTCCTTTGTTTCTTTTGGATTCATCCCTGCTGCAGGTTCATCCAATAAAATTAATTTTGGTTTTGTCGCTAAAGCACGAGCAATTTCAAGTTTTCTTTGTGCACCATAGCTTAAGTTATTCGCTTTTTCATTTAATAGATGAGCCAAATCGAAATGCTTTAATAAACGGTATGCTTCCACTTCAGCATCCACCTCTTCTTTTTTTGTTCCCGGTAAATTCAAGAAAATACCAAATAAATTTGTTTTTAATTGTGTATGCATACCTACAAGTACATTTTCAAGAACTGACATTTCACTGAATAATCTGATATTTTGAAAGGTTCTCGAAATCCCTCTTTTTGATACCTCATCAGCCTTTATCCCGACTACTGATTTTCCTTCTAGCTTAATGTCACCTGAAGTCGGCTGATAAACACCTGTTATCATATTAAAGAATGTTGTTTTCCCTGCTCCATTGGGTCCAATTACAGCTGTTATGGAGCCTTTCTCGACATTCATCGTGACATCCTGATTGGCTGTTAGACCACCGAATTTTTTTGTTAGATTTGTCACTTCTAAAATCGACATTTACTTCCCCCCTACAAATGAGTCCTTTACTAGTCAGTACGTATCTGGCCCTTTTGCGTAGTAGCTTCTTTTAGCTTCTCTTCATCAAAGACTTTATTTTTTGCAGGAATTAATCCTTTTGGTCGATATAATGCAAACGCTACAAGAATAGCGCCAAATATAAATTTCTGCATTTTCGATGGAGAAAGTGCAGCGGGAATCGAGATAGTTCCATTAAAGTTAAGCTGATTTATCCAGTTCGTTAATTCCGTTAATACTTGTAAATTTAAAATGGTCACTACGGCTGCACCAAGAATAACACCAGGCACACTGCCCATACCTCCAAGTACAACCATTACTAAAATTGTAAAGGACTCCATTAAAGTAAAACTTGTCGGATCGATGAAAGCCTGTTTTGCTGCAAATACAACACCCATCATGCCAGAAAATGAAGCACCCAGTGCAAAGGCCATTAATTTCGTTTTCACAAGTGGAATGCCCATTGCTTGTGCAGCAATTTCATTTTCTCGAACAGCCTTCCATGATCGACCTAACTTTGAATGCTCAAGTCTAATAACGGCAAAAAGCGTAAATAATAAGATGACAAGTGTAACAAAGTAAAACTGGTTTGGAAAAATGAGTTCTACTCCAAATATTTTAGGAGGCGTAACGGATGCAATCCCCATTGCACCACCTGTAATATTTACTGGGCGGTCGGCGTTGTTGAATAAAATTCGAATAATCTCACCAAATCCTAACGTAACAATCGCTAAGTAATCACCCTTCACCCGAAGCACTGGAATCCCGATGAGAACACCCGCTATAGCTGCAACGATCCCTCCAATAATTAAGAACGCCCAAAAGCTTTCCCCCCCCAGAGGAAATGTTCCAAATGGCATAAAATTCGATGCTTGTTTAGTTGCAAAAATACTATATGAATAGGCACCCACCGCAAAGAATGCAACGAAACCTAAATCAAGTAGTCCCGCCATACCGACTACGATATTCAGTCCTAATGCCATCGAAATATAAATACCAACCATTGTGGCTACGTCCATGTATGATTGGAATGCTGGTCCACCACTCGAGGCAAAAGGAATAAGAATAAACAATAAACCACCCGCCACTACCCATTTCGTTAATTTCTTCAACTTCATATAATGAAGTATTAATAAGGAAGACAATAATAACAAAAAGGCAATAACTGATTTTTGGGAAAAATATAATGCTGCTGATGTCACAATTACAAATAACGTGAATAATAGGGCTTGTGCCCATTTATTTTGTGCAAATAATGACCACTTTTCTTTCATTACCATCACCTACACTTTCTCTGCCACAGGTTTACCTAATAAACCTTCTGGCTTGAAGATAAGTACTACAATCAAGATTGCAAATGCGAAAACATCTTTATATTCAGCGCCAAATATCCCAGCTGTAATAAGTGATAAATTCGCCGCAGCAAACATTTCCAACACTCCTAGTAGCATGCCTCCAAACATCGCACCACGAATGTTACCGATTCCACCTAGAACTGCTGCGATGAATGCTTTCATACCTAAAATAAAACCAATAAACGGATCTATTGTTCCATATTGAACGGCAAATAACACACCTGTCGCTCCACCTAAAGCTGAACCGATAAAAAATGTTAAAGAGATCATTTTATTTACATTAATCGACATAAGTGATGCTGTATCGCGGTCTAGTGCTACCGCTCGCATTGCAATTCCATATTTCGTTTTATTGATAAAGAAATCCAATGAAACCATTAATATAACCGCAATCACAAGGACAATGATAAAAGACGATTTGAAACTAGCATCATTAAACATACTTGAAACGGATGATGCTTTTAACGTGATTTGTTCAGTAAATAAAGAAGGTCCTGTCACGATATAGTTACCCGATGATAATTCTGCGATAAAACGAATGACATCTTGTAAAATAAAAGAAATACCAATTGCCGTAATAAGCGGGATAAGCCTTGGTGCCTTTCGCAGTGGACGATAAGCAACTCGTTCGATCCCCATGCCCATCAATCCTGTCAGACTAGCCGTTAGAACTAACACTATGATTAAAACAAGTAAATGAGGAACCGCCGTTATCCAACTCATCCCCATTAGAAAAATAAAGAATGCTGTACCAATAAATGCACCTGTCATAAAAACTTCGCCATGTGCAAAATTAATTAATTGTAAAATGCCGTATACCATTGTATAACCAAGGGCTACAACCGCATACACTGCCCCCAACGTCAGGCCATCAATTAGCACTTGAGGTAATGTCTGTATCATTTCTGTAAACATAGTAAACCTCCTTCACATTCATCTGTTAGAAAGTTGGCTCATCACCATAATGTGGGGTTGATTTCCGTTCCAGCTAGGCGCTTTCCTGGGGGCGTCCGATGAGCCCCAAGGAGTCGCCTAGCCTCCACTCCAATCAACTTATATACATGGTATACGCTAAACAAGTGTCATCCCCTACTTTTAATGATGAGCCAGAAAGATGCACCTCGTCTAAATGCATGAGAAATACTGCCTTTCTTAAATACTATAGAAAAAGTGTTGAGAAAAAATAATATCTCAACACCCCGATTAAATCTGCCTATTATGGGGAAACTTCACCCTCTAGAACACCTGGATATACCGCTTCATCAAATTTATATAAATAAATTTTTGCGTTTACGTTATCGCCTTTTTCATCAAATGTAACGTTTGTCAGTGCACCTTGATAGTCCTTTGTCCCTCGAATCGCTTCGGCTACTTTTTCTCTTGTAGGGAGCTTACCACCATTGTCATTAATGGCTGTTTCGACTGCTTGGAGGATTACACCCATCGTGTCATAACCGTATACTGAAAAGGCTTCTACTTCTTTATTAAATGCCGCTTTATAAGCCTCTACGAATTTTTTACCTGTTTCAGTTGCAGTACTATCCCCTGCTACAGATGTAATAAATGTATTTTTCACTGCATCTCCTGCAATATCAACTAAACCTGACGAGTCCATTCCGTCAGCACCCATGAACGGTACATCAATACCTTTTGCCCGAGCTTGTTTTATGATGATACCAGCTTCAGAATAGATGCCACCGAAGTATACTACATCTGGTTTTTTAGATAATACTTGGTTTACTACACCGTTGAAATCTTTCTCACCTACTGTAATTCCTTCGAACCCAACAATTTCAGCTCCTAATTTCTCAGCTGCTCCTCTGAATGCTTCAGCAACCCCTGTACCGAAAGCCGTTTTATCTTGAATGATAAAAATTTTCTTAGCACCTAAAGTTTCAACCGCATATTTTGCTGCTGCAGGACCTTGTCCATCATCCCTTTCAACAATACGGTTAACCGTTTTTAAACCACGTTCTGTTACATCAACCGCTGTCGCTCCCGGTGTTATCATGGCTAGTTTGTATTTGTCATACACTTCTGATGACGGAATCGCTACTCCAGAGTTGTAATGTCCGACTACAGCCAAAATAGATTCATCTGCACCGATTATATTGGCATTTGAAACACCCTTTTTCGGATCTGATTGATCATCATACGTTTCAAGCTGAAGTGTATAGCCTAGCTCTTTAAACTTCTCCACTTCTTCTTCTAATTTCAGCTGGGCACCTAATCGAATGGATTCACCAGTAATCGCCGATCCACCTGATAAAGGTGATTGAGTCGCAATTTTGATGACAGTTGTGCCGTCTTTTGGAACATCTTTCGTTGAATCCGAGGAATCAGGAGTGTCTGAAGAACAGGCCGCCAAAATTCCAATACTTAATATACTTGCTGAAAGTAAAGCAAAAGATTTTTTTAGATTCATAGTATACCCCCTATTTTTTCTCTCTCCAGTTTTACAACTAGATTCATAGTAAGTATATTTCTAAAACTGCAAAAAAACAGCAACCTTGTCAGCTGTTCTGACACACTTTCGTTTCCACTCAGGAAACAATCGCCAATTGTCGAACTTTACCGAATTTAGCGTTAATATTTTTTACACAATCATGTATTTTATTGTTCTATCAGTCATAAAATATTAGATAAAAAGAAATAATAATACTATCGAATTTACTAGAAAGATGGTGATTTTAGCATGACTTGTAGTGATATTTCTTATAAAGACAAAAAAGTAATTTCAATTGGAACTGTGAGAGAGTTAACAGGACTATCCGAACGACAAATTCGCTATTATGAAACTCGCAAATTACTTTTCCCGGAAAGATCTAAAACAGGAATAAGGAAATACTCTTTTCAGGATATCGAAATATTAGTCGACATCGCCAATCAATTGGAAGAAGGAATTTGGACGAATGAAATCAGAAAAGAACTACAACGTCGAGAGCACCATAGTGCTTTTTAATAAAATCATGAAATAATGCCCACCTGAATGACAAGGTGGGCATTATTTTAAGAATCAATTAGTTTTAGAAAATGTATTCGTGAACATCAATTTTATGCGACTTATCCTGTAGCATGGCACTCATTCCAAGCAACCAGTAGATGTACAACCATTTCTTTACATGGTCGACTACCATGCGCAAAACAGCATTGTAAGAATCGACAAAGCCAAAGTCCATTCCGTTTTTACGTATTGGTTTTCGAATTAGTGCTATCTCGTCCATTACCTGGTCGTGAGGCTTAACTTTAAACTGCGGTAGCACTAATTTTCCGTTTACGCCAAAACGCCCTTTACGTGCAATCCTGTAAAGATCGGGATCATACGCTTCCATCTCATCTACCTGGTCAAGATAGCTATCAGGTAAAAAAAGATTATCGTCAGCAGTTGAGTGGTGATAGTACGTGTTATTGACAATAATAGTCCGTAGCTTATAAAGCTCCTCGTCTTCCAGTACAAAATACTCTTCCATCTCATTTTTAAAGAAATGCTTGTACACCCAATTCCCTTTTGATACTGGATTAGTTGAGAGAATAATAAACAGGTCAAGTGTTGGATGTCGTAAACGGCCAAGTAACTCCTTAAACCCTGCGTACTTAATCTCGCTACATTCCTCTAACCAAATCAGCGAAATGCTGTTGATGGATTTTAGCTTTTCAGGTTTATCCATACCTCGGAAGATTATCTTAAAGCCATTTGGGAACTTCACTGTCATAGGTGACGAACTTGTCTTTACCTTTCCAGATAGCCCTTAGTCCTCGATAATTTCCGTAAACAAAGAAAACGTACTGTCTCTATGCGTATCGTAAACTTCACGAACTACAAGAGCTGTACGTTTTTCTTCTAACAACTTTAAAAGTATCTTTAGTGCTACAATGGTAGGATTTCGAAGAACCATACCCACCGACAAGCAGTTGAGTTTTACAACGCCAGTCGAAAAGAAAATCTTCGATATATGGATTTACTTCTTTCGCTATTTCTGTTGTCATATACTCCACTCTCTTCATGGATTAAATAGTATTACTTACTGCCAAGTCATAAATCATCAGTCATATACCAACAATCATACAAACAAGTAAGACTAATTTAAATAAAATAGTAATAATTAGAAAGTAGGAAAGGAGGATTTTTTTTGAATCCATGTAAAAAAAATTGTTCATGCGAGCGTTGTAAAAAATGTGGTATTCCATCAAGAGTAATAAAAGCGGTAGAGGAATGTGAAATTCCTCTACCCCAAGAACCACCACCGCAACCCCCACCACCAGCATTCGCTAATTTTTTCCTGAGTGGTGGTGGTGATATATTTCTAGACGATAATGAAGCTATACCATGGAACAGCAAGGGAGAAACATCTGGAATAACTTTAGACCCTGATAATGTTACTATCAGAGTTTCTCAGGCTGGTATGTATAACATTGATTTCATTATAACCGGAGGTTTTGCATCATTTCTACCTAACATAATAGTTGTAGCGATTTTCGTAAATGATATTGAAGTCAATCCAATTCTTACAAGATTTGGTGCTATCAACAACGAAGGTGATCGTTTTGAATGCATACCAATTTCAGGAGGGGCAATTGTACCCATTCCGGCAGGGGGTACTGTTCAATTAAGGAATGTAGGCGGTGCAAGGTTCACTACTTGTGGTGGAACTACTTTTAGTTCCTCAATCAAATTAATTAAAATAATTTAAATTAGTCACCAAAGGTCGATTTCTGCTATTTAAATCGACCTCAATTTCGTGTATAAGCTATTCGTTTTAAGTTAACATAATTCTAATTTTAGGAAGTTCTGAAAATCTCAAACGCTGTTATATCAACGTATCTAAAACTTCTGTTTTTATTGATTAGGCATGATTTTATACATCGTTGATTTATCAAGCTTTACAGGCGCTTCAAATTTTTATTTCCCATGATTTCATGCATAAAATTAGTCGCGTTTCTTGCCAACAATTTTAATCTCTATTGGGCCTGTCTGTTCATCAGAACCAATCTTATCAATCTCAACTTTCGTTTTATCAATAGACAGTTGCATCTGCTCTAACTTCAAGCGACGTTCGTCAGCTTCATCAGCTAATTTAATAAAGTGGTTGATTGAAGTACGTAACTCGCTAATTGCTCTTGATTGGGCTGTTAAAAGTTGCGCCTGCCATTCCCAAGCAAACTGGAACTCATATTCAGTTAAGCCAATATAACCAAAGTCAAAAAACATTACACATTCAAATCTCTCTTACGATAAAATACAAAGGTAATCATTAACAAAACTACAATTAAACTTAGTGTTAACAGAACAAAAAGTACATCTAACCCTTCTCCATTCATCACAACTTTTGCTTCAAAATATTTAAACGGCGTTAAGTATTTCATGAATGCTAGTTTTTCGTTTAAATCAATGGCAATCGATACTATATAAGTCACCAAAATGATTCCTGTAGATAAAGATACTGCTATCTTTGGCCTTTTACTGACTGCAGCTATGGTTGAACCGATGAGCAAAAATAATACCTGTAACAGAAGCATTCCTAACATGGCGTTAATAATATCACCAGTCACTGACTCACCTTCATTGTATTTTCCAACTAAAAAAATAGATGAAACCGCTGCTACGACATTAAATAGTAAAATATTCACCGAAGCCACTATCAATTTATAAGAAATAATCTTACTTCTAGAGATCGGTTTAACAAATAGGAACTCTGCAGTTTTATCTCGTTCTTCTTTCGCAATAATTGTAGCTCCAAGCATTGCAGCATGGATTGTCGCCATAAGTAACAAATAAATATATAGTACACCAAAATAGCCATTCACCGTCGATACATCCAGTGTTCCTGTCCCCATTATCGCCTGCAGAGACTTCGGCATGGCCGTCATAATCTCATTCATCGACTGACCAGAAGATACCATCCCCTCAAATTTAGCCATACCAGAGACAATTAAGATAATCACGCCGATACTCCAAATGATTAACGATTTCCGATAAGCAATCATTTCTCTCAAAAATATATTCATACTAAATCCCCCTATGCTGGATTTAAATATCCTTTTTCGTATAAATGATAAAGCTAGCAATTAATGAAATGACAATAATACCAACCCCGGTGAGCATAAAGGAGATTTCATAGCTAGAATTTTCTATGATATACGCTGAATCAAAATATTTAAATGGTGTTAAATATCGTTTTATATCATCATCGGTCGTTGACACTAATAAGCCAATGATGAAAAAAGTAAAAACAGTTCCAAGAGATACGGTCAAGACAGACTTAATTTTCGGAAAAATGATAGATACAACAATGCCTAACGATAAAAAAATAAGCTGCGTAAAAAATAATGTCATGGAGATCATCAAAAAGCTTTTAACACTATAAGATTCCGTACTCACCTGCGCTACCATGATACTCGCACCAATAAAAAACACTACATTTGTAATTACTAATGTAGTCAGTGCTGCCCAAAGCTTAGCGGTTAATATTGTTGTACGTGATATAGGTTTCGTTAACAGAAAATCCGCTGTTTTATCACGTACTTCCTTGGAGACGATTGACGTACCAATATGCATTGCCTGAATAGCCCCGCAAAGCGTTAAATATAAAAACATATAAGAATAGAAACCTAATATTGAACCGAAACTTTCAATTTCAAGACCTAATGCTTTTCTTACGGGCTCTGGAAAACCTTCTAACAGTTTAGTAAATTCCACGATTTCTTTTGAGATAGAAGGAAACATAGACATGAACAAGACGACTACGGCGATTAAAGAAATCGTCCAAACAAACGTTGATTTTCGATAAGCCTTCAGCTCGTGAATAAAAATATTCATCACTTTTAGTCCTCTCTTTCATAGTAATGCATAAAGATCTCCTCTAAATCCGGTTCCTCTATCCATATATTCAAAATTTCAATCTCGGCTATCTTTTTCATCACGGTGTTAATATCACCTTTAAAAATAAAGCTCACCATGCCTTCTTCGACGTTCAGATTATTGACACCGGCGATAGTAAAGAAATCCTGATTAACTGCATTTTTCGTTTCAATTTTAATTTTTTTATAATTGTTTTCTTGTAAGTTACTAATCTTTTCAACAGTGACAATTTTCCCTTCTTTAATTATCGCCACTCGATCACATAACCGTTGAACTTCACTTAATATATGAGAGGAAAAAAGAATCGTAGCTCCTTTTTTATTTTCTTCAATTAGCAAATCAAAAAACCTTTGTTGCATTAATGGATCAAGTCCGCTCGTTGGTTCATCAAGGATGATTAGTTTTGGTTCATGGAGTAGCCCTTGCACAATGCCTACCTTCTTTTTATTGCCTAACGACAGGTCATCAATTTTTTTCGTTGTATCCAGTTCCATAATTCCAACCAATTCATTCATTCTTGACCGGCAATCTTTTTTATAAAAACTGGCAGAGTATTTGAGTAAATCGATCACTTTCATATTGTCATAATAGAACACTTCGGAAGGCAAATAACCAATGTCCTTGGCAATCTCGGGTGCGAACTCAATACAGTCCTTCCCAAATATTTTGGCATTTCCGCTTGTCGGATGAATCAGAGATAACAATGTACGAATGGTCGTTGATTTACCAGCGCCATTTGGTCCAATAAAACCAAAAATCTCTCCCTCTTTTACGTCAAAACTAACATCAACAATCCCTCTTGCATTCCCATAAGTTTTCGTCAATTTATTAATTTCAATAATGTTCATGGTAGAGCCTCCCTATTTTCCGGACTTCCTATCTTTACGGTTTCATCATAATCAGACACTCTCAATATTCTAATATATAGTTTTTTGAACTACTATATGTTTTAGTAAAAAACGACTCCCATGTCAGTGCCACTTGTTACATTTATGTTACGTAATCGTTTTTATTCACCAAGTTGAACTAAATACCTTTTGTCTTTTCCATTGTACGCAACAATCAGAATATCCTTTCTTTCATTTCGTACAAATATTTTCGCACCAACTGGCAAAACAGTAGCCATTCCCTCAGCTATTTCCCCTATTTGTTCCTCTATTGTTAACTCTTCATCTTCAATCCAATCCACACCTGTTTTATAGACCCAATCATCGTAGACAAAGATGTCCGCATCTGGATCTAATATCAACACTTGTTGTTTACTTAAATAACCGCCTTCATTTTGTCCTGGGCTATTTCTACACCCATCAAGATTTAAGATATTAGAAATCCTATAAAAAACGTCGAGAATATCCGCATATATGTCCACCTCATAATCTTAAAACAACCATTTACAAATTCTTACGATAAAAACAAACCCCACATAGTGCATTTTATTAAAGAACACTCCTTGAGATATAATTCCGATTAATTCCACAACAGTTATTTAATTAGTCTTCATACACCATTCAATAGAATCTTTGGTTTTATTCTACAAGTATTTTGAACTACATCTTTAGTAACCTCAACTACATACAGCACCTGGTTTTCTTATTAAAGAAGCACCCATCTAATCCTAAGTTAGCAGGTAAAAAAATTACCTAAATATGTAACGGGTTCTGTTTTGAAGTACAAAAAGCAAAATCGCAGGTTAAAAAGACAATTAATTAGCATACAAAAAGGTACTGCAATTCGCAGTACCTTTTTGTACAACTTAGTTTGATATTTCGTGAATCAAAATTTAACTAGAGCACACCATTAGTTCAATAAGAAAACAGCTTTATTCTTTATCTTTCTTCTAATATTCTTATATAAATTCAAACGCAAACATTAAACCTAAAGGGATAGTTAACCAAAGCAGAGAATTGCTCAATATAATTTTATAATAAGAAGTATTTTCTAATTTGTCTTTGGAAACGAATCTCCACATCAACAGTGCCCCAAAAGCCCATACTGGTATGACTAAAAAGAATTCTGGCGTCAAAGTATCAGATTCACCTAACGCCCCTTCTGCAAAAAACCAAGAAATAAATAATGCAACAATGCCAGTAAATATAACATTACCTATAACTATTGATTTCATTTTCAAGCCTCCTTTCTCTTTGTGTATATAAAATACTTTATTCACCAGTAGATTCACATATCATTCTTACTTAACTATCCTGCCTGGTTAGTTCAACAAAGAAAGAAGAGCTGCCTACGCAACTCAATGCTCTTCAATTAAAGCCCCCGTTAATTCAAAAAAAATAGTTTTTTCTATTTCGTGATAAGATATTTTTCTTTGAAAAATGGACTTAATTCACTCCACACATCAAATTTATTACCATCTAAATCAAAGAAAACAAAGTTCCTTCCAGAGTGTCCTCTGTTTTCAATTTCTCCAACTCTTATTTCTTTATCGATAAAATCTCTATGAATTGCCTCTAATGCAGTTAGTCCATTAACTTCAAATGTTATAGAAAAACGTTCTACACCATAACAATCATAAAAGTTAGAACTTTGACTCTCTTTAGATTTAACAAGAAAAATACTTTGGTTTGCAAAATTAAGAATTGCTTTGTCTTCGTCTTTATAGCTTAACTCTGCCCCCAATTTGTTTACATACCATTCATAAGAATTTTCTACATTAGTTACTGTAATATAAGTAGTTCCTACCCTTAGCAACTTTTCGCTCATTCTATCGACTCCTTCCTATATCTTTAACAGATACTTTCTCCATTTATGTATTTTTTTCCTTCTGATCTCTATTTTTCTTATTGAACTAAACTGCTTCGTTAGCCATCCATGTCGCGTAAAATCTACGCTACACCACAGAAAATGAAAGATTATTACGTTCATTCGTGGGAGTTGAATATAGTTCCTTGCCATTTAAATTAACACGTTAACTAATTCGAGCGGAAAAAAGATTATGTATTCGCATCGTTATAGAACTTTCTATAAAGTAACTTTATTAATTCGATTTGATATCCGTTTTTTATTGTTTTTTAGAGTTTTGTACTCGAAAACAGAACCCGTTACTAAATATGCTACTTATTAAATTCATTCAAATCTAAACTTTTTAGGTATTTAATACGTCTTTGTCTAAGTAAGAATCAAAAAAGCGAAATAAATGGAGATGATATTAGCAATTATCTAATAATTTCACAGGTTAACAAGAATTACTTTTCATAGATTATTGGAGGAAGTTTTATGCTAGGCAAAACATTCAATCAACATTATATCCCTGGATTAGATGGGATTCGAGCATTAGCAGTACTTGCTGTAATTGCTTACCATTTTAACTTCAGTTGGGCCAGCGGAGGGTTCTTAGGAGTGGATATCTTTTTTGTTTTATCAGGTTACTTAATAACTTCCACTATTTTACCTGATGAAGGAAATCAATTAACGGTTAGTTTGCGTCAATTTTGGATAAAACGCTTCCGACGTTTACTTCCAGCTGCATATGTAATGATTTTAATTACTTTCGTGTGGGTAATGTTATTCAATAAGGAACTTCTAAATACTTTGCGCGGAGATGCAATCTCTTCTATTCTTTATTCAAGTAATTGGTGGTTCATTTTTCACGAACTCTCTTATTTTGATAGTTTCGGCTCTCCTTCCCCTTTGAAAAATTTATGGTCATTAGCTATTGAAGAACAATTTTATATTATCTGGCCGATTCTTCTGATCATTGGACTACATATCTTTAAAAAGCCCAGCAAATTTTCAAAAATCGTCTTTTTAGGTGCATTGTGTTCAGCAATTCTCATGAATATACTGTATCAGCCTGGAGCCGATCCAAGTCGTGTCTACTACGGCACAGATACCCGCTCATTTGAACTACTGATAGGCTGTTGGTTAGCTTTAGTTTGGCCAATGAAAAGACTTTCGTCAAAAAAACTTTCTACTGAGCATGTTCGTAAGCTGAATAGTATAGGTTTAATTTCCTTTAGTATCTTCATTCTAAGTATTTTTTTTGTGGATGAATATCAACCTTTTCTTTACAGGGGGGGCATGTTCCTTCTTTGTATAAACGCTGCGGTATTAATAGCATGTGTTTGTCACCCAAGTAGCTTTTTAGGGAAATTACTTTCTTTGAAGCCTCTTTGCTGGATTGGCTCAAGGTCTTACGGTATCTATCTTTGGCATTATCCTATTATGGTATTAAGTACACCTGTTCACGAAATAGGTAATCCAGTATACTGGCGTGTCGGTTTACAACTAGTGCTTATATTAATAATTACGGAACTATCATATCGTTTTATTGAAAAGCCGATCCATAAACAAGGTTTCCGATCATATTATCGGAAGCATCTTGCTGTAAATATTACTAATTGGAAGAGTTTTTCATATATTAGGAAAACATCCACTGTCCTGATTCCTCTACTCCTTCTACTATTTTTCACAGGAATTACAGGTGTTGTAGGAGAAGCGAAACAAGATTCAACAGAAGTACCTCCAACAAAAGTAGAGATAAATCCTGAAGAACAGACCTCTGCAAAAGATCAGGAATCTCCAGAAAAAGTTGAAACGAGTGTTGACGATAATATAGAGTCGGGGAAAAATGATTCAAGTGAAAACCCTGTGAACGAATCATATACTGGTATATTAGCAATTGGAGATTCAGTGATGATAGACATTGCTAAAAGTTTATCAACTATTTACCCTAGCATTACCATTGATGCTAAAATTGGCCGTCAAGTTTCCCAAGCTGTCGATTTGGTTCCTCGTTATGCCCATTTCAACAGTCCAGAAAAAGCTGTCATTATTCAACTAGGGACAAATGGTTATTTTACGAATAATCAAATTGACACGTTGCTGGAAGCTTTTTCGAATGCTGATATTTATTTAGTGAATACACGCGTTCCACGTTCATGGGAGGGAAAAGTAAATAATACGCTCTTAAAAAAAGCTCAAGAGCATGACAATATCACATTAATTGATTGGCATTCTGCTGCCCTAGACCATCAAGAATATTTTGCCCCAGACGGTGTCCATTTGG
Source organism: Lysinibacillus sp. NPDC096418 (assembly GCF_044762775.1). Lineage (NCBI taxonomy): Bacteria > Bacillati > Bacillota > Bacilli > Caryophanales > Bacillaceae > Lysinibacillus > Lysinibacillus sp. NPDC096418. The sequence continues at coordinate 101,259 of NZ_JBIWEY010000008.1, forward strand.
AACAAAAAGGGATAGAAACTTTAACAAATCTAATTGAACAATCTATAAAAAATCTTGTGAACAATTAGAGATGCAACTAAATAAATCTATGCGTAAAAAAACAGGCATTAATCTACTAACAAATTGATTAATGTCTGTCTCTATATTGATTTTGCTTCCCGAACTAATAAGCTTTACTAAAAAATATTGACCCTCCTCATATAGATGCCTTTAAAAAACTTTAATCTTTTTTAGCTACAAATAAGCTCCCCACCGCTGTAATCGTTGATGTCGTTAAATCATTACGAAATAGCGGGTGTTGCTCATCTAGACTGTTAATATTGACCTCATTCCCCCCAATTGATGCGTGCACATATTGACTATCACCTAAATACATCGCAATATGCCCTGGAAAATACAATAAATCTCCTTTTTGAATATGATCAAATGAAATCTCCTTTATAGGAAAGCCCTCGACAATTTGGGCATCTCGGTAAATTTGAACCCCATTTAGCATATAGGCCATCGAACAAAGACCAGAGCAATCAATACCATGTGGTGATTTCCCTCCCCAACGGTATGGTGTTGCTAAATAACCAAGTGCTGTTTGGACTACTTGTTCTCGCATTTTTTGCTCTGATAGACTATACTCTGCAACCTTTTCTTGAAGCCATTTTTTTCGTAGATAACCTGTTTCCCCTGTCGCTAATTGTACCGTTGCCCATTCTGCATCTAGTCCCTCATTAGGGATTATGCGTAAAATTGAACCTCTAACAAGTGTCATTATTTTCGCACTTTGAATTAGCGGTTCTTGTAAAATATCAGCAAAGCTTTGGTGTATCACGTAAGTTGCATCATCCAACCAAGCCCTTGTTATTGTATCATCAATAAACAAATGTTTTTTCTGACAATACCCTTCATAACGATAGGCCGTTTGAACACGTACCCAGTCATCTTCTAATTCTTTTAGTATTTGTACGGGCATCCCATATAGAACCTCATCAATAAGCTCAGATGCTGCATTCGGTTTTGCATGTAAATTGGCAATCATTACAGTGACAATAGCATCCATAAAGCCTCTCCTCACTTTTTTACTAAATGCTCATACACAACTTTTGAGATGCGACCGATTAGTTGTTTAGCATCTGTATTATCAGTAACCTCAGTGACGAAAACACCGATTATATAATCCTTTGTGTCGCTGTAAATAATCCCTACATCATGATCGACCGTATCAAGACCCCCTGTTTTATGAGCCATTTTCACATCGTCTACTAAATAACGTTTTAGAGAGTCATAGACACGCTGACGGCTCAAGATTTCAATGACTAGCGAACTAAATGAGGGTGTTAATAATTCTGTTCGATAAATACGAGTAAAAATATGCGCCATATCTCGTGCGGTCGTCATATTATCAAAGCTTTTAGCAAGTCGTTCAAAATCCATCATTTTTCGTTGTATTTTGGTTTGCTTTAGACCAATTTGACGAAAATATTTATTTAATGTGTCCATACCAATAAGATCAATCAGCACATTAGTCGCTGTATTATCACTTGTCACAATCATCCATACTAATAGTTCGTATATGGTAATCGAATCTAGTCGTTGTTCACTAATTACACTAAAATCAACCCAGCTTTCAGGCGAAATTGTAATTACTCTATCTAATGAGCCATTGTTACATTCTAAATCATCCAACACCGCAAGTAATATTGGCACCTTAATCAAACTAGCACTTGAAAAGGCATCATCCAGTCGCTCACCAATAAAGTAGTGATTTGTCTCGGCATCTTTCACAAATAAATGCACTTTATAGGGGCTTTTTTGAAGCATTTGCCTAATTTCCCGCTCCATATATCTTCTACTCCACGACTTTAATAGCTTGTGTCTCTGTATTAAAGCTAATTGTTCGACCTAATGGCAATGTCATCGTTGGTAAGCAGTGACCACAAGTAAGATCCATTAATACAGGTTTATGAAGTGGTTCTAAAACTTCTTTAAAAATTGTTGGTAACGATAAACTTTGCTCGGGCTGACTTGGATTTTCTGGACCGCAATCCGTCCACGCACCCAACAATAGACCTGCAACATCGTCAAGCTTCCCCGCTAGTTTTAACTGTGTAAGCATCCTGTCTACACGCTGTTCGCTCTCGTCTATATCTTCTAAAAATAAGATTTTCCCCTTAGTATCGATTTCATAAGGTGTACCAAGCGATGCGGTTACTAATGTTAAATTACCTCCAACCAACTCTCCCGTTGCTTCACCAGCAACAAGTGTTGTCATTTGCTGTCTTTGTGGATTTTCAAGAAAGTAACCGCTCCTCCCTGTATCCATAACACTATTAATAAAATATTCCCATGTATAATCATCCATATCTGAGCGAATAAATTCTGTAGATGGCATCGGTGAATGATAGGTTACGAAGTTACATTTTTGGTTAAAAGCAATATGTAAAGCAGTCACATCGCTATAACCTGCAAATACTTTAGGATTCTCTTTAATCATCTCAAAATCTAGAAGTGGCAGGATTTTCGTTGCACCATATCCCCCGCGGATACAGAAGATACCGTCAATTGTTGGATCTTGGAACATTTGGTTGACCTCAGCCGCACGGAGCTCATCCGAACCCGCTAAGTAGCCATGCCTTGCGCGACAAGTTTCCCCCGTAACTACTTTAAAACCTAACTTCTCAACACTTGCAATTGCTCGTGGTAATTTTTCAGACGGTGTAGCACCTGAAGCACTAATAAGCCCAATTGTATCGCCTTTTTTCAACGCTTTTGGAATAATCATCTGTTAACCCCCATTTTATTCGTCATACGGTATTGAATGATTTCTTCTTCGTTTGCCAATACAAAATGCCCTTCCTCAATTTCTACAAATGACGGTGGATACGATTCATAGCGATGCTGAGAAGGATCATAGATTTCCACCACTTTTTCGCGCTCTTTGTATGGATTTGGCTCTGGTACTGCGGATAGTAATGCACGCGTATATGGATGGATTGGATTTGTGAATAAATTTTCTGTCTCCGCTAGCTCTACTATATTCCCCTTATAAATAACTGCTGTCCGATCAGAAATAAAACGTACTATTGATAAATCATGCGCAATGAATAAATACGTTAAGTTATTTTGCTTTTGTAAATTTGACAACAAGTTTAGCACTTGCGCGCGAATCGAAACATCAAGTGCCGAAATCGGTTCATCAGCAATAATAAACTCTGGCTCCATCACTAACGCACGGGCAATGCCAATGCGTTGGCGTTGACCACCTGAAAATTCATGGGGGAAACGATTTGCAAACTCTGGTAGTAACCCTACATTTAATAATGCATTTCGTACTTTTTGCAGTCGATCTGCCTCACTTGTAAAATTCTTGGTGTTAACGAGGCCCTCAGAAATAATATAGTCCACTTTCGCCCGTTCATTGAGTGATGCCATCGGATCTTGAAAAATCATTTGGATTTTTTGTGTGATTTCACGATCCCATTCCTTGGATATTTTGCCGTTAATCTTCTTCCCATGATACAAAATCTGACCTTCTGCCACTTCATTGATGCGCATAATAGCACGACCGATTGTTGTTTTTCCTGAACCCGATTCTCCTACTAAGCCGAATGTTTCCCCTTTATAAATTTCAAAGCTAACATCATCAATCGCTACGTATTTATTTTTCCCTTTACCAAAAACCACTTTTAAGTTTTTCACCTCGACTAACACTTCTTTACTGCTCATACGCATATCGCCTCCCATCTTCAAAGAATGCTCGTAACGCATTAGGAAGATCGACTTTAGGTGCACGTGAATCGAGTAGCCAAGTGCGCGCATAATGAGTATCGCTTATCTTAAAGAATGGAGGACGTTCCTCAAAGTCAATTTTTAATGCATATTGATTCCGCGGTGCAAAAGCATCTCCTTTTATCTCTTTGAAAAGATTTGGCGGAGTACCTTTGATGGAATTAAGCTGTTCTCCTTTTGAACCAAGCTGTGGTAATGATGAAATAAGCGCCCATGTATAAGGATGCTTACCATTGAAAAAGACTTCGTGCGTTTCTCCTACTTCAACCACATCACCTGCGTAGATAACGGCAATTCGATCCGCTACTTTAGCCACAACCCCTAAATCATGTGTAATATAGACAATTGATAGACCGTATTTCTTCTGAAGATTTTTTAAGAGTCGCAAAATTTGCGCTTGAATCGTAACGTCTAGTGCCGTCGTTGGCTCATCACAAATTAAAATTTTCGGATTACAGGCAAGTGCAATCGCAATAACAATCCGCTGACGCATGCCACCCGAAAATTCGTGAGGGTACTGCTTATAGCGTTTCTCTACATCATAAATGCCTACGTCGGTTAACAATTTAAGTGTTTTTTCATAGGCTTCTTTCCCTTTTAAGCTTTGGTGTAAAATTACACATTCCTCAATTTGTTTGCCTATTATTTTGAGCGGGTTTAATGATGTCATGGGGTCCTGCGTCACCATTGCAACCTCTTTCCCACGAATCTGCAACCACTCTTGCTCAGTTTTAAACTGTGCTAAATCCATGTCATTGTAAATAATTTTCCCTTGAGCGATATAACCGTTTTTATCAAGCAAACCCACAATTGATTTCATCAGTACTGATTTTCCTGAACCAGATTCCCCTACAATCGCCAGGCTTTCACCCTTGTATAGCTCAAGGGAGATGTCACGAATTGCAGTTAACACTTGACCACGAAGTGTAAATTTAATGACTAAGTTTTCAATAGATAATATTCGAGATGTTGTCATGTCTTTCCCCCTACACATGATTTTTTGGATCTGCTGCATCTGCAAAAGAGTTGCCAATAATATAAAATGCAATGGTAATTACACTTAATACAATACTCGGGAAAATTAGCTGATAACGTAAGTCAGGAGACATCATTAATACACGACCTTCATTAATTAGATTCCCTAAGGTTGGTTCACTAATCGGTAGTCCTAAACCAATATAGGTTAAAAATACTTCTGCACCTATCGCAAATGGTATCGCTAAGCTCATACGAAGCATGATGACTGAAATTAAGTACGGCAATAAATTTTTAATGATAATTTTATAACTTGGTGTTCCTAAGCACTTTGAGGCTAGGTTATATTCCCGGTCGCGCAAAATGACGATTTGGTTGCGAATGAACCGTGCCATCTCCACCCAGCCCGTGATACACATAGCTATAATGATTGTCGAAATACTCGGACGTAAAATATACGACATTAAAATGAGAAGAATCGTTGTGGGGATATTATCTGCCACATTGTATAGCTGTGTAATGGGCACCTCAAGCTTACGAGAGAAGCCCCAAATAGTACCGATTGTAATACCAACAATTGCCTCGACCAAAGCCACAATACAACCTATAAATAGCGATGTACGTGTACCAGCCCAAATACGAGACCATAAATCCTGCCCAATCGAATTGGTTCCAAACAAAAATTCCGAATTTGGTACGATATTACGTGCCTGTAAACCTGTTTGTTCATCAATATTAATTTCTGTTGGCGACTTTTGCCCCGGTAAGTATGGTTGAAGAATTGTAAAAGCCACTATGATTACAACAGTCACTAATAAAAAAACTGCCAAGCGATTTTTCAAAAAGGATTTCCATGTTGAACGCCAATAGGAGTAATTGGAGTAAGCAGTTTCTTCAGCACTGCTGTCACTTACTTCAGCAAACTGAAACAACTCGTCACGTGATTTGTCTGAGATATTGTTAATTTCACTAGAAAATATGCCCATTAACGCACACTCTCCCCTCTACCCAATTTAATGCGTGGATCGACGAGTGCCATTGCGATATCCCCTAATATCAATCCGATAATGCCAAGGGATGAGAAAACAAGCACTAGCCCTTGTACAACGGTATTATCCTGCCGCTGTATTGCATCAACGAGTAAGCCCCCCATCCCTGGAATAGAATATAAAGACTCAATATAGATGGAACCTGTGATAGTAAATAAAATCGTCGCTGGTAAGTACTGCGCTATTGGAATGAACGCATTCCGAAGCACGTGACTGAACATTAATGTCCGCTCTTTCACGCCTTTAGCACGTGCTAGCTTAATATAGTCTTTGTTTAGCTCATCCACCATGTATCGACGCATCCACATCGCATAGGAAGCAGTCGGTGCTAAAGCCATTGAGGTAAGGGGTAAAATCCAGCTGATTGGATTATATTCATCAAAAAGCATGGGTAAATGGAAGATTTCTGTAACATACATTTGAATCACTAAGTAATACACAGCTGCTGGTACCGCAACGACAAAGACAATGTAGCCCGTCCCTAACCGATCTAGCCAACGCCCTTTCATCTGTGCCATCAATATTCCAAGCGGCACTCCTATTAGAAGTGATAACGCTACTGCACCTAATCCAAACAGCACCGAATACAGTATTTTATCTGCAATAATCGTGATAACAGGTACATCTGTACGGTATGTAACAGATCTCCCTAAATCCCCTTGGAATAAATTCGAATAGAAATTTCCTAATTGGACCAGCATTGGATCCCGTAGACCTAAATTCGTTAAATACACTTCCTGTTGGGCTGGTGACATTTTCTCTGCTGCAGCGCCTAAGTATCCTTCTTCTGGCATTAAACGTAGTAATGAAAACACAATAGTGATAATGATAAAAAGTGTTAAGACAGATTGTAATAATCGTTTTCCTATATACCACAACATCGCTTCGTCCTCCTCACTGGAAACATATCAGAAAGATTGAAGGAGATGCCGAATCAAACTGTCGGTCATCTCCTTCGTCATGCCATATCACCCTAGTATCAATGCATTGATTATTTTGCTACTTTCGCTAAAGCATCCGCACGCTCTTGCTCCCACTGTGCTAATGCTTCCTTAAACTCATCATTACTCATTGGTTTCTCTAAAACTTTTTGACCTTTGAATTTTTCTGCTGTAACCCCGAATGGTGAATACTGTCCTTCAAATGGATTTAATTTTGAAGCCATATAGCCACTACCACCTACTGCGTATGGAATGACAAATGCTTCATCAATTAAAAAGGCTTCAGCTTTAGCAAACAGATTATAACGTTCATCCGAATCTACGGATAGTTTTGCTGCATCGACTAAATTTTGATATTTTGTTTTGCCATTAGTATCAGTATACCCTTCTGCTAATTCTGGCTTATTGTACGTGCCATCCGCTTCGAATGGATCTGTGTACGTTGATGGGTCCGCAAAGTCTGGTCCCCAGTTTGCTTCAAGTAACGCGAATTTACCCGGACGACGTACCTCTGCTAAGAAGCCAGTTGAAGGGCCCGCCTCTATAATAATATCTACATAATCGGCACCTAATAATTTTTCAATTTGTTGCTCAATTACTTGCGAGCGATTCGCCCAATCTGCAACGCCCGAATTGTATGGCATTAACACTTTCACTGGGAATGTTGCCTTGCCTTCAAGTGCTGCCATCGCTTTTTCTTTGTACGCTAGTGCTAAATCTTTGTTGAATGAATCTACATTTGCAATAGCCTCTAATGGTGCTAGTTGTGTATAATCAACACCTTCCACGTCCACAAAGTTTTTCGGTGTAATCGTGTTGCTAAGCAAATCTTTTGGATTGTATGGTTCAACTGTTAACATGGCTGACACCCGATCAAGAGCATGAAAGAGTGACTTTCGGAAGTCTTTATTATTAACAGCAACTTTCCAATTTTCAGGCTCATATTCTGCATCGAATTGTGGATTAAAGTTTAAGGCGTAAAAATATGAATAGAAGTTATTTTGAGTTTGACGAACTTGCGTTTTTTTCTTTTCATCATTAAACCATTCATCAATAATTGATGTTGGAATGATGGCATTATCTACTTCGCCACGCAAAAATAATTCTGGCTCAACAGTAGCTGCTTCTTTGTTATATTTAGAGCGAATACGTTCGATTAATACATTATCCTTATCCCAATACGTATCGTTTTTCACAAGAACACGCTCATTTTGCGGTTCGAATTTGTCTAAAATATAGGCACCGTTATAAAGAACGTTTTCACGTGTTGTCCCGAATTTCTGGCCTTTATCAGCTAAAAACTCACCATTCACAGGGAAGAAACATACATAATTCAGCATAGAGAGGAAGTAAGGTGTAGGTGCTTCCAAAGTATACTCTACAGTATGTTTATCGATTGCCTTTATACCGACCTTAGAGAAATCTGTCATTTCCCCCTCATAAAAAGCATTACCATTTTTCAAAACAGTTGCAATCCAGGCTGTTGACGATTCATTTTTTGCATCAAGTACGTAATTGAGGCCGTCTACAAAATCTTGTGCGACAACATCTGCATACTCTTTGCCTTCATGTGTCACCCACTTCACGTCTTCACGAAGCTTGAAAGTCCACACGGTTGCATCTTCATTTGACTTCCATTCTTTTGCTATGCTAGGCTGTACGATTCCATATTTATCGTACTCAATCAGACCATCGATTAAGTTTGCAGCGACAGCAAACTCATTAGTTTCAGATGTTTTTAAATAGTTTAATGTTTTTAACTCTCCTGAATAAACGGTGCGGTATTCAGATTTCTTTTCATCTGAGGAATCGTCACTACATGCTGCACAAAGCAATGCAGTAAGGCACACTAACAGCAACCAATACTTTTTCATAAAAAACCTCCCCCTAGCAATTTTTATAATGAAAATGGTACTGTCAAAGTTGCCTCTCAAGCATATTAACTAGCTTTCTATATGGTAAAAAGCATGTTAGAAGCACTCTCAATATACTACAGCCCATTTTCAAACATTGACTTAGTGCGTCAAATTCAGTTCCTGTTTAAGTTAAGAACTGTAAAATTCGAAGTACTTCAAAATAATCATCCGTCTCGAATTCAACCGTATTGTGTGGCTTAAATGTTGCCTTTGGATAAAAAGAATTTCGATATGCGCGCGTATGGTCACGATAAATAATCTCCACAACAAAGCGCTCAGGTAATGTCACTTGTAGCGATTCACGCTCCACCTTCATCGAATGTTCGACTAGACGTTTTGTTTCCATTAGTGCAAGCTGCGGGCTTACACTAATCGTTGCATTTCCCACACCTTCCTTCGTTGCAAAAGTAACGATGTTTTCATTGACAGACTGAATTTCTTCTGTGAGCCCAACATCCCCACTAACAAACGAAACAGGAACCCCATGTAATGCAGCAGCGTACGTGTTAATTAAAAATTCACTCGCATATTCGCCATTAATCTTCACATCAGCAATCAAAGACAACGTATGTGCTAACGGGTTCCGTGAACTGCCTCCCTTACTGTGATAACCTATGAAAATAACACGATCAAAGCTCTGATCTAACCCTGCAACCATACACATAGGTTCTTGTGTCCAACCTCGAATCACCTTACAATTAACAGGCAGGTTTGAAATATCGAGATTACGCGCTGTATCATGTGCATCCTTTAGTAAAATTTCTGTTGCCCCACCAATAACGGCTCCTTCTATGGCAGCTTCCACTTCTTGCGTCATTTGCTTCTGAAAAAAATGATTATCCGGTGCATTTAGCTCCGTTTCGCTCCAAGAAGTTGTTCCAGTAATCCCTTCAATATCTGCACTTATATATACCTTCATAAATATCGATACCCCTTTACATGATTATCTTGAATATTTGCTTCAATCGCACCATACCCTGCTTCTTGTGCATTCACTCGTCTTGCCCAAGAAACATTGTTAAAATCGTAATGCCACCACTCCTCTGAATAATTCGAAAAACCGACCATTGTCATACAGTTGTACAGCAAACGGCGGTGAATGCACGCTTGCCTATTTTCTTGTGGATGTTGTTCGAAGTAACGGGTTGCAGACTTTTCACTGATTTCATCAAATGTTGTACCAAGGTCCAATGCACGACCTTTTAAATCTCCAAGCGTTAAATCAATCGCTCCCCCTGTAACATGTGGTGTATTAAACTCTTGCCCATTGGCTGGAAATGCTACGTACTTAAGTGTTTCGTTTAACACTTCTTGTTCTGTAAAATCAGGAAACTGCAGTTTTATTTGTTTCGAAAAATGTGTAAATAAATACTGCTGTACTTGTAATGGTCGAAAACCGTCATACAAAATCAAACTATAGTTTTTAGGCAATAACAGCACTGCCTGCTTCAATCGCTCGTAAGCATCATTACGTAAATACAACGATTTTAGACTGTTCGGAATGTGTTGAAGAAAGTAGAAGGAATGAATAAAAATTCTAGGGTGGTTATCATTTATTTGAATAAGTGAATCGCCATTTTCTCGGATAGGCGGAGCTTGTTGTCTATTAGCAGTTTTTAGTACACCAATAGGTTGATAAATGTCTCCTTGCAACACGATTCACCTCCATTCCTAGCTGAAAAAGAACATTGTTTTAATATTTAGACAATTCATTATTTTAAGGTAAATGTTAACACACCTACAATTCATTGACTAGATAAAAATAGTATTATTACATGATATTTTATAATAATTTGATTTAATACAAATTACGCTACTTTACTTTTAGCAATCGTTACATAGAGTCGAAATATTATGGTTTTGAAAAATAAAAAACTATTGAAGCACAATTGTGCTTCAACAGCTTCTACAATTTATTCTATTTTATTGTTTCAAATTTGTACGCATTAACGACATGGCGATTTCGCCCAGTCGTTGTCTCTGCCTGTGAAAGTGAATTCAAAATCGCTTCCTCTGTTGCCTCTGCAGCAGCAGAAAATAATTGGTTCATAACCGGATGATCCTCCCGCAACTGTGTACGCGTTACTACAAGCTGATCCGTCGTATGAGGAATATGGTGTGCCGTTGTAAAGCCGATGACAAGATCACCGCTTCCATGGGAAAAATGACTACCTGTACGCCCTAGACCGATACCACATCGTTTAATGACACGGGACAGTTGTCTACTACTAAGCGGTGCATCTGTTGCCAGCACAATAATAATGGAGCCATCTGTCGGCGATAAAGTAGATTCACCTTGAGCGTTCGATTTTTGATAACGTTCCGCTGAAAACTCTGAGCTATGTCCAAAATTACTCAACACCATACATCCTACAGTATACGTTACTTCCGCTAGTTCTACGGTCACAAGACGGGAAGATGAGCCAATTCCTCCCTTATAGCCAAAGCAAACCATACCTTTTCCTGCTCCGACCGCTCCTTCAACTGCTCTATCTTCTGATGCATCCTGTATCGCTTCCATCGCATGCTCAGGGGTAACTGGACACATGCGAATTGAGTTCAAGTAACTATCGTTGCATTCACCAACAACAATATTTATCGTACCCGTCGAATCACCAATCTCGTTGTTAGCATTTAGCATATATTGCAAAGTCCCTTGTGTCACAGCAGGTACACCAAATGTATTAGTCAGCATAATTGGAGACTCAATAACCCCTAGCTCATTTATTTGCATAAGCCCTGTCGTTTTACCAAAGCCGTTAAGTACATAGCTCGCAGCCGTCACCTTTTGTTGGAACAAATCCCCACCATGCGGTAAAATCGCTGTGACTCCTGTACATGCATACGCCCCTTCCTGATTAATTTCATAATCAAGTGTCTTATGCCCAACTTGCACTCCAGCCACATCCGTAATACAATTTTTCATCCCTACCGGTAACTTTCCTATTACAATCCCCATTTCACGTATTTTTTTCTGCATGTTAGAAACCTCCATGATTGTATAGTTACCTTTAAAAAGAAATAACCTCACCGTCTTCTGGCACCAAAACTGAATTTTCCAGTTGTTGTTCCTTCAAAAACTTTCTAAGCTCATTTCGACTCAATTTACAATGGTTAATGGTTTCAAGGTGAACAGTAAGAAACTTCGTTTTCGGTGACAATCTTGCGAGATGTGCAATATCTTCACGTGTCATGGTAATAACGGTTCCCCAGATCATCTCTGCCTCCGATGCATTCAAAATCGCAAAATCTGGCTCAAGCTCTTGGAAAACCTCTTCAATAGCCGGCGTAATTATACAATCACTCACAATATAAATAGAACCTTCTACCAATGTATTTAAGAAAAATCCTGAAACCCGTCCGAGTAACTTCCCAGTCATACCGGGCGCATGAGGACCCTCTTTTCGCTTTATTTGAATACCTTCCCATTCAATAGAATCATTGACTGATATCACTTTTAAGAAACCTGCTGACTGCACAGAAGCTTGGTCTCTTGGCTGACAAATTACAGGTATATGTTTGTTCAGAATGGAAATAGCTTTTTTATCCCAATGGTCAAAATGGCGATGTGTTAGGAGTATAGCATCCACATCATCGAATTCGTAAAGTGGGACAGGTAATGGCGTTAATGGATTTCTACGATAATTTCGAGTGAAGGGCACCGGCGAAAGTTCTCCAATATCACTCAACATCGGATCAATTAGTATCCGCTTGCCGTTAATTGTTAGAATAGATGTAGCGTGACGGATATGTTGAACGGAAATGACCAATGAACCAGCTCCTCTAATGTTAATACCAACTAAATCTTTTCGGTAAAAAGTACATTTATTTCAATGTATTAATTTTTACAATGCGGTAAATTTCATAAACACACCTCGTCTTTTACCAATCTCTATTTCGAATAGCTTCTTCGATATCAATATTAATTTGATAAGCTTCTAAAACTAAGAAAACAGTATCCGCAATCGATTCTCTCGCAACAGTTTCAATTTCACTATCATGTGCATAAAATTCTTCAGATAAATCATTAATTTTGTCGGTCATCTCATCTAATTTTAGTTGAACTGATTCAATTGTGTATGTTTCATTTTCTAGAAAATAAACGACCACTTTTATCGCTTCTTTTACCTTATCTACTAAGAAATCTGGGTAATAAGAATCTCTATACATGTCTATTAAATAGTTTATTTCTTTCTTCAATGCCATCCCTCCAATATTTCTTATATCTTCCAATAATATTATACGCTAATGCAATGTCCATTTCCTTATAAGGATGCCATCTGCCCGTTTCAATTTCAGCATGCTGCCTATGAATATTTATCTATAAAAAAAGAGATTTTTGACTTTAAATTAAAAAAGCTTAAGGAACGATAAATTTCCTTAAGCTAAATATTTTATGACTGTGAATTTACAAGTATTTTAATGTGATTTTTTTCTTTCATTAATGATTCGAACCCTTCAGTTACTACATCATCAAGAGTGATTCGTTTCGTTACAAGCTTGTCTGCTGGGAAATACCCTTGTGTCATCAATTCCATGACAGCTGGGAAAATATCACGGTATGCAATAATTCCTTTTACTGTTCGCTCTGATAGTACAATATTGTTCGGCTGAATTGAGGCACTTGATTCCCAGATAGATACAATGATTGTTTCACCTTCAAAAGTTGTCGAATCAATGGCTTGCTGTAAAACTACTGGTACACCTGTTACTTCAAATGCAACATCAACACCGCCGTTTGTTAACTCGTGTAAACGAGCTACTGCATCTTCATCTTTTGGATTGATGACAGCTGTCGCGCCTAATTCGATTGCTTTTGCAGCACGTTCTTCTGAAAGCTCCACCGCGTAAATTTCCGATGCACCTGCTGCACGCAGCGCCTCAATTACAAGCAGACCAATCGGACCTGTACCAAAAACAGCTGCTTTGTCTCCAGCTTTAAGTTTACTTAGACGTACTGAATGCAGTGCAACAGCTGCAGGTTCTACAAGAGCACCTTGCTCAAAAGAAAGACCCTCTGGCATTTTATGTACCATTTTTTCATCGACCATCGTATATTCCGAGAAGCCTCCGCCTCCACCTGAAAGACCGTGGAATCCTAAATGAATACAAATATTGTATTTCCCTTTTTTACATGCAGGACATTCCCCACAAGCAAGAATAGGCTCTACTACAACTGGATCCCCAACTTTTACTTTGGTAACGCCTTCTCCTATTTCTACTACTTCACCAGAAAACTCATGACCCATGATAATTGGTGCAATATCTTTACTTACATAGTGTGGCTGATCTACAGGAATGAAAATAGGACCAGCTGCATATTCGTGCAAATCACTTCCACAGATACCTGTCCATTGTACTTTAATTTTCACCTTACCTTGCGAAATTACCGGTTCTTCAACCTCTTCAACACGAATATCTTTTGGTTTATACCATCTAGCAGCTTTCATCATATAAATTCCTCCTTATGAAAATCTTAACAGTGATGCACGTTCATTATACACTTCCTATTTTTTAAAAAGTTTAAAAAGCTAAAAAGTACACAAAGTTTTAACTATTTCTTTACACCAGACTTCCTTTTAACCAAACTTTTTTCGTAGTAACAAACTATCAGATTCTTATAATTGAACATCACTTAGAGGACGGATTTTCTTTTCCAATATTTAAATTACTGCGACATGGAGGCACATTATGTGGAGGGATGAATGTTCCAATCACTGTATACGATTCGACGTTGCTATAGGTCATGAATCATTTAGCATACTTATAATTGGGCGCATTTTAATTTCTCCTTTTCTAAAGCATTCTCACAGCGATTTGGATAATATGCGAAATTATTATTAAAATACCAAAAACAATACAGCATGTCGCTAACATGCTATTTTTTTGATTTTTTTGTCTTACAAGGCCAAAAATAATTAGGCCTAATCCAATCGTAATAGATACAATTGAAAGAATTATGAACAACTGTGTACTTAATGTTGGAATATGAAAAACATTCTCGATTTGCATCACAATTTTTTCTCCTCATCTTTCCTTTAGTAGTTAATATGCAAGCCGGTTTCACACCTACTTTTTACTTACTTGTTCTTCACGTCAAATCGCATCCTCTTTCTCAATATTTCTAATGGCTAGATACGCAATTGCCGCGCCTACACCAGCTAGCCCCAGTTGAAGTGGGATAAATGTTATCAATGAGAACGCTGGGTTATACGAACAGGCAATGGCAACTATGATAAGTGATGAACCAATTGTGGCAGGAACAGAATGATTGCGCATTCCAAAATACAATGGTATTAAACTCATTCCTGCAGAAGCGATGGCAAATAGAACTATGTTTGTGACCTCGCCTATCAACTGATTTCCTGTCATTTCAAATGGCACGATAGGAAAATAAGTATTAATAATAGAAAGTAGAGCTGCAACAATGACATTAGATAACATCATGGTGATGAACGTTAACAAAGCTATAAGCATCAGTTTACTAGCAATTATTTTTTTTCGACTAACAGGATAAGAGAATAGGATTAATATCGTTTTACTTTTATATTCTTCAATAACTACCTTCGCAATCAATACTGAAGCAAACACGATAAACGTCGACCTTACCATTGCACCAATGAATAGATACACATCTTGATACGTCGAAATCGGTAAATCACCTTCCTGTTGTGCCATAAACATAACGAAACACATAATAACTGTCATAATGATATTTGCGATAAACGCGCCTCTTATATACCATCCTAGATTAGACTTCTTTATTTCAAGTTTAATGAGCTGTAGCATTTTGTTTCCTCCTCATTCATTACGTCACATCTATTCGGTCAACTTTATGATAAGAAAGGTAGGCAATTGCCAGCCCTAACACACAAAGTACGATTGGTACTGCAATGAAATCGAACAAGCTAAACTGACCACTGCCATTACCTACTGTTGAGTTAATAAGAAATCCAATAACTATTGCAGAAGTGATTGTTGCAGGTGTTGATTTTTTTCTCATTCCGAAATACAAAGGAATCAGACCTACGCCAGCAATCATAAATGTATTAATCAATGTAGCGGGGATTGTAGCAATCATCTCTCCTATACTGACAGGTGCCTCAAACAATCCTAGCACTGGATTCAAGAAAAATACTAAAATATTTATGATAACAGTCGAAATGATAATGCTGAAGAAACTAAAGAAAAATACAATTAAGAGCTTCGCTTGCATTAATTTTTTTCGTTGCAGCGGATAGGTAAACAATAATTGAATCGTTTTATTCTTATATTCATCAATGACTAGACGTGAAATAATGACCGCGGAAAAAATCATAAATGTTATTCTAATAAAAATATTTGTTAAAGCCATGTATCCAGTATAATCATTAAACATCAAATCACTTTCAGTTTTAGAAGCCCACACCATCAGACCCACAACTGAGAAAATTGCCACTATAGAAATTGCTATACCTTTAAAATAACTAGATATTTGATGTTTTTTCCATTCTAGTCTCATCAATTTAAGCATGAATTCCCTCTCCGTTCATTAAATTTAAGAAATACTCCTCTAAAGAGCTATGCTTTTTATTAATGCTTTCAATTTCAATGTCATTCATAATAAGCGTCTTTGAAATCTCTTGCTGCGAAACTGTCATTTCATAAATTCGAATCATTTTGTCGCTCATGATTTTATAATTTTTAATGCCCAGTTCATTATCTAGAATGTAAGTAGCTTTTTTAATATCCAGTACCGTAAGCTCAATGTACTCAGTCTGTTCGCCATTGATATCTTTCATAGAAACTTCTTTAATCAGCTTGCCATCTTGAATAACACCAATCGTATCTGCCATTAGTTCCATCTCGGCAAGAATATGGCTAGAAACTAATAATGTAATGCCGAATTCTTTGCACAGCATTTTAAATAACTCTCGTAACTCTTTAATACCAATCGGGTCTAAACCATTGATGGGTTCGTCTAAAATTAACAGTTCTGGTTTTGTCGTAATTGCTCTGGCAATTCCTAATCGCTGCTTCATCCCAAGGGAAAAGTCTTTCACTTTTTTATTTTCGACATTGTGTAATTTCACAAGGTCTAGTGCATGATCAATTCCTGCTTTGTCATAGTAACCCATGTACTCACAATGTAGCTCTAAGTTTTCCTTCGCTGTCAGTTTTTCATAAAAAATAGGATATTCAATAATCGTGCCCATTCTTTTTAGTACTTCGTATGATGTATTTGTTAAACGCTCCCCGAAAATTTCAATCTCACCACTTGTTGGTTTTACTAAATTCGTGAGCATTTTCATAATCGTAGTTTTACCAGCACCATTCGGACCCAAAAATCCATATATTTCACCTTGCTTCACATGCATGTTGACACCCGAAACAACTTCTTTTCCTTCAAACACTTTTGTAAGCTGATTTGTTTTTAATATATAAGTCATGTTGTTTTCCCCTTTCACTTTGTACTTTTATTGTACGAAACGATTTTCTCTTTTTTCTTACCCATTTCTTACAAATTTCTTAAGCGTATCAATGTTTCTAATTGTGTTTTATGCCAGATATTTAATTCAATTAAAACTTGTTTCTTTAGTACACCAGCTTATTGCATCTCAATAGCCTTTATTTTCATTTCATATGTATAACTCAATCTTGTTCCCATTGAAAAAACACCTTCTAATTGAAATTTTGATATCTAAACCCGAATTCAATCGAAGATGCTTTTATTATTTGTCTATACTTTTGGGGTCAGTCCCAACTTATCAGCTAGTTGTTTTAATGTTGCTTCATTTTTCATCTCCCATATCAGTTTTTGTCGTTCCAACAATTTTAGTTAAGATATCATGAACACTGTTTAGCTCCTCTAGACTCACTTTTGAGTAATACTTTTCTACAAGTAACTGATCAATCCTTGTAAGGACTTGATAATATGCTTTTCCACGATCTCCTAGATAAATAAGAGACTCTCTACGATTAGATGGATTTACTTGACGATAGATCATTTTATCGTCCTCAAGTTTATGTAGTACTTGACTAATAGCACTTTTTGAAATTTCAAGATGCTTTGCAATATCATTCGCAATTGCTGGCTCATAACGAATGATATACAACATTATTATCTCTTGTTGAGGTGTTAAGCTAAATTTCTCTAATTCCTCTACTTCTTTGGTTTCCTGTAATACTAACAACTTGAATCGCTCGAATTTATCGTTAATTCGGTCGATAATCATTAAATAATCTTTCATCTATAACAACTTCTTTCACAGTACTTAAAATTATTTGTGAAATTTATTTAAGTACAATAACTATTCCTATTATTTTGAGATATTTAGGTAAGAACACTATATCACATCATCAACTCCCCTTCGACAAGTAGTAAGGCATCGTCCAAACGTACAATTATCATAAGTTAACCTTTGGTATTTAATTTATAATAGTAAAAATCATCTACTTTTTGCTCAGTTTGAAGGATGGGATTTGGTTCCTCATACACTTATCAGTATAAAATATCTAAGTTTTCGTTAATTTTCATTTTTTTAGGGAAAGTCCCACTTTCTATTTTTTCTAAAACTTTTTGAAGATCTGTTAAATCTTTTTGAGTAAGTGTTGGTAAATTAAAATCTATAGTGTGGGCACCATATAATTTAGTCTCAGAATTTATTTGTTGAAGTAATTTATTTGTAGAAACTAAATAGTCTTCTAGGTCTGTCCCAGATAGAAATGTAGCTAATAGTGACCCCTTATAAATGAAGTCACCTGTAAACACTTGATTGGCTGCCTTATCATATAACATGATAGAAGATTCTGCATGTCCAGGCATACTGATGAGTTCTAATTTTCTGTTTCCTAAATCAATAGTTGCCCCTTCTTCTAAAATTTCTTTAACTTTTATTTTTGGAGCTTCAAAACCTTCAAGGCGACCCAAAAATGAAAATGATTCTTTAGAAGGTATTAAGATGTTATCTTTAGAAAGATCTTGATTCACTAGTTGGCTTGAAGATAGTCTTGAATCTGTATTAAATTCTTCATGATTTCCAACATGATCATAATGGAAATGAGAACTCATTAATATAATAGGTAATGATGTTAGTGAATCAACTACCGGTTTAATATTTCTAACTCCTGGTCCCGTATCAAACAATATTGCATGTTCGTCTCCTAAAATTAAATAATTTATATTTTGTTGATAGTAGCGAGGTTCACCTATTGCTATTGTTTTCTCATCTATATATTCAATAGTATAGTAATCGTCATACCATTTTACATTTGGATCCAACTTGACATCCTCTACATCAGTTAAACCCCAATAACTTTTGATTATTAAAAATGCACCAATGATAATAATCAAAATGAAGATTAATAATCCCATCCATAGTTTTTTTCGTTTCACTGTAATCCCCCTATACAAAACAGTTAAGTTAACTTAACTAAACTCTAATCTACCGAAACGAAAATGTCAACATATGTAAAACATTTTCCTTTTATGCAATAAAACATCCATGAGCTTTTCGCTCCCAACCATGGCATGAAAATAAATTATTTACACAGAAAAAAGCCTAAATCCTCTCTCTTTTCTAGATAGGATTTAGGCTTTTAATCTACAACAATCGTATCAATAATAAAATAACTAGGGAATCTAAATATTCTATTAGCATTATCATTTTTACTTTAAGATCAAATGAATTATTCTTTTTATTTAGCTGTTTTTGTAAAGCTTGTGCACTTTATCCAACGAAGCATTTTAGTTGAACAAGATAGTTTGTGGGTTTATTTTTGTTCATCTAATTGAAATTAAATAACTATAAAACTAATCTTTTTTAACTGTATATCTAACTTGTTTAAAGGTTACTATGTCTCCATCTTCAGTATCATCTATAGTTTGCCAAAGTTGAACTTTGGGCTTGTAGTCCGTCCTATAAGCATCTTTGATACCCTTAATGTTAAGTTTGTAGGATTCATCATTTTTTATTTTTTGTTCAAATACTGTTTTATTGGCAACATTAACAAAGGTCACTTTATTTTCATCAATTCCCTCAGTCATAAATTCTAATTGATAATCTTTTGTTGTGATCTTTGGTGTTAATAATTCAATACTTCCGTTTCCAGTTTCTCGTTTAATAGCAATTTCAATATCGGGATCTTCAATTATATCTGAACATCCGGATAATGTGATACCAGCGAATAGAATAGAACTTAAAACAATTATCTTTTTCAAAAATACCACTCCTTTAGGTAATTTGTACCACTAATGCAAAATAAAGATGTTAGTAAATCTTCACATCCTGTATAGAAAGAACTTCATCCTCTATGACATCATTATGCTCCACCTGCGAACATGGGCTTAATATAAACATACTAAAAAACAATTTTCTCATAATAATTGCTTCCCCCTTGCAATTGATATGTTCCATCTCAAATATTTTAGTAATAGTATGAAAAAAAATTTTGCTATATAATACCCCAGGAATGCTAATAGAGAACCTATAATAAGCCCTTTTATGCACTCGAAGATTTCTCCACTTCCAATTGTATTAAATCCATTCACAAATCCCATTACAATTAAAATAAACGGAGATAGAATCATGATAGGGACCCCAATGATATATGCTAATGTAAATGGAAAGAGTATTAGTAGCATAATTAAACTCACAATAATAATTACACAATTTATTACACTTAATCCCATAATTGAAAAGAATGCCGTAAATATATTTCTAATGCTTTTTTTCTCTTCAACCTTTTTAATAGCATAAACAGCGTTCAATTCTTTAGCTATTTGTTTAGGTGAACCAAGGGCTTCTACAATCTGACTTTCTATTTTCCCTTCCCCTACACCAATCATAAAATATTCTTCATAATCTTGTATGATTTCCTCTTTTTCATTTTTGGGTAGCTTCCGTAAATGCTTTTTTAAAATTAACAGAAATTGTTTTTTACTCATTGGAGATCCACCTCCTTAATTAATTGATTTACTCCCTCAGAGAATGCCTTCCACTCTTCCATTAAGTGATGTAAGTATGCACGACCTTTATCAGTAAGCCTATAATATTTTCTTGGAGGGCCTTCCCTGGATTCTTGTAAATAAGTTGTAAAATACTCTTCCTTTGTTAATCTTCTCAACAAAGGATAGACAGAACCTTCCGATATTTCAATTTGGTCAGAAATCCTCTGGACGAGTTCATATCCATACCGATCCTTCTTATCAAGCTGGACAAGCACACATAGTTCTAGAACGCCTTTTTTAAATTGCACATTCAACGCAGCCTCTCCCCATTTCTTTATTGTTATGTATAATTTAATATTAGGTACCATACAATATACAGTACCTAACTATAAAATATAGTAGTCGGTTATATAATAACATATATTGTATATTATGCAATACATAACCATACTACTGAATGCAGAATAACTCCTGCTACAAGCTAAAACTGTATTCTCTTTACCATAATCGTAAAGATGGTTTTCTCATAGGGCCTACTAGAAAGATGAATTTCTCCACCTAGTGCCTCAACAAGCCGCTTCGTGATTGTCAGCCCAAGTCCACTACCTTGGTATAGGCGATTTCTTGAATCTTCTAATGTATACATACGCTCAAACACTTTGTCGATATGTGACTCCGAAATTCCTTTGCCCGTATCCCAAATATCAATATAGACAAACTTCTCATCGCTTCTAAGTTCCATACCTAGTGTTTTCCCATCATCCCCATATGTAATGGCATTCGAGATTAAATTGTTTAACACTCTGCCCAACACTTCTGCATTTCCTAGTGCATAGAATTGATTTTCTGGTATATCAATATGGACTGAAAATCCTTTTGCCGTAAGTAAATCATAGAACGCTAAAATATTTTGCAGACATACCTCATTCATATTGATTCTCGTTAACTCGATTTCCTTGTCTCCAGACTCTAATTTTGCCAAGTCAAAAAATTTATGAATTAATTCTATGACTTCATTTGTTTTCGTCTGCACTTTCATTAGTAATGTACGCCGTTCTTCCTCACTCAGCGTCTGATCTGTTTGCAATATCTCCACATATCCAAGGACAACCGTTAGTGGCGTTTTCAAATCATGGGAAACATTCGCAAGCATCTTGCGCATTGAAATTTCTACTTTAGAGTAATTAGCTTGCGCTATTTGCTTGGCTTCTAATAATAGATTAATAGCTACTAACAACTTTTGTAATTCTTTATCATCCGTAAACACTAATAACTTTTCACCTGTTTGCTTTTCTACAATATCCTGGAGCTTTTCATAAGTATAAAGTAAATTCAAACTTTTACTTTTCTGCCCGCGATATTGATAAAAAATAACACCTATTAGGATGACAATAATCATCAATAAAAAAGCCACCATGCTATATCACTTCCATCTTATAACCGATTCCCCATAATGTTTTAAGATACTTTGGGTTTGAAGGGTCATCCTCAATTTTCTCTCGCAGTCGTCTGATATGAACATTAATGACATTTTCATCGCCATAATATTCTTCATTCCAAATGTATTGAAAAATTTGAGCTTTCGTAAATACACGGTTACTATTCTTTGAAAAAAGCTTTAATAGCTCAAACTCTTTGGACGTAAGTTTAATGACTTCGTCTTTCTTCCAAGCCGTATAATTGATTATATCTATTTTCAAATCGCCTATTCGAATAACTTCTTCTTGTTTCTCCGGCGCTGAATATTTTGTCGACCGACGTATGCCTGCCTTCACTCTTGCAGATAATTCAATCATCGAAAATGGTTTACAAATATAATCATCTGCGCCAAGACCCAAACCGATAGCCTTATCCACATCTGTATCTCTCGCTGACATCATTAAAATCGGAACAGCACTTTTTTCACGAATCAGCTTCACAACTTCTAAACCGTCAATTTTTGGCATCATTATATCAAGAATAATCAAATCAAATGAACTTTGTGCAAACTTTATCAGTCCAATCTCTCCATCAGCTGCTGTCTCAACAGCAAAACCTTCTTTTGTTAAATACTCTTGGACCATTTCTTGAATGGATACATCATCTTCTACAAGCAAAATTCTAGATTGCATGCTCTCATCCCCCCTCACATAAACATACATTATTATAACGTAACTTTTATTGTATGCAAAAAAAGTAAGAGAACCCCTTATTTTGAACATTCACCAGAACTAGGGTTTGTTTTCATTAGGCCAGCGTGCTTTACTGGGGCATCCTATAAGATGCATTTTTTATAATGCCAATCCCACCTGTTAATCTAGTTTACTAAATTCGAGTTTAAATAAGGCTACTTTCAAAAGGATTGTTGCTATAGTAGTAAAGTACACTCAGAATGAATGAGGGATAACACGTACTAAATGGTGGAGGATAAACGGATTGATAACGAAAGCTGAAATAATAAAACAACCCTACTCAGGGCAATTCAAAGAGAGAATTTATGATATTTCAAATAAGTCTAATTCTCAAGACTGGACTTGGATCAAATTTGAAGATAAAAATACTAATGAATGGTGCGGTCAATTCAGAGGAGCACAACGAGCTGTTGCATTATCTAAAAAATATAATCAAATTCTAGTTGCTACTTCTGATTATCTTTTTTAAATTGACTGTGTAAGTAGCGAAGTAACCGAATATGAGTCAATAGATGAAACACAAAAAATATATCAAGATTTAACAGTAACACCCACTGGGGATTTCATTATCGCTGATTATTACAACATCGAAAAAACAGGAGCAACGATTAAAGATAGGCAACTTTTAGTCAGTCCGATAAAAATGGATATGATTAAGTTTAATGATTGGTCAGAAAGTATACTATCTATTAGTTGTGAGGAACTCGGAATTGTAGATAGTAAAGTAGAATTAGAACTTGATGCGAATTCATTCAAAATAAATATTCTCTCTAGGACTTACAGTTGAACCCTACTCAAGGTTAAAGTAATAACCTTTGAGAGAACAGCTTTAAATAAAAAAAGCATGAGAAGAATGTAACCTCATGCTTTACTCATTAAAATTCTTTAAGCCAAAATTCATTTTCATACCTACTACTTACAAATACATGTTCAACATACAATTCATACTGAAGATAAATAAGAAAGATTCTAACACTTCTCCTTTTTGTAGTTTAAACTAAAATTAAGCGATGCTCCTTATTATATGTGTTATCTTCTTTTCCACAATAACCACTTCTCAATTTCCTTTACAGGTCCCCAAGTAATACTGGCCTGATTGGAGGCTGTACTTTCTGGGTTTCATCAACTGAATTCGAACCAATTTCTTTTATTAAAATATCACGTATCAATGGTTGGCATGTTCTGCCTTGACAATACCCCATACCAGCTCGGTTGCGTTTTTTTATTCCTTGGACAGCCGTTGCCCCCTCACGAATAGAATCCAAAATCTCCTTCAAATAGACACCTTCACAACGACAAACTATTATGTTGCTCAAAACTCCTCCTCCTGCCTGTGAAAGTACTCTTCCCACTTCATTTGCATGAGATTTCTTCCTTTTCTGATGTTTGGGAGGAATAATATTGGCGAAGCCTTTCTAGCCTCTTCTACAGATTCAAAAGCTTTTATAACTTCTTGCTGCTCAACAAGTTGTAAATCTTCCAACAAACTTAAAGCTGCTAGCCTCCCCTGAGCCATTGCTACTTTGGCACCTTCAATCCCCGTTATATTCCCCGCGACATATATTCCGTTGATTGTCGTTTTTAAATATTGATTATGAAGGGGCACAATCCCGCCCATTTCTGGAATATCTACATGCGTACAATTTACTAATTGTGAACTATCTACTAATGGCAACAAACCTCCTGATAAGCACACTGTGTCGACAGTTAATATTTCTTCCGTGTTTTCCTGAATCTCACCATCCACTGAGATTTTCTGAATTGTTACACTTTCAACTTCTTGTGCACCATTAATTTGCATAACAGTTTTTCTAAAGTAAATAGGAATACCATTAATTTTAAGGATATTGAATTTTAAAAGATGTAACACAAAATTTGTTATTTTACCCTTCATCAACTTTCCAAATAACTGAAAAACTTTATTAGGCGCTAGATCTGCTGCAAGTGCAAGCGTTTCTAATGTTTCTTTCGGATTACTCTTACTACCAGTAAGAATCATAGGCGCTGGTAAAAACATCCCTATCACATCAATTCCTACATTTTTCATTTCGATGGCAACTGAAACAGAAAGCGGATCAATTCCTACAAATAAAACTTTGCTTCCTATTTTCACATTATAAAGATTCGTAAAAGTTTGAGCAGCGCCTACACTTACTACGCCTACTTTTGTCCAATTTGAAACGGGTAATGCCTTTTCTATTGCACCGGTTGCGAGAATAATTGCCTTAGCGAGAATTTCCTTAATCTGTTTATCTGAAACCGAAACCACAAAATTACGCTCAATTTTCCACACAGTTGTATTACATAATATTATTACACCTAGCGATAATGCTTCCTCCGTTAACCGTGTAGCAATAACTTTCCCATCCCAATGTCTGTTATCCATTGGTGCTTTTGGGTCTTCATATAATTGACCTAATAAACGTCCGCCTGTTCTAAAAAATTCATCGATTACTACTACCTTCAAACCTTGTTTGGCAAGTTCTATTGCGGAACTAATACCTGCAGGACCCGCACCTATCACAACTACATCAGCATTCATTAGATTCAACTCCAAAGTGAATCTTCTCCCCACTCGTCACAATCATACCTTCTTCTATTAACGTTAAACATGTTCGTTGACTAGGGACGCCATTTACAGTTGCTCTACATTCAAAACAATGACCAATACCACAATAAATCCCTCTAGCTTCACCTGTTACCTCACAGTTTCTAAAAGAACGAATACCATTTACCATCAATGCTGCAGCTATCGGTTGACCTTCTATACCCTTTAGTTTTTTTCCATTAAATAAAAAGTTGATTTCCTCAGGATTACCTGAGTTTTGTTTCACACCTTCTATTTTCATACATGTGCTCCTAATCAAAATTAACTACAATTTTATTGTTTAGACATTGAAATTTGAAAAACGATCTATTTTAAAAGCTTGTAAATCAATATCTATTGTTTGCCCACTGACCATGTCAGACATTATTTTCCCCGTAATTGGAGCTAGTGCAATGCCATCCCCTTCATGACCAGCGGCTATAAATACCCCCGCTATGGAAGGGACCTCACTTATGATTGGTAAATTATCTGGTGTGAACGGTCTGAATCCTGAAAATGTCCTAATTAAATTTACATTTTTCAAAAAAGGAAAAACAGTGACCGCTTTCTTCGCAATTTCACGGATTACCTGACTACTCGTTGAACTATCGAATCCTGCAAATTCCCTCGAACCACCAATTAACATCGTTCCACTTTTCGTTTGACCTATAGCAAGTGCGATTCTGAAAGGATTTTGATTTTCTTTTTGTAATTTCGCAGCGATGTATGACCCACTCAAAACATTACAATTAATAATAGGGGGCAATCTTTCAGTCACTAAAATGACCCCCTTTCTTGGAAATATAGGCACTGTGATATTAATTGTTTCTAAAAGTTTTTTAGTCCAAACTCCTGCACATACAACAACACTGTCTGCATAAAATTCCCCTTCATCAGTCTTAATGCCGACAATTCGATCCCTTTCAATTAGTAAAGATTGGACCTCACAATTTAATTTAATCGTAGCATTTTGTCTTTGGGCAGCCTTCGCAAAAGCAAAAGTTATCCCCATTGGATTTATTTCTGCATCTTCTTCCCACCAAGTTGCGGCTATTATTTTCTTAGAAAGCGCTGGGATTCTATTTCTCGCTTGTTCACCAGTGATAATGGAAACATCTAACCCAGCTTGATTTTGCCTTTCCACCATCTCTTGGATTAATTTATTTTCGAGCTCATTTTCAATTAAAATCATCCCGCCACCCTTGTGGTACTCCAAATCCTCCCCAAGTTCCGATTCTAAGTTTTCAAACATCTTAGCACTCGCCAATGCTAAATCTAAGTTTGGTCCCGTTTTTTTGGACTGGAGCATTATGGCTTTATCGCACGATCCAGACGTACCAGCAGCAATATCTTTTGCCTCAAATAACAGTACTTCTATATCTTTTTTAGAAAGGTAATAAGTTACTGAGGTGCCAATTATCCCTCCGCCGATAACAATAACTTTTTGTCTCAACCCTTAGCCCCCTAAGAAATAGGTTACTGACTTTAGCCTTTCAATTTCCCTCAAAACAGATGGAATCTTTAGCTTTCAGTTTGGTTAAATTCAATTTTATTAAACTCTCTTTTATTTGGCAGAACTATTGAAACAACAATTGTTAGTATCACTGAAGCCAACACACCCCACAAAATACCGAACAAAATTGCAAAAGTAGCCCCCGAAATTAAACCTACTCTTCCACCCCAAATGGATACTTTACTATTGTGGGAACCCATTTCAAATTGTTCCGATTTACGAGATTTCCACAAGAGCCCCACGATTAATACAGGCACTACTCCACCACCTGCCATCGTATATGCAAATGAAAATAAGCTAATGATCGATTCAGAATAAATGGCCGCAGTAATCGAGAAGATGCCTACAAGTACGACTAACCATTTAGATAGCTTTATTAACGTTTTATCTTTCAAACCTTTTTTGAAAGGAATCACAACATCGTTCACAATAACAATGGCAGCTGAATGCAATTGTGAAGATGCGCTTGAAATGGCCGCTAAGAAAATTAAAATAAAGAATAAAAGGGCTGCTAGTTCGGTCATTTCGTTCATGATTAACCACGAGACTGCATTTCCCGCCTCTAAGCTTGGATTCATTGCTTTAACAATCATTCCTGTAACAGAAGATAAAATAGTAAATATAATCGCAAAAAAACCACTATACAACATTGCCCTACTTGCGGATTTTGGATTATCCGCGGCAAAACTACGTTGCCAATATACTTGAGCTGCTAAAATACCAAAGCATCCAGTAATAAATAACGTTACTACTTCCCATCCGGAAATACTCAATTCTGTTAATTGTCCAGCATCCACTTCTAGTAACATTGTCTTTAATTTTGAATAGCTAAAATCAATTTTTGCGAACACGCTAATGTAAAACCAAACTGCAAGACCAATTAATAGAACACCTTGAACAAAATCAGTCCAAACTACGGAGTACATGCCACCGATCATCGTATATAAAATAAAGACGCCAGAGAAAAAGAAGATTAGTGGCAAAGGATCCGTATTGGTAAACACGGCAAATAATGAGCCCATTCCTTTTGCTTGACCACCAATCCACGCAATCATGATGCCAGAAGTTAGAATCCCTACAATTGCCCTAGAAATTCTATCTCTTAGAATCAAATCATTAAGTAGTTCACCAATACTCTTGTAAGTAAAACGGGCTGCAAAACCCGCAAAAATTAAAGCAAACAGGATTTTGGAACCTTGTTCACCAATAATGAATGGAATATTCGCAATACCTGATTCAAAGCCTTTTGAAGAGTGTCCAATAAAATTCCCAACGCCCATTATTGTTGCAATATCGCTAAATAAAATTAGAAAAAAGGGAAGTGTCCCGCCTGCAATAGCAAACTGCAAAAAACTTTCACTCGATTTCTTTCTAAATACTAATGACATTAAAATAAAAAACAGACTTAATACAATGGTACTCACCCAAGTCCAAGTAGCTAACATTTGTACCCTCCTCATCTTTTTTAATTAAGGGGCTATCATTCTTTAATTAGATTTCAAAAAACATAACAACCATTTTTAGAGAAAAGGATTTAGATTATACCACTCAATATGCCATCATTTCTAAAAAATATAAGATAACTTAATAAATGATACAAATCGACATATTATTACAAGCAACAATAAATCCGATATTATTTTGTTTTTTTCTAAATACCCTTTCGATTCAAATTCAAAACATTATAAAACACAGCCTTCTATTGCGTAGACTACATTTTCAATTAAGAAAGAAGGTGACAGCACATGAATGCCACTAGATATCGTTCTGACGCTAAAGTAAAAGAGGCTGGGACAAAACAGCTAACATCAAAAATGAAAAGCCTCGAAAATTTTACTAATCGTAAAATTTCTGAGGCTTTGTTTTTTAGTCTACTTCGTAGCCATTGTTCACCGCTACGGCAGACGCTTTCCGCGGGCACAGCTCCGAACAACTGATGAAGCTCAACATTTTATGAAATTTTATACTTCCGAACCGAATACATAAATAATACAAATTCCCATTTATTGAAGTTCCGTTTACATTTAGCTTTTATTATATTCATACATACCCAATATTAACGAAAAAAGACCTAACTTTAATTGAATTTTCAGATTTCCGTTGAATGTTTTTTATTATTATGATACTTTAACTTAGTATTAACTATGGAAAAAATATATTTGATACATGAAACAATTTACTATTTTAAGATAAAAATATTCAATCAATTCACTAGGGGATCCCTTGATAAGGGCTGAGAATAAAGTAGCTACTTTTAAACCCTCATAACCTGAACAGATTCGTATCTGCGTAGGGAAGTGTTTATTGTTTTTGTGCTTTTTTCGTACAATTAACAAAACCACTTTCCTTTTTATTAGGTTAGTGGTTTTTTTGCGTCAATTTATGATTAAGGGGGCAAACAATATGAAACTGATTGCCATGACGGATGATTCACATACCGTTCACGAATTAGCTAGCAAATTAACTAACATTCATCAGCTTGTCGATTACATTCACATACGTGAAAAATCAAAAACAGCACATGAAATTCTGTTACTCGTAAATCTTTTAGTACAACTCGGGGTGAACAAAGAAAAGATTGTCATTCATGATCGTTTAGATATTGCACTACTAACAGATAACCCAAACATTCATCTACCATCACATAGCCTTCCCGTGAAGGAAGTACGAGCATCCTTCCCTCACCTACGGATTGGTCGTTCGGTTCATTCACTCTCAGAAGCCAAACAAGCGGAGGCGGATGGGGCAGATTATGTGCTGTATGGGCATTGTTTTGAAACAAATTGCAAAGAAGGAATAGTCCCAAATGGCGTACATGCCTTGTTCGATATAAAAAAAGAGTTACAGATTCCCGTTTTTGCTATTGGGGGTATAACTCCAGAGCGCGTATACCAACTTCGAGAGGCAAAAGCAGATGGTATTGCCATTATGTCTGGTATTTTCTCTTCAGATAATCCTTATAAATCAGCATTAATATATTCAAAAAAATGTCAGGAGTATGAATATGAAAACAAATTATGATGTGGCAATCATTGGTGGTGGCATTATTGGTTGTTCCATCGCTTACTATTTAGCGAAAGAAAAAATTGATGTAGCTGTTTTTGAAGAAAAACAAATTGCAAGTAAATCCACGAGAGCGGCAGCAGGCATGTTGGGGGCCCATTCAGAATGTGATGATTTTGAGATTTTTTATCCGTTTGCTCGAAGTAGTCAATTAACCTATTTTGACCTTAAAGATGAACTTAGAGAGTTAAGTGGTGTCGATATCGAACTTAGAAAAGGTGGGATTTTTCAGCTTGCTTTCTCGGAGCAAGAAAAAGAGGAGCTTAGTGCTACCCTCTCTCTTCCGACTGTTAGCTGGTATGACAGTGTTGAAATGAGAAACAGAGAGAACGCAGTGTCATCAAATATTTTTGGCGCAGCTTATATTGAAGATGATGTTCATGTGCTCCCCCACTCTACATGTCTGGCCTTTAGCAAATGTGCTCAAATATATGGTGCTTCTATCTTTGAATATACGCCCGTTTTTGCAATTCAAAAAGAGGATAGCATCTACATAATCAAAACAAATAAAGGCGCTTTCCAAGCTAAGACAGTCGTTGTTGCCAATGGTGTCTGGAGCTCAAGCTTTTTCCATCAGCTCGGTTTGCACCACACACTCTCTCCTGTCAAAGGTGAATGCATCTCTGTTTCCAGTGTACAGCCGCTTCTAAAGCATACGCTATTCCATGAACACTGTTATATCGTACCGCGAAATAACGGTAGACTAGTCATTGGGGCAACTATGGTGAAAAATGATTGGCACGAACAGCCTACACTTGGTGGTTTAGAAAGTCTCATTGCGAAAGCTAAAACAATGCTTCCAACTGTTACCGATTTGAAAATTGAATCTTGTTGGGCAGGGTTACGTCCTCAAACCTTTGATAAAAAACCGTTTATTGGCTACCACCCTGAAGATGAAGGTATTTTATTTGCCACGGGTCACTTTCGAAATGGCATTTTGTTAGCACCTGCAACAGGACAAATGATTCGAGATTTGATTGTCAAACAAGAAGTTAAAAAAGAATGGATTGACGCATTTAAAGTTAATCGCTTTTAAGGGGGTGAAACTATGCGCGCTATTCAATTAAATGGAAAATCTACTGAACTACCTGAAACTGTACAGTCGGTTCAAGACTTACTAGCGTTATATTCGTTAGAAAATCGCATTGTCGTAGTAGAACTGAATAAAGAGATTGTCTATAAAGAACGGTACGCATCACAGATGTTGTCTGACCGAGACGCAATAGAAATTGTGCATTTTGTAGGAGGAGGATAATCATGTTAACAATAGGAAATCACACATTCAAATCAAATCTATTACTAGGAACAGGGAAATTCCCTTCCTTTGAGGTTCAAAAAGAAGCAGTAGAAATTTCAGGAACAGAGATTTTAACATTTGCAGTACGAAGAATGAATATCTTCGAATCATCTCAACCAAACTTTCTCGAACAATTAGATCTAACAAAATATAAGTTACTCCCAAATACAGCTGGCGCAAAAACGGCGGAAGAAGCTGTACGGATTGCCAAACTGGCAAAAGCTTCTGGTCTATGTGACATGATTAAAGTCGAAGTTATCGGCTGCAACAAATCACTCTTACCAGACCCAGTTGAAACATTAATGGCTTCTGAAATGTTATTAGAAGAAGGTTTTATCGTGCTACCTTACACATCCGATGATGTCGTCTTAGCCAAAAGACTAGAACAGCTTGGCGTCCATGCAATTATGCCTGGTGCTTCCCCGATTGGCTCTGGAAAAGGGCTGATTAACCCATTAAATCTTCAGTTTATAATTGATCAATCCTCTGTTCCTGTCATTGTGGATGCTGGTATTGGATCACCAAAGGATGCAGCATTTGCAATGGAGTTAGGTGCTGACGGAGTACTACTTAACACAGCTGTTTCAGGCGCACAAGACCCTGTAAAAATGGCACTAGCCATGAAGCTCGCAATAGAAGCCGGCCAACTAGGCTACCAAGCTGGCAGAATAGCAGCAAAAAACTACGGTGAAGCGAGTAGTCCTATTACGGGGATGGTGACTTCTTGAATACCCGCTATCAAAAACAGGCACTATTTTTAGGTGATAAAGGGCAAGCTCAAATTCAACATGCACAAGCATTAATAATCGGTGCAGGCGCTCTAGGTTCTGCTAGTGCAGAAATGCTTGCTAGGGCTGGCGTCGGCACACTGACGATTGTAGACCGTGATTATGTGGAATTTAGCAACTTACAAAGACAGCAGCTTTATACGGAAGCGGATGCAAGTGATAAACTGCCAAAAGCAGTTGCTGCCAAAACTCGCTTACAACAAATCAACAGCGAGATTACGATTAACAGTCACATCATGGATATCAACAGCTCTAATATAGAAGCATTGGTAAAAAATCAATCGATCATTATTGATGCGACAGACAATTTCGAAACTAGAATGGTTGTCAATGACGCAGCGGTTAAACACAGCATTCCATTTATATTCGGTGCTTGTGTCGGGAGTTACGGCTTAACTTTCCCTATTATCCCTGGACAAACGCCATGCTTACACTGTCTCATGACTCACCTACCACTTGATGGAATGACATGTGATACAGTTGGTGTGATTAGTCCAATCGTTCAAATCATTGCATCCCTTCAAGTGACACAAGCCTTAAAGCTCCTCACTGGCCATAAGCTTATTCCAACGCTTCAATCACTTGAAATTTGGAAAAACGAAAAATCAGAAATCAATATAGCTAACATGAAAAATACACATTGCCCAACATGCAGTGAGCAGGCAACTTATCCGTATTTATCATTCGAAAACCAAACAAAGACAGACGTTTTATGCGGGAGGGATGCCGTCCAAATTCTCCCAAGCTCTCCCCTACCGATTCCCATTCAGTCCTTAAGAGAGCACATAAAACCACTTGTGACAAAAATAACGATCAATCCTTATTTACTTTCTTGTTCTTTCGAAGACTATCGAGTAGTAATTTTTAAAGATGGACGTGCCATTATTCATGGCACAAATAATGCTTCCAGAGCACGTACTATTTATAACCGTATCATTCAGTTATAAAATTTTGAGTGAGATTAAAAAGAAGACGAATTAAGGAAAGTCGCTTTAACTTCCCTTAATTCGCCTCTAAGAATAATGCATAGACTTTTGATGGTCTTTTAATTACAAATAAACTTTTTATCCTGTTATTTTAATTTTTTTTGACATTTTATCATTAAAAATTTAAATGGAGGCTTATTTTTCATATTCTTATGTGGCTCAACAATTTCCGAAATTTCTATTAGTCCATATTCACCAAACTCTTGTATTATCGAGTCAGAATCATAAAAAAACATTTTAACCCCTTCCATTATCTCGAAATAGTCTTTACCTAGTTTTTTGCCTTTGCCAAACATCGGAGCTTCTTTTGAAATAGTAGTAAAAATCATATATCCGTCCGGCTTTAACTGATTATAGCAATCTTTAATAAACTTATCTCTCTCGTTTTTATTCAATAAATGAATAAGTGCATGACAAAATACACCGTCATAAAGCTTATTATCAAAAGGCATGTCTGCTACTGAACCATGAAAAACATTAATATCAAGCCCGTTTTGCCTCGCCAAATTAATCGCTGTTTTTGAAATCTCAATACCAGTTACATCTATTCCATGGTCTATAAAAACCTTTGCATTTCTGCCATATCCCATACCCGGAACCAATATATCCTTAACATCCTTATCAAGGAAAAAGTCCTTTGTCACGATTGCAGAGTCAGTAGGTTCAAATCCCCACATTGTTTGATTTTCTATAAAACTGGATTCCCAAAATTCTGTCATACTTCAATCTCCTTAACACATATTAACGCTCTCTTTTTAAAATCTGCTGAACTCATGAGCGAACTTAACATCACTATTAAAACCATCAGTTATATATGGCAAAACTATCACATATCCACAAAACATATCAAATTTCTACACTTCTTTAAAAAGTATAGCGATATAGAAAAATGCGATCAGCGCAAAATTAACAGCTTTTCGCACTCTAATTTCACGCTTTCATTCTTTGGGATACTGGTTCTGTGTAAACACAACCGATTTGCTGATTAACTCCTTCAATACGTCTGTATTAATATCGTCTACTTTGTTAATGTAGACACATGCTTTTCCAGACGTATGCTTACCGAATCTAGCAAGTAACGCTTCACGTTCAGGGTCGTCAGGTGCAAAATACAAACTAATTTTTGCTTTACGTGGTGAAAAAGCAGCAAGTGGTGCATCACCTTCATGACCTGTTTTATAAACATGAATCATTAATGAATCATTAAGCGTGTCGAACATATTGAACTCCCTCGCCCACATGGAACAGACCTTATTATTAATGAAAAAAAATAAGTCAACTTCATTATAATTTAAGCAAAAATTAAGACCACCCATCACAGAGTGGTCTTTTTATAGTTTATTCAGCTAAACCCAAGACATCTTATCCGCATGTCAACCAACCATATAAAATAGCCCCCTTATCAAAAAAATAAGAGAGCTATATATAATTCATAATCTATCACTTATCTCCAACTGGCTTCAATAAATTTACCGGAACCCAAAAATATTCTTGGTCATTTCCTTCTATGCCTACATTTAGATACCCATTAATTTCAAGACCTTTTGCAAAAACAATGCTTCCCTTTTCCATAATTTTTTCAGTTTTAGATTCTTTTAATGGAACACCTTTACCTTCTGCATTTTTTGATATCTCGTAACGCATTCCGTATTCTCTTTCTATCCTCTCAGTTATTTTAAAATCTGTACCAAGATACCTATCACAATCTGTTCCCTCATCTCCATCACTAAAACAATGGTCAACGTAACCATTATCCAGGAAAGTGAGTTGATATCTAAGAAAATAATATCCATACGAACCCATACCATTATCACGATTAATATTAATGTAAATTGGGTCGTTATAGAAAGATGAACGAATTTCTATTGGTACTTCTTTGAAAACTACCAAATCCGTTGCTTGTACCCGATATTGCCCCATTTGGTAGAACGTTTTGCCATCATATTTTTCAATATCATACGTTTTAAAAAAGTTATTTCGCTTAACCACTAAAGAATCAAACGAACCATTTGGATTTTTCTTATATACCTTGATATCTTTTTTAAAGGTCATTTTCCCTGTTTGACCTTTTACAACTTCTGCTCCATCATACATCACTTTTGCTTCTGATTTCGTTGGATTTACTACCGCAAATACAAATGCTGTTAGTAACATAATAAATAATTTCTTCATTATTTCCCCCTACACAGTTTGTTTTTAGAAAGCAAAATATCTTAGTATTATTTACTATCAATCTATATTCTACCATTGACTCTATAATAATATTAGCATGATTTACCTTAACTTAATTTCTCTAATCTACCATTCAAGCCAGTTCTCTAAATTAGGTCTCTTACTACTTGTTTATTGTGGAAGGCCATAGCGTTCGTTTAACCAATTACAGAAAGGTAGTGGACGTTCTTTATATGGTGTTTCTTCTATAGATGGTAAATTGTTCACCTTATTATTAAAACGCTCTACAGCCTTATTAAAATCACCTGTAAATACCGCACGTAATGTATAAGCCCAGGCTCAAAAATCAATTGAGTAAATAGGCTTTTTTGTATACTAAATTACACATTTTTATTATTAATAAATGAATTTTATTATGGTAAATAAAACAACTAATAGTTAAAGTTGTGATTATAGGTCATTCAAATAATTGACCTTATACAATTTTAAAGGAGGGTACATACGTGGTTAATTTATTTAAAAAAGGTTTTATTTATTTAACGTTAATACTGTTAGTAATAGGTAGCTTTAGTATGGAAAGTGCTTCAGCTGCAGAAGCTGTGGATTATGAAGAAGGTGTAACTAATTTAAATAATACTCCCGAAAATAGTGCTAAAATTGGTAGTAGATTATTAAAGCCAGAAAAGGGATGGAAGAGATATGATGATTCCACCCCATTAATTATAAAAAATAAAATGTTCTATCAATCTCAACCAAATCTTGCATATAAAAATGGTCAATCTCCAGGAAACTCCATAGGAACTTATTTTAAATTTGATTTTATAGGCACAAAATTTCGTATAATAGATGCGCCGCACCAAAATCGCGATAAAAATACAAAAGTTACAATTGATGGAGAGTTAGTGGATTATTATTCAGCTTATACAACTAGTTCTACTATTCCATGGCAAACTTTAGTATATGAGAAAGATGGTTTAACAAATACAAAACACACTGTTTTAATAGAAAAATCTGATGACACTTCATATTTAACGTTTGATGCGATCGATGTTGATGGCATATTGTTAGCTCCTGAAGAAGTTGAAATATCAATCTCATTAGATAGAAATACATTAGAACTTTTGGAAGGTAGCCAAGAAACATTAACAGCTATAACTTCTCCAGATACACTAAAAGTAATATGGTCTTCTAGCGATGACTCAATTGCTACTGTCGACCACAATGGTAATGTGACAGCCATTCGTGAAGGCGAAGTAGTTATTACCGCTAAGATTGAAAATACAGAACTAGTTGCATCTGCTACAGTTATCGTTAAAAAACCAAATAATGAATCATCAAGTGCGATTCTTAGTATCACTTTAGTGAATGGTATTACAAAAGAATACGATGTAACTAATACTATTTTAAACAATTACTTAAATTGGTTCGAAAGTGCTCAAGGTACTTTAACATTCAAGTTCTCAAAAACAATTTCTCCTTATAAAAAGGTAACGGAATATATCGTACATGATAAGATTACTTCATTTGAAGTAAGAGAATATTAATCCAAGTGGTGAATAATCAATGACGGAAAAAAACCTCTGAAGCACAAAAACGAGCTACCCAAGCTTACCTAGAAAAGAATAGAGAAAAGACACGTAAACAATCAGCAAAAAGTACAGCTAAAACGTACATTAATAAGTATTGTGAACTAGAAGAACTGAAATAATTAAAGCAGCTGATTGAAGCTCGTGAAAAGGAATTGTAATCCGGTAAATAAACAAAAAAAGACCAGGTACTCAGTATTTATGAGCGCCTGATTTTTTTTTTGTTTATGGAGATTTACTAGTAATTCTTCTATTAGCAAATCAATTTTGTCATATATAATTGACATTTTATGAAATCTAAAGATATAATGTCACATATATATGACTTCATTTTTGATTTTTGAAGGTGGTGTACGTTTGAATAATGTTACTAAATATCGAAAATTAGAAGGACTTTCTCAATTAGAATTAGCTAGAAAGGTTAATGTTGCCCGACAAACAATAAATTTGATTGAAAACAATAAATATAATCCATCTTTATCTTTATGTATTGAATTAGCAAAGGCTCTAAAAACAGATTTAAATACTTTATTTTGGGAGGATAATTAAATTATGAAACAGAAGTGGAAAGAAAAAATATATACAAACTTTATAGGGGCAATGAGTGAGAGAGATGAATATCAAAAGCAAGAGATAAATAAAGAATTAGCTTTTGCAGGGGTTGGTCTATGGTATTTGAATATGCTAGCAATGTTTATTATGTTAGTAATAGATACTATGAATCAAACTACATCAATCGGGACAATAATTATTTTTTTTATTAACATTATTTATGCCAATTACATAATAATTAAAATGAAAAAAGGTAATTTAAATGAGACAGAATGTGGAACAAAAGAAGAATTTTTAGAGAAAAAGAAAATATTAAGAAATTCAAGTATTAAAGCTGGAATATCATGGGGATTACAAATGTTTGTTTTTATGTGTTATGTATTTCCTTATCTTAGCTCTGAAAAAATATCAATTTCTTCATTTGATATTTTTATATGGAGTGGTGCAGGTTTATTTTTCGGACTTTCTATGT
This sequence comes from Lysinibacillus sp. NPDC096418, assembly GCF_044762775.1. NCBI lineage: Bacteria > Bacillati > Bacillota > Bacilli > Caryophanales > Bacillaceae > Lysinibacillus > Lysinibacillus sp. NPDC096418. Next base: position 139,036 of record NZ_JBIWEY010000008.1, read on the forward strand.
ATGGATTATCAATGCTAAATCTAAAAAAGGTATACTAAACAGTAATGTGGTACCTAAGTCAAGGACAAACTAAAAAAAGAGATTAAGCAGCTAAGAGATGGTTTCTGTATTGTACAGGAGCCATCCTTTTTAGATTCCATTGGTAACGATAATTGTTGT
>NZ_JBIWEY010000009.1:0-116966 GCF_044762775.1 Lysinibacillus sp. NPDC096418
TACTTGCGAAACGAATCGAAGATAAGCGTCTGCTTAAGTTAATCCGTAAATACTTGAAATCGGGCATCATGATAAATGGTATCGTGACAACTAATAAAGAAGGTACTCCGCAAGGAGGTCCCCTAAGTCCACTGCTTTCCAACATCGTACTTGATGAACTGGACAAGGAATTGGAGGAAAGAGGTCATAAATTTGTAAGATACGCCGATGACTGCAATATCTATGTGAAAACAAAGAAATCAGGCAATCGGGTCATGAACTCTGTTACTTGGTTTATTGAAGGGAAACTTAAGTTGAAAGTTAATCTGAATAAGTCAGCAGTAGACCGTCCTTGGAAAAGGAAGTTTCTTGGATTCAGTTTCACTAATGGTATAGAACCAAAGGTTCGCATCGCCAAAGAAAGCGTGAAACGGATGAAGAACAAAATCCGAGAGATAACCTCTAGGAAGAAACCTTTTTCGATGGATTATCGAATCCAGGAACTCAATCAATACCTGATAGGGTGGTGCGGTTACTTCGTATTGGCAGATACGCCAAGTGTTTTCAGGAACTTCGATTCGTGGATCAGAAGAAGACTTCGAATGTGTACGTGGAAGGATTGGAAGCTACCAAGAACCAAGGTGAGGAAACTCATAGGGTTAGGCGCCTCGAAAGGAAAGGCTTACGAATGGGGCAACTCACGTAAAAGTTACTGGAGAATATCCAAAAGCCCAATACTAGACAGAACCCTCGGCAATACCTATTGGGAAAGCCAAGGGCTGAAAAGTCTGCAAGTTCGTTATGAAAATTTGCGTTATGTATCTTAGTTGAACCGCCGTATACGGAACCGTACGTACGGTGGTGTGAGGGGTCGGGAGTTAATCACTCCCTCCTACTCGATTCGACCAATTGTAACAGCTAAATCACTATGCCCAAGAGCCTTACTAATAAGAGCTATAATTACTACCTTTGTGCTACGATACCCTACCGCTTCACAGGAGGCGGAGACTAATTCTACGACCTCCCATGAAGTTATTCCTTCACGTCATACATAGTCATTGGCAATTCTCCCATTTCTGTTTATTTCCGTAGAAGTTATCAAGATCATCAAACGAAGCTCTGAAAATATTTAAATTAAAGTCATTCACCTCCAGCGTACCTTGAATGAAACCTAGCATGTCTTCTGAGACGTTAGAAGCGTCCTCAGCCCATTCGTTCACCACTTTGTATACTTCTTTGTCGTAAGCTGTTGAGCGGGTCATAAGGACCGATGTACCTAAGTTCTTAGTGATGCCGTTATAAGCGTTGATTGCATTATCGAAATTTAGTGATCCACCTTCATTAAGTGCCACACGTTTAAACTCTAGGTAATTCGCATACATTTCGTCTAAAGTGATTGCGTTTTCAGGTGACAGACAAAATTTATCAGTAGCAGGCTCGTGGATCACCTCAACCGCTTTTACCTCTTCGGATTCTACTAACTTAGCAATTTCACCTTTCGAGCTCAAACTTTCTTGCTTGATCTTTGTAGGAAAACTATCGGTAGATATGAGATACCATATAACTATGATACCGATCACTATAATAGATGTTAAAAATGCAATTATTACTTTGTAAACGTTATTCTTTTTCATTGTTCAATAACCTCCAAATTGTTCCCAGGAATATAACCAAGTTTTGTTTCTCCACCACTACATTCTTAACTAACCATAAATCTTTCGTTGTTTTTAAGTTATATTTTACCATAATAGGAAGTGTTGTGTGGGTAAAATATGTTTCCTGCTTTTTGAGGTAGTCAACATGACGCATAAGATTCCAAGTGGTACTAATGAAAGAATAGTTAAATTTTAAATGGATTGTTATCATGTACGGCAAAGAAGAAGTGGAAGAGGGGTATCAGAAGAGCAGAGCATTGTAGATAAGCTGTATATGCTGATTGTGAATGATAAAAGCATTAAGGATACGTAAGCGAACAAACGGTTTTCTGAAATGGTAGAGGTAGAGTATTTATATAAAATCAACGGTAGAGGTGAAGTGGACACACCTGTAAGAATAAGGATTGCCTAGCAATTAAACTTCTTAAACAGTTCGGAAGAACCTTAGAAGCTCCCACTTCAAATTTGCGATAGCTAATTAGTTCACGATACATCAACTGGATATATAATGGAAAACTAGGGGCGTTTTTTGGAAAGAAGAAGATAAAGAAAATGATTACAGGGTATTTCCCCAGTGGGAGTTAATGCAAAGCTTCGGTAAAAGGGACAACTAAATTATATCATCAGGATTGGGGAATTGGCATACCCTCATTTGGTGAGCCGTAAATTAGAAAAACGGCGCTAAGTTTTGGGAAGGGCCAATGCTCGTGCCGCGATTACCAACTTTATGTATTATAGGAGTCTCTAAAGTTGGTAGTTCAACAATTATTGGCAGCAGTACTTCATTATTTCGAGTAAAACTCGATTAAATGTAAAAGGGGTGTATTGTCATGAAAAAATTATATGTATTATTCTTTGTTTTAATAATTTATGGATGTGATGCTACAAGTCAATCACATGATATTAATATGGACCCTGATATATTTCCTTACCCTCAGCTGTTAGAAGATATAGTTGACAAGCAAAGTGAAATTAAGAATAAAGAGCGATTTGAAACGTTTTATAATAATGTTAAACAAAACAGATAGTATAAGATTGGTCAGATATACACATGAAGGTAATCTGGTGTTTTATTACCTTGAATACCAGAAAGAAATAATATATTTAAACATTGATACTCGAAGCAATAATTATGAGGAAAAAAGTCTTATTCAAACAAATTGTGACTCACTAAAAAAAGTTCAAACGAACATTGATGAAAAATACTCAATTATAGGCTGTGATCAACCTATCGACAATAACATTTTAATTATTGGAAATAGTAGTTAGTATTTAATTTGAAACTTTTCAATAAAGGGATTCTCAGTTTTTTACTATTTGGAATTCAATTAAATCTTTTAATTAGAAGCCGCCTAAACGTGTAATTCGTGTACTGAAGCAATATCTCTTTAGGAACATGCTTTACGATAGTTAGCAAAGAAGGTAGATCATTTTCTAGAGCGTATTCGTCCCATGTCGGTGTTGAAAAATGCGTTCCATGTTTCTTTACAATATCAATTAAAAATTCCTTATCATATTTTTCTCCAAGCCCGACACCAGCACCTTTATTTCCAACTGCTATTTTAACCTCATTCCAAGAGTCAAAAATACGAATAAGCCCAAAACTAGCATTTACTCTATATCAAGGATTTAATGTTTCTACAGTTAGTTTAGATAATGAAAAAAACTACTAGATAGTCTCGTGAGGTCAGATAAACGTAAGTAGTACGTACCTTTTGATTTCATTTTAACGCTCGTATCATACAATCTTTCACCAGGCTTTAAAGTCCATTTTAATCCAGATTTCCCTAACATAAACATTATATAGATAAAAATAACCAGCTTTATAAATTGTTTCATTACTTCCTCCAATTATTTTTGTAAATGTTATATATTTTATTATTTTTATAAAAATAATGTTTTTGTAAAAGATTGATATGAGACGAAAGAAATTAAATAAGACAAATAATATACCACTTTCAATTCTTGTTTTAGTTTATTTTAACAAGCCCACTTAAACTAACCTGCTCTGTGTTAGTTTAAGTACTTTTCTTCACAATCTCTCCTTAATTTTAACATAGTTAACCAAATATTCCTCATTATGTTATTCAATTAAATGGCCCGTTTTTTGAATAGAATGACTAATATAAATTGTTGTTTGGCTTAAATGTACCATCGGGGTAGCCTGTTGTAATATTAGCTGCAGCTAATTGGCTAACTGCTTCATAGGCTATGTGTCCTTTTTTTACATCACTAAATGTTTTTGTTCCTGTAGGTAAATCAAACGCTCGGGCGATGAAGGCAGCCATATGTCCTCACGTAACCTTGTTTGCCCATTTGAATGTATCATCGTTATATCCATTGATAATACCAGCCTCAACTGCTGATTGTATGTATCCACTGTTTGGATTTGACTTAGGGACATCTTTAAATTTTGTAGTACGGGGCGCTCCATCTAGTTTCACGGCTTTGGCAACAATGACACCGTGCTCCAGTAAATACAAAATGTCCTTGAAATTACTATGGCTTGGTGGTACGTCGGTAAATACTTGACTGGCACTTGCATTCTGAATTGGCAAAGTCATTGCTAGTACCAATATGAAAGCAAAAAAACTCAAAAAATATTTTTTTATATAAAATCCTCCTAGTAATAATTATAGGGGGTGATAGAATGTTTAACAATTATTCAGTATCAAAGAAGTATTATAGGTATTGATTAGCATATTTATATTATTTATTGCATTGTTAAAAATAGAAAGATGTTTTATCTTCTTAGAAAGGGGCAATTCGTAGGCTGTGAACGTTGATTTTTCACGAAATAGACTCACGTATTTGAAACAAAAATTGTTCGATATACGTGAAGTTAATTATCTTTTGTTATAGTATTCGAAATATTAAAGATGATAAAAGTGAATAAGAAATTATGAATATTATAACTGTAATGATAGTTGTTCTACCGTAGGTAAATCATAAAATTCAAGAGAAGGAAATCGTATGTATTCGTTAAGATTCTAGATGTATTATGAATCTACTTCTAAATAAAACTGTAAAACTTAATAATATTTAACATATAATAAAAATATAGGTGATGTTAACAAATCTTGTGTAAGAAGAAATAATACTTATAAATTGGGGATGGTTAATTTATGAAAAAAAAATCATATTTACTTGTTTTGTTTACTTTGGGATTTTTAATTTCGATTTCTCTATATTTTTTTAGTTCATCATCTTCGATTGATGAAAGATACTGTAAGAAATTCACGGATTTTTTTGATGAGAAATTTATTTGTGAGGAATTAATATTAATTGATACGATGAATGGTGTCGCAATTGTTCGTTCCAATGATAGTATTGTTTTTGCATTTTTAGATAATAAAATGAATTTTAAGAATTCAATTAGGTCTTTTGCTTTAGATTCATTACAGCTTTCTGGAGATAAAATAGAGTGGCGTGCAACGTCACATGAAACTTCTAACTATATTTTAGGTATCGCAACAAATGATGTAGAACAAATAATTATTCAAAGTCCTTCACATATGATACCGAATAATATCAATTATAATGGAATCAGGATTTTTTATAGTGTTTTTAGTAGTTCGGACGAATTACTACCAGTCTTTATTAATGGTTTTGACGGTGAAGGTAGTCTTATATATGGAAAAGAAAAATAAACTAAGGGTATGTTTGTTTAAATCTCGTATATAGCAATACAAAAAAGAGTTGACTTATTTTTATAGGTTCAACTCTTTTTTGTATGAAAATTAACGACAAAAAATTGGAACAGCGATATATCATGTCCTTACGAAATGACTTGTTTGAAATGCCTATTAATAGCTATATCAATGTAACTTGCGGTTATTTTCCGACAGGGGTATTGTCGGTCAACGACAGGGGTATTGTCGGTCAACGACAGGGGTATTGTCGGTCAACGACAGGGGTATTGTCGGTCAACGACAGGGGTATTGTCGGTTGAAATGTAAGTGATTGGAAAGGTAGTATTATATTAACTCGAGTGAAAGAAATAGAATTACCAGGCACTTAGTAAAGAATCTACAAAATGATACATGTATTGTTTGATATCAGATGATCTATTTTAATTGCAGATGTGTATATTCAAAAGAAACAATATTTAAAATAACACTAAGGAGTGGTTTGATGATAAAAAAATTATTGTCAAGTGCATTTGTATTAGCAATTATGCTGCCTAGTCCGGCCCTTGCTAAAGAAGATTCCAATTTAGATAACTTTAACTTACCTGTAGGAAATGTAGATATAACAGAGTTACCACTTGAATATCAGGAAACACTTGCTAAGCGTACTAAAGAAGTTGATAAGTACTTTGAAGAAATTGGGAAGTTAAGAGCGGAAATTAATTTTAAAGAAAGTGAAATTAAAAATCAGAGAGAACAAGGTTACGTAACAGCCAATATGTTTTCGAACTTGGATGCCCTTAATGATCAATTAGAGTATTTCGAGAATAATTCTTTAGAAATGGCAGGTTTAGAAAAAATCGGAACACAAGAACCACAAATACAACCATTCTCTAATAATAATCAAGCTGATGTTTCTCCACCAACAATATATTATGATGCTGATACAAATAGCTATGTATTATCAAGTGGATGGAAGTGGAATACAATTAATCCCGATAATAATAACAGTTACTACGATGCATTTGGAATTAGGGTTAATCAGGAGCCAGTATCTGTATTCTCATACGGAATATCAACTTATGACTATTACGGAAATTCCTACAAGCCTGCGTTTACTGAGCCAGAAAGTAGCACTTACGGATACATGCTGACTTTTGAAGATAAAGCAATTGGTCGTAATTATACTGCTCATAGTGGAACCTCATTCATGTTTTTCAAATACTATAATGGAATTCCTAATGGCAAGACAGTTAATTTCAACAGTGAGTATGTTCACACATATGAAAAAACTACTCTAAATAATCCAGGCGTCGGAATTAATTCTTTCTTTGGAACATTTTCTTCTAAAGAATCAGGATGGAGAGCCAAAAATTCATCTTTTAAAACATATCAGTAAATGGTTTTTCTGTATCTAAAGAGATTTTTAAAAAGTGTTTTTACTTAGGAGGTAGGAAATTATGAAAAAGAAAATATTGGCAGGTATACTAGGGTTATCTATTTTACTTCCAACACAAGCATTCGCTAATGAGACAGTTACATTTGATAAGTTAGATGTTCCAGCGGGGAAGGTTGATTTAACGGAATTACCACTCGAACACCAAAATAAATTATCAGAGCGTAGTAAAGTAATTGGTAGTTATTTTGATGAATTAATGAATATTAGAGCAGAAATTAGTTCTCTTGAAATTGAAATGTCACAACAGAGAAATCTTGGGGGAATCAGTCCATATAAACTGACTCACCTCAATGAATTGAATGAGAAATTGAATTATTATGAAAATAATTCATTGGAAATTGCAGGCTTAGTAGAGATTGATCCTGATTCACAGGATTCTTTAGTGCAACCATTTTCTAGTAAAGATCAAGTGACAGTAGACAAGCCGAAAGTATATTTTGATAATGATTCTAAGCTTTATGTCGGTGAAACGAATTGGAGATGGACATCAAATTCTGATATTAACAACTCGGGAAATGATGGAATTGGTATTACTAATACTCAAGAGACACTGTCTATTTTTGATTTTTATGTAAATACATGGGATCAGAAGGGGAATAAATATTATAATATAGGTCTTAACCCAGAAACTAGTAGTGCGGGTTATCACCTGGAATTCAACGATAGTTCTAACGGTGCCACATATAGAGGACACATAGGACAATCATGGTTCTTTTTCAAATTCTATAATGGAACACCAGTTAATAAATCTGTGAATTTTAATACTACTTACACTCACACTTATAGCGGTACACTAATAGATAGTGTTACAGTAGGTTGGGGAACTTTTAGTATAGGATTTATAGGTAGTAATAAATGGGATAGAAAGAATGAAGCAGCAATTTCTTTCTAGAAGCCAATAAAATAATTATTATTTGAAAATGGGGCTATCCCAAAAGTCAGTGATAACTGACTTTTGGTGATAGCCTTTTTAATTAAGCAGGAAATATTCAAGTATTTCATAAAAACTTGATTATATATCCTGGTTTTTTATACATAGTCCTTTTGGTTTGGGGGGAAGTATAATTATGCAGACATCACTTTCGGTGGTTAATTACAGTCCTTTATTGTATGCGATGTAACTAAACCCTCCATACGTTTATCATTCAAGGCTTTCAGTGCGTCGATTTTATCTGAATTCGCCATGTTAACATATAGGGAAGTGGTTTCTATGCTAGAATGTCCCAAGAGATCCCTTAAAATCGTAATGTCTCCGCCGTTTTTAACAAAGTCAACGGCGAAAGAGTGGCGGAGCTTATGAGGGTAAACGCCATTATCAAAATAAGCTTCCGTATACTTACATACAAAGTATTGAATTGCTCGTATACTTATTGCTTTTGAAGGTCTACGAAAACTGGTGAATAGGAAAGGGCAAATAACCGCATTAGGATAACGGTTATTACGAACATCAATAAATTGCTTTAGATAATGAAAAGCAAAGTCCATTACATAAAATGTATCCTTTTTATTCCCTTTTCAGACAATCTTGATTGTCTGATTTGTAAAATTAATGTCTTTCATTTCAAGTCTGGCTAATTCTCCAACGCGGATTCCGGAGGCCAGGAGTAACGATATAGCCGCCGATTTCTATCAATGAGTTGTTAAGCTGTTAACTGAGAAGGCTCGATTCCTAAATAATGAATTACAAAAGAGATACTAGTAGGCGAATAAGCATTTATCTTATCATCCAAATAATTGAACATTTCTTTGATTTTGATTTTATTATCTCTTTCATCAAAGTACTTATAAGTAAATGCTTTTAATAATGTTGTATATGTAATAACCGTTTGCTTTTTAAATAAGCCATTTTTTAATAGTATGGTAAATCTTATATCTTCAGATATTTCCTCGTTTTTAGAAATATGGTGATTAGCTGCTTTGAAATTGAAGATCTTTGCAATGCAATATACCATATAATTTATATTTGTCGATATCAATATTTCCAGTTATTTTAGATCTTGCTGCTTCTTCACATGCAAATGCATATACGACATTACCTTTTGTGTGTTTGATAACCTCTATAGTTTTTAAGAACTCTTTTTCTTGAGATTTATAATGTTTTTTAAATTGTTGAATATCTGTAATGTAATATCGATCTATTATTGCAAAATTGGTATCTAATATAAACAGAAATTTTGTTGATTTATTTTGAATTAACAAATCGTCAATATCGTTTATTTTTCCATCTATCCATGCAGTTGATAATGTTGTCATTTTCTCAGCTCCTTTTAAATTAATCAGATATCGCCTTTTATCTCAATTTGATAAGGAGGAACATTAGTATAGTACTGTTTTCGAATACCTATAAAGTGAATGCTAGTAATTTTTCCGTTACTTAAATGGAATTTAAGTTGTTCTATATATTCTACAGTGCCAGTGAGAATTAGATAACCTATGGCTATAGTCCTTATTCGAGTAGGAGAATAATTTTCATCTTGTAAAGTAGAAATTAAATTAGGAATAACCTCCTTTAGACTACTGTTTGTAGGATTAATAATCATGGTTTCTAAAAGAATATTTGTCATGTCACTTGTATTTGAAGAAGAAGGAATATTTAATAAAATTCGCTCAGCTCTCATCTTAGCTATTTCATCATCTGAAACAGATTTACCCATACCAATTCCTACAGCCATTCCTGATAATGCAGAGCTATGAGTACCATTTACAATTTCTAAATCTACTTCAATTTTTTCCATGCTATTTTCTACAATTATATTGCTATTTTTTACTTTAACTAGGTATGCTTGATTTCTGAAAGAAAATGGGATAATATTTTTTTGTTGATTTAATTCTCTAAGTTTACGTTCTATAGAATTAGGTGGATTTAAAATAGTCATTTTATAAATATTAGAACTTAATTCAATGAAGTTATCATATTCATAACTAATTGACCCTAACCAAAAGCTATTCTGTGAACTATTAATTTCTTCAGTTTGAGAGGATAGTATGTCTTCCTTAACTCGTGAAGTTATACGTTTTATTTCAACTGGAACTCCTGATAATGTTGAAGAGTGTAGAACAGGAATTTGTTGCCCTGAAAACTCAATAGATAGTTTATTTGTAATGAATGAGTAAAGGTTGTAAATATCAATTATTCCATCTGCATTCGCTGCAGAACCAGATAACCCTTGAATTAGATAATCAGTAAAAGCACCATGTCCTTTTCGGTCATAAGCATACTGAGAAGGTTGACACGCTGCAATAATTATTTTACCAGAACCTGTTATTTCTAATCCTCTAAGTACCTCTCGTCCTCTAACAATAGCTCCACTATGGCAAGTATCGAGTAAAGTTATGACTGTTTTAGCACTACAATTTTCAATCCAAGTATTCACATCACTCATTCTAATCATAGTGTTAGCAGTATCATTTGTTAAACCGTCATAAGGTACTAAAAAACCTTCTTCTTGATATAGATGACCATGTCCAGCCCAGAAAAGAAATAAAACATCATCTGCTACAGCAGATTCGAAAAAATCTTGTAAAGCAAAATTAATAAGGCGATTTTTTACAATGTTCCCAGTGTATTCTTGAACGTTTTCGTCTTCAAAATTTGAAGGTGCTTCAGTTAGTAATGTTTTGATTTCTCTAACATCATTTAATGTATTCGGTAAAGAAGAGAAACCTGGATCAATATTTAAATTTGCTGCTACTAAAAACGCTTTATATGCCATTTATTTACACTCCTTTTTAAGAAATAAATATAATTACTATATTATAACATGTGTGGAATATTATAAATTACAATATATATAATAGTAGAAACTAATTATTATAGTGATTACATAATTAGTGTTTTATTAGACAAAACATTATTAAAAATGGAATTAGCACAATATAATAAAATGGAAACTAAAAAAGCACCTTGAATGTTGATGTATCAAAGGTGTATAGTGATTTACATTTTTAAAAGTAACCATAAGCTGGTATTGATGGTGCGGTGAAAACTACACAATTGAATTTACTGTACGACTAATTAACAAATCAAACATATGAAGTTGTTATAACTAAGGAACCAGGGGGTACTTATGCTGGTGGTAAACACGGATTTAATACATTTTTTAATTAGTTTTAATCAATCTTTTTTATAAAAACTAATTACATATTAAATAGAAACCCATTCCTTTTGATCAATCTTTTTTCAAAACGAATGGGTTTCTTCTGTTATAAAATCAACGTTTGCGGCAAACTTTTGATCAAACTTTTGATCAAACTTTATTCAAAACCAACATCTATCTCGTCAAATTTGACGGATAGACACTTTTTGGTGTGGGGGATACTTAAAGTGTAGACGGTTTGTGAGGGAAATATTCAAAAAAACAGCCTGCCTTTGCCAAAAAAATCGACCTAGACAAACTGTTTATTATTAAGTATGAGTCATACTTCTTTTTAGTTTTACTGCTAGGAATAGCATGATGATACTACCTACCATAATGACAGCAAATGCTGCATGAATGCCTGATAGTTGCGCTTGGATGTTTGCATCAGGTAGATGCTGTAATTTTTCGTAAGAGCGTGCACTTACCGTTGATAAAATAGTCGTTAATAGCGCTGTTCCAATTGAACCAGCGAGCATACGCGTCGTATTTGTCACTGCGGCGCCGTGTCTGCTAAGTTCAGTTGACAACTGGTTCACACTATAGGTAGTCATTGTCATCATCATAATGGATACACCGAATAAAAATAATGTATAGATAATAGAGATGACTATTGCGTTCGTGTCTAACGTAATGCGTGTGTAGCCTAAAGAAGTCATGAAGACAACCGTCAAACCGACTAAAACAAGCGGTCGTATACCTTGTTTATCGAGTATAGATCCCGCTATTGGAGACATGATCCCCATAATAATGGCACCAGGTAATAGTAAAAGCCCCGTTTGAAGTGTAGACTTTTGCATTATTTGTTGAAGGAGTACAGGTGTTAATAGCTCCACACTATACATGGCTAATGCAATGAACGCACCGATGATTGTGGCGAATAAATACTGTTTATGAGTAAATACACGAAGATTGAGCATAGGTTGTTCAGTAGTAAATTGACGCCAGATGAATAGTGCAATAAATAATGCCCCGACACCGATAATGATTTGAATAGTGATAGAGCCAAACCCTTGTGTTCCGGCCATAGAAAAACCATATAGTAGTGAACCGAAGCCAATAGTAGATGTTAGAACACCGAAAATATCGAAGCGGGGCGAAGTCGTCTCTGTTACATTTTTTAAAAAGAAATAACATAATACGATATTTAGTAATGTAAATGGTAAAACGACGTAAAATAATGCACGCCATGAGTAATGCTGTAGGAGCCAACCAGATAATGTTGGTCCGAGTGCAGGCGCAAAGGTCATTGCAATACCAATCATCCCCATTGCCTTACCTCGCTCATTGGGTGGGAATAGACTAAATATGACAATGTGCACCAAAGGCATCATTACGCCTCCAGCTACAGCTTGGATTAAGCGTCCAGTGAGTAGCATATAGAAATTTGTAGCAAAGGCACTAATAAAAGTACCTGTCGCAAAGATTATTAGTGCGCCAATAAATAATTGTCGCGTTGTGAATTTACCAATTAAGTAGGCACTCATTGGAATGACAATCCCGTTTATTAGAAGGAATCCTGTTACTAACCACTGAGCAGTGCTGAGCTCAATATTGAAAATATTACTGAATTTTGGGATAGCAACATTCAGTAATGTTTGATTGAGTAGAGAAGTGAAGGAGCCAAGAACTAAGAGAATCAGCATGATAGTCCGTTTTTTCGGCTCTAATTGAATTGTTGGTTGCATAATAAATCCTTCTTTCTAGTTGCACATGCAACTAATTTGGTTGATACTAATACAATAAATGCAATTAGTTGCAAGTGCAACTAAAATAACTTAATCTTATTTTGAAAGGAGTTAAAAGTATGTCAAACCAATTACCAGAGTCAATCGGGCAATTAAACTCGATGTTATATCGGTATGGAAATATTTATATGAATGAGCAACTAAAGCCTTATCAGCTAAGTGCAGGGCAATATCAATTTTTACTCGTATTATTTTACCGTGAGGGTATTTCTCAGGATGAAGTAGCGTCTATTCTTAAAATGGACAAAGGGACAACTGCACGAGCCGTTGCTAAGTTGGAAGCTGAAGATTATGTGAGACGAGAAGTAGATGTGATGGACAAGCGTGCGAAAAAGCTCTTTCTGACAGAGAAGGCACGCCAATTTGAAAAGCAGTTGAGAACTATTTTAGAACAATGGAAAGCGATTTTAACAAGTGATCTGACAGAGGAAGAGCAAGAACAAGCCTTTGAATTACTTGGGAGGATTGCAAAAAACGCAGAGCGTTATTTAGAGAAAGCAGAAGATTAATGACTGGGAAGAGGAGTAAGGAATGGTTTTTTCTTTTTTGAGAAAAACTTCGCAAGAAACCACAATTATGCATGATGATCGAAGAAAAAGCCATGGTGGAAACGATTATTTGTTTCCACCATGGCTAAATTCATTTTATGGACTTTTTCAGCGCCTTCCAGCGTTTGCGAGCAGTTTTAATTAATCGTGATTTAATTCTAAAGCAATTTCTGGGTTTTTTTCGACTTCGCGTAACTTATTGAAAGAAGTGATCGCAACTTCGACTTGCGCGTCATTTGGTTCGCGTGTCGTTAACAATTGTAGCCATAAACCCGGGTAGCCAAGGAAACGTAATACAGGGATGTTACGGCAAGCATTTGTTGCTTGTAGTACTTCAAACGAAATTCCAAGTACGACAGGGATTAATAAAATACGGTTCACGATGCGTAACCATAATGGATCAGTTGGTACTAAGAAATACACGAACATTCCAACAATTACAGTAAATAATATGAAACTACTACCACAACGATAATGTAAACGAGATTGGGCTTGTACATTTTTTACTGTAATTTCCGCACCGGATTCATAGCAATTAATGACTTTATGTTCTGCGCCGTGATATTGGAATACACGTTTAATAATTGGTGTTAACGAGATCAAATATAAGTACGTCAATAATAAAATAAGCTTAAAGCCGCTTTCTAGTAAAATCTGTCCGGCTTTACCAGTTACCCATTTTGAAAATAACTCTGCTAAAAAGACCGGTATTAGCGTAAAGGCAAACTTACCAAATAAAAAGGACAGTACACCAACAAGTGCAACTCCTAATATCATCTGAAGCTTAGAGCCTTCCTCTACATGTTCTTCTTCCTCACCAGGAGTTACATCATAGCGATCCCCTGAAAACTGCATATGTCGCGATCCGATACCTGCAGATTCGATAAGTGCTACAACGCCACGAACAAAAGGAATTTTCTTTAGCTTTTGCAGGATAGGTTTTTGAACTTTTTTATAATGATAATAATCGATGGAATCATCGTTACGGCGAATGGCTGTAATCGTATGTTCCTTTCCTCCGAACATAACACCTTCTAATTGTGCTTGTCCCCCATATACAGGTGAATTGCTCAAGGCTGACACCACTCTCTATAATTATTTCAAATTTGCCTTGGCGTCACAGTACATTTTAGTCCAGTAACATGTCTGCCTAAATTTTGAATCGTGTTTCCACGATTATGTTTGTAAAATTTGTAGCAGCGCCGGAGGCTAATTAATATATTCCTGTATTATTGTACTAAATTTAGCGAAAAACCTCTAGAGGATTGCATAGCAAAATTTTTAAGTGGCAACACTAGTTGTATTATTTTGTCCGTTACGCGATACGGATGAAAGTACAATATGTTTTAGTAAAATGCCTAAGTAATTCCAAATAGGGGGAGAAAAAATTGAAAGTTGCCAGTATTACAGCAATTGTAAGTGCGATTACTTTAGCTATTTGTTTAAAGGGGCTACACTATTTTCATTTAATTAAATGGAATCCGATTGGTTTTTATAAAAAATGGGAACTTTTTGAGGGAAGTTCAAAGTTGTTTCAATGGAGCACGTTAACGCTTCTTTTATTTTTGTTTGCATTTCTTTTATATGTTATTTTGCAATACGTCCATATCATTCCTGCAGTTTTTTCATCCTTATTATTAGGTTTACTGTTCACTTTAATAATTGAGTGGGTTGCACTTGATTTGCCTTTACAGCTGGATTCCTTTAAAAAATTATCGATCCCATTTATTGTCGTTGTGGTTTGTTTATTACGATTTTTACTGGAAACAGCGAATTTCCATATGAAAGAGCATACAGCCGAAAAAGGAAATTAGTTGCCGTGGACATTCGATATGATAAAATTAAGTGCAATTACATAGAAAGAGGCGAATGCGCTTGAAGTTATTATGTTTAAATGGACCGAACTTAAATAGACTTGGTAAAAGAGAGCCTACAATATACGGCTATGAATCGTTAGATGATGTGAAAAATAATGTACAAAACCTCGCACAAACACTAGGTGCTACAGTAGAATTTCGTCAATCCAATCATGAAGGTGTTTTAGTGGACTGGATACACGAGGCAGAAGATGAACAATATGATGGTATCATTTTTAACCCAGGTGCATATACCCATACAAGTATTGCTTTACATGATGCGATTGCGGGGGTAACGGTACCAGTCATTGAGGTACACATCTCTAATATTCACAAGCGTGAAGCATTCCGTCATCATTCATATCTTGCACCCGCGTGTCTCGGACAGATTTGCGGGCTAGGTACGAAAGGATATGAGCTAGCACTACGCACTTTCATCGAGAGGGGGAATTGATTTGCTAAAATTGCAAAAGCTACGTACAGAACTGCAACATCAAAACATCGATGGTATTTTAATTTCGAATGAATATAATCGCAGGTATATGACAAATTTTACGGGGACTTCAGGCATAGCCATTGTTTCTCAAAATGATGCAGTTTTTATTACAGACTTTCGTTATACAGAACAAGCAGCTGCACAAATCAAAGACTTTCGCATTGTGAAGCATGAAGCAACAATAATTGAAGAAATCGCGAAGCAAGTAAAAGAAATGGGTATCAAATCATTGGGGTTTGAGAAAGATACTGTAAGCTATGGCACGTTTGAACTATACAAAAGCGTGATTCAGGCAGATTTAATACCGATTTCTGGGCTTATTGAAAAAATTCGCTTGATTAAGACGGAGCAAGAGATTAATATTATTAAGGTTGCGTGTGAAATTGCTGACCACGCATTTACACATATTTTAAACTACATTAAGCCAGGAAAAACTGAGCTTGAAGTTTCGAATGAATTAGAATTTTTCATGCGTAAACAAGGGGCAACACAGTCTTCATTTGATACGATTGTAGCATCTGGTCTTCGATCTGCATACCCACATGGTGTGGCGACGAACAAAATCATCGAAAAAGGTGATTTTGTCACACTTGACTATGGTGCACTGTATAATGGATATATTTCAGATATCACACGTACAGTAGCAGTCGGTGAACCTTCTGAAAAATTAGTGGATATGTACAATGCTGTACTCGCTTCTCAGCTTTTAGCAGTTGAAAAAGTTGGTCCTGGTTTAAAAGGGATCGAGGCGGATGCAATTGCACGTAATTACTTAAAAGCAAGAGGTTATGGTGAGGCGTTTGGTCATTCATTAGGACATGGGATTGGCCTTGAAGTACATGAAGGTCCTGGTCTATCAATGCGTTCGGAAACGGTCCTTGAGCCGGGTATGACTGTCACAATTGAGCCAGGAGTTTATTTACCAGGTATCGGTGGTGTTCGTATCGAAGACGATATACTAATCACAGAAACAGGAAATGAACGTCTAACACATTCAACTAAGGAACTTATTATTTTATAATCAATGGAGGAAAACAAATGATTTCAGTAAACGATTTTCGTACAGGTCTAACAATTATTGTGGATGGCCAATTATACCGTGTAATGGATTTCCAACACGTAAAACCAGGTAAGGGTGCTGCATTCGTACGTTCAAAATTACGTAACTTACGTAATGGTAACGTACAAGAGAAAACTTTCCGTGCTGGTGAGAAAGTAGAAAAAGCACAAATCGATAACCGCAAAATGCAATATTTATATGCACAAGGTGACGAGCATGTATTCATGGATATGGAATCTTATGATCAAACAGAATTAGCTTCTTCTGCAATCGAGTATGAGCTGAAATTCCTTAAAGAGAACATGGAAGTACACATTCAATCTTACCAAGGTGAAATGCTAGGTGTAGAGTTACCAAACACTGTTGAGCTAGAAGTAACAGAAACTGAACCAGGTATTAAAGGTGATACAGCTTCAGGTGGTACAAAACCTGCAACACTTCAAACAGGTCTTACAGTTCAAGTACCATTCTTCGTTAACCAAGGCGATATCTTAATTATCAACACAACGGATTCTTCTTACGTATCTCGTGCGTAATATAAATATGTTTTAATCATAAAAACCTGTCCTTTAGAAAAAAGGGTAGGTTTTTATGTTGTTTTATACATAGGATTGTTTACTTTCTTAAAATTGTGACATTAGGGTAGGAAATAGTCTATATTTTAGTAGAGTAGAAGATAAGATTGTATCCTCCGATAGATGGTCAGAAATAGAAGGAATGTATACAATTAAATCAAGAGGTGAGAGATATGTTACATACATTTGAAATGCAATATCCAATTATTCAGGCACCAATGGCTGGTGTCACGACACCAAAGTTTGTGGCAGCTTGTGCAGAGGCAGGCATTCTAGGTGCTATCGGGGCAGGTTATTTAGACGGAAAGCAAACACAAGCGTTTATTCAAGAGGTTAAGAAGCTTAGCGCAAAACCGTTTGCGGTGAATTTATTTGTACTTGAAGAGCCACGTATCGATATCGATGTATTGCAAAAGGCACGTATGGCTCTACAACCCTTTTATGAAGAGCTTGGGCTTTCACCTGTGCAAAGTGTAATGTCGAAGGATTTATTTGAAGAACAGGTCCAAGCTGTAATTAATGAGGAAGTAGCAATTTGTTCTTTTACATTCGGTATTCCCACTGCAAACACAATACAACGTCTTAAAGAAAAAAATACGTATCTAATCGGTACGGCGACTACTTTAGAAGAAGCCAAACTTGTAGAAGCGGCAGGACTGGATGCGGTCGTGTTACAAGGTAGTGAGGCTGGGGGGCATCGCGGCTCATTTACGGAGCCGATGACACTTCTCACACGTAATGAGCTACTTCGTCAAGTGGTGGGTGAAATAGCCATCCCAGTAATTTCAGCAGGGGGAATTATCAGTAAAGATGATGTGACAGAGGCACTAGCGAGTGGGGCCCAAGCAGTACAAATTGGTACAGCTTTCTTAGTGGCAGAAGAATGTGAAATTAATGCAACCTACAAAGCAGAAGTGCTGAATTCAAAACCACAGCAAACGACGATTACACGTGCTTTTACAGGTAAGCCGGCACGGGGACTTATCAATGATTTTACAGAGCGGATGAAGGATGAGGTGGTAGCACCTTATCCACTACAAAATCATTTAACGACTACTATTCGTAAAGAGAGCATGAAGCAAGGGAATAAGGAATATTTATCTCTTTGGATGGGAGAGAATAGTTATTTAGCTAAACCAGGTACTGTGAAGGAAATTGTAGCAAAATTTCTATAAAGAATTGATCTCTATACGTTTGTATAGAGGTCTTTTTTTGTGCGCAACTTCATATATTGCTGTACACGAGGGGGCGTATGGATGGAATTACAAGACGTATTGAGAGTCGCGGGAGTGGGACTAGTTGTTGCGCTTCTTCATGTTTTCTTTGATCAAACAGGAAAAAAAGAGTTTTCATTCTTTCTATTTTTTATTGCTTACTTGTATATGACAGCAGAACTACTGCGCTTTTTACGACTGTTTTTCCATGAAATATTAACCTTTTTCCAATGGTTGACCTCATCAGGGTAGTGTAGATGCAAATTGTCCTCGTAGCTGTTGTCATGCTGCTTTTATTATTGCTTATAAAAGAAGTTATACAGCCACTCCATGCGTTAATTAGTGTAATGTTTACGTTCTTCTTATTTAGTCTATTGTTTACTATGTTACTGATGCCATTTGTCAAGCAGTTACATGAAATGTTGGCATTTTTACCGTATGCAAAAGCAATTTTAGTGAGTGCTAGTCTTTTCTATGTGGGGCAGTGGGTATCACTCTTGCTAGTTGAGCATAGCTACAAAGTGCTCGGTGGTATTGTTTTAGATGCGGTGAAAGTCGTCATAATGTTGTATTGGTTAAAGGAATTTATAGAAGTATTGCAGGAGGTGTCGTCTATTTTACAAAGGCTAAACTAAGGAGCGAAGCCATTGCAGGCGCAAATACTATCGTTTTTAACAGATCCGTTTTTTCTTTTGCTCAAGATGACACTGATTTTATGTGGCTATGTCGTGATTATTCTTATTGTTAATATAATCGTACCAGAGTTTGAAAAAGGGACAAGGCTATTATTTTTTCTTATTGTATTAGCGACTGTCGGACCGGTAGTTGTCGACTCATTTCGACTAATTGATGAAATTGCACAAGGACTTTCACATATATTCATGGCCTTCTATCCAATTCTTACGTCCACCTTTTTACTTTCGAGTAGCATCATGGCCATAGCATCGTGGCAACCTTTTTTGCTCTTTTTTGTACAAGTATTAACGATAATAAGCAGTAAGTGGCTGATCCCAGGGGTTTTATTGGCAGTTGTTTTTGATGTGAGTAGCGTCATTGTAAAAGATATTTCATTTACGAGAATTGCCGAGTTCATTCGCTTTACGATTTTAAGTATCGTGTCGGCATCTGTTATTTGTTACATCATTTTAATGTCTGCAAGCGGTGTAGCAACATTTAGTGTCAATCGAGCTGTTGCAGAGCCTGTAAAAAAATTAATCGAAGAAAATATTCCTGTTGTGGGTTCATTTATCGTCGATAGCTTTTCGATGTTTCAGCATATGTCGCAATTTTCGACCTCCCTTACAAGTATCAGCGCGTTTATTGCAGTAGTAACGGTTGCTTTTATACCGACTGTACAGTTAGTGGTTACTGCGTATTCATTAAAATTATTGGCAGCAATTTTAGAGCCAATAGCTTTTGATGATATTTGTAAACTACTGGATCTTGTCAGCAAGTCTCTGTTTACATTATGTGCAGTGTCATTTTTGATTGCTTTTTCGTTTATGTTCACTTGTTTTTTCCTTATCGTTTTCGCACAGGTAATGGTTGGAGGGAGATAACTTGATACTTTTATTCGCGTTGCTCTTTATTTGTCAGATCTTCGTATTTTTAACGGATGACAAGCAAGTCATCTCTCTCACAAAACTGGTGATTACGTTAATTTTTTTGCAACTGTTATTAAAGATTCCATTTATCAATTCATAGGAAGAAACAAGCGTACATACACTTGAAAAAGAGTGGATGAAAGGAGGCAATGTACAAGTGATGTGGAAAAGACACGCAAAAAAACACTACCATTAATGGTCTTAATGTTGATTGTCGCCTCCGTAGGATTTTTCATCATGCTTCCAACTACTCAAACGAATTCAACTGACAAGAAAGTTGCCTATACGGATGAGGAAAAGCTTGAACAAACGCTAAAAGCGATGCAAGGTGTTGGGGAGATTAAGATTTATTTTTACTATGGACAGATGACTTCTGACATAGAGGAAAATAACTTGTTTAGTCAATATTTTAGAAGTACTGACCAAGGCGCGAAGAAAGATGTTACTGGCATGCTTATCGTCTCAGAGGGTGCTGATGATATTTTCGTGAAAAATGAAATTCGTGCTGTCGTCAGTCAAGTGATGCAATTGCCAATGCATAGGATTATTATTGTTCCAATGGAAAAATAAGGGGGAAGATGGATGCGCGTGCGTAGAAGAACGGTTTGGTTTATGACATTATTAAGTCTAGTAGCTGTTATTTCTGTATACTATTTAGTTGATCCAGCAAAACAATTTAATGGTCTAACAATATTTAGTGACGATACTTTACAAGAAACATCGATTATGGGTGTAACAGATCAAGATGGTGCAAAACAAAGTGTGACGCAGGAGGTTTCATCACCAAGTCATCTATTTGAAGAATTGCGCATGCAAGTTAGTGACGAAAGAAGTCAGCGACGTGAACAATTAACTCAAAAAATTGGTTCTGAAGAATTCACAGCTGAAGAAAAAAGTGAAGCATATAATGAAATCGATAGCCTTATTAAACAAGAATCAGTTGAAGCAACGTTAGAAATGTTGGTGAAATCATTAGGCTATCCAGATGCATTTGTACGAGCTGAGGGAGCAAAAGTAACTGTAACTGTAATGGCAGAAGAGCAGTCAACTGCCAAGGCTGATGAAATTGTTTATTTGGTAAAAACAGAAATGGAAGGTACGAAAGACGTGAAAGTAGAATTCAAGGCTAATAGTTATTAAAAGATAGTGAAAAAATAGAATATTCAGGTTATTAAACTGTTATTGTTATATATCAGTATAATGAAAAGGCTTTCGTTTAGTATAAGAAAGCCTTTTATTTTGTTTATATTTACTTAATTTTCATTTAACTATTTCAAATTATCAAAAAAAAATATAGAATAGTACCTGTAGTAGATTTTATTTAATAAGGAGAGTTAGAAATGTTCAAAATTCAAGAAATTCGTGAAATTATTAAATTGGTAGATTCTTCTTCAATCGACGAGTTCGTATACGAAGTAGAAGGGGCAAAAGTTAAATTGAAAAAGAATGGTGTAGTTGTGACTGAAGCAGTAGCACCTAAAAAAGAGGTAGCAGCACCTGTTGTACAACAAGCGGCACCTGTAGCAGCGCCAGCAAAGGCTGAAGAACCAGCAGTAGCTGCACCAGCAGCACCAGTAAACAACGACCCATCGTTACATAAAATTGTATCACCAATGGTTGGTACTTTCTATGCAGCTTCAAATCCAGAATCACCAGCTTACGTTCAAGTTGGCGACAAAGTTGGCGATGAAACAATCGTATGTATCGTAGAAGCTATGAAGCTTTTCAATGAAATCGAAGCAGAAGTTAAAGGCGAAATCGTTGAAGTTCTTGTAAAAGACGGCGAATTAGTAGAATACGGTCAACCATTATTCCTTGTAAAAGCTGAGTAAGGAGTGCACACTACCATGAAAAAAGTATTAATAGCAAATCGCGGCGAAATCGCTGTTCGTATCGTTCGTGCTTGTAAAGAACTAGGCATCAAATCTGTTGCCGTATACTCTGAAGCAGACGCAGAAGCATTACATGTGAAATTAGCAGACGAAGCATATTGCATCGGTCCTAAACTATCGAAAGATTCTTACCTAAGTTTCCCAGCATTACTTAGCGTAGCGCAAAAAACAGGTGCAGACGGGATCCACCCTGGTTACGGTTTCGTATCTGAAAATGCAGACTTCGCTGAGGCGTGTGAAAATGCGGGCATTAAGTTTATAGGTCCTTCATCTGATTCTATTAAAATCATGGGGATTAAAGACGTTGCGCGTACAACAATGGAAGCGGCGGATGTTCCTCTAGTTCCAGGTACTGGTATCGTACCAGATATCGAAACTGGCCGCGAATGGGCTGCAAAAATCGGTTACCCAGTAATCATCAAAGCAACTGCTGGTGGTGGCGGTAAAGGGATTCGTGTAGCGCGTACAGAAGAAGACCTAATTAAAGGGATCGAAATTACGCAAAAAGAGGCTGCTGCAGCATTCGGTAACCCAGGCGTATATTTAGAAAAATTCATCGAGTACTTCCGTCACTGTGAAATCCAAGTTTTAGCGGATGGTCATGGTAACGTTGTACACTTAGGCGAACGTGACTGTACAGTTCAACGTCGTATGCAGAAGTTAGTTGAGGAGGCTCCATCTCCTGCACTATCTGCTGAACGCCGTGCTGAAATGGGTGCAGCTGCTGTGAAAGCAGCACAAGCATGTAACTATGAAGGTGCTGGTACAATTGAGTTCATCTATGACTATCAAGAGGACAAGTTCTACTTCATGGAAATGAACACTCGTATCCAAGTAGAACATCCAGTAACAGAAATGATTTCTGGTGTCGATCTTGTGCAACAACAATTAAAAATCGCATCAGGTGAGAAACTTCCTTTCACACAAGATGATATTAAATTAAATGGTTGGGCAATTGAATGCCGTATTAACGCTGAAAACGCATATAAAAACTTCATGCCATCTGCTGGTACTGTAGACACTTACATTACACCAGGTGGTTACGGAGTGCGTATTGATTCTGCTGTTTACGCTGGTTATACAATCCCTCCGTACTATGATTCAATGGTAGCAAAACTAATTGTTCATGCAGATACGCGTGAAGAAGCAATTGCGAAAATGAATCGTGCGCTAAGTGAGTTTGAAGTGTCTGGACCTGGTATCCATACGACAATTCCTTTCCACGAAGCACTAATGAACAACGACGTATTCAAATCTGCGAAATTCAATACGAAATTCTTAGAAGAAAACGACGTATTAGCTGTGAAGAAGTAGACGTAGTTTGAATTAGCGCTATTCTAAACGTTCATTGAGCGTGAAGGTTGCGACTTCAAATTACGGATATTTATTCGACGGTGGAATAGAATTAAGCATAAAACAAAGCGGAATATCGTAAATGTTTTACCCTCTAACTAATAATTGTTAGGGGGTTTTTGCGTGGTTAGAAAAGGTCAATGTACGGGGGGGCGATTTAGAACATCCACCGCCGATTGAATTGATTAAGCGGTCACAAGAAAATAGCGACGAGACTTTAGGACAAGCTAAACTGCGAATTATGATTGACGTTAATGCAACAAATTCAACGAATAATCGTATCAGTGTGCGTTCGGTGTTCTTAATTGTTAAAGAACAGATGCGCTTAGCGAATATTAGGAAGCAGACAATTAAAGAGAATAAATACATTTATAATCGGTTACTTAATCACCGGGCGGTATATTAGGAAAAACTATAAGCGAACTCACTCGCGCCAACGAGTCGATTCGCCAAATATGCGCTAGAGTCAGCGCCAACTGGCTTTAGCAAACGAATATGAAGGATCATTGCGCCAACAATGGTTGATGAAAACTAGGTGCGCCAACACCTAGTTTTTCTTATTCTAATCAACTAAAGTACTTGTTAGTTCAATAATAAACCTACTAATTATTGATAACTACTGACTCACTAAATATTTGTTTTTAACATCTTTCTTTATTCAATTAGTCTGCCCTACAGCTACAATCTTGCAAGTTGAAATTGCAAATCTAAAGATTGGTTGATTAGGACTTATTGGTAGTGTACCTAACACAATACCAAGACCTGTTTGTTCCACGTTAAAATCCACTGCAGTAGACCCGTTACTGGCCAAAAGATTAACTGTTGAACCAATAAGTGTATTCAGCAATTGTCTAATTGGCCGTTCGCGACAATTGCATTCACACCCAGAATCAACAGGCGGCAACAAATTGATAGTAGGTCCTGGTGGGAAAAAGCCTACCCCTGTTACATCAGAAATATTTACTACGTAGGTTGTAGTTCCATTTGTAACAGTAACTAAAAAATCATTCACCTCAACAATAGTGAATAAAAAAAGGAGAGGAGGTACATTAGGTGCGTCTGCAATAGTACCAAGAATTACAGTTTGCCCAACAAGTTGTTGTAAGACGGACTGAAGTGGAGAAACACAACAGTCACAAAGACATGAAGATGTAGGGATTGAAGGACAACAACTATTAAGCGCTGTGTATTTAACCGGAGGACAGTGACCGTTAGGTGTTATTCTAGTAATTTTCTTTTTTTTAGACATAATTTCACCCCGCTATTTCTTATAGAATATGCTTTTAAGAAATATTAGATTGGATTAAAAACTACTCAAGCTATTATTAAACATGGACAAGCCTGCACCGTTAGTAGAATAGCAATAATCTCTCAGAAACCAGAGGGGAATAATTAAATGTTTTTGCGAAAATCATGTCCGAAAACGGGATTTTGTTCGGGTATGTATAGTAGGGGAGTTTAAACAATTTTAAATCGCAAGTCGACGTTATTTTATCATGCGAAGGCTAGAACGGCTAAATCAAGTGTGATTACAAAGACAATTCGACGAATGTTAGGGCTGGTGTTAGGCGTTTATTGTACGTTTTTAGTTCTATTGAATAACAATTATCAAAATGCCCTACAAACGCTATGAGTTAAAATATAGTGGCTTTATCACGCCAACTGAACCTTTTTATAGTATAATAAGCGTAATAACAGCAATTGAAGCTTGTAATGTGTATGGGAAAGGATGATTTGCATGGCAGAGAAAGTAGGACAATCATTTGTACAACCAGCGCCATCTGGTAAAGAAGAATTAGGGAAAATTGAAGTAGCTGCGGAAGTCATTGAAATTGTAGCAGGTATTGCGGTAAGTGAAGTAGAAGGAATCTCTGCAACACGTGGAAACATTGCAACTGGTGTTGTAGAACGTTTCGGTAAAAAAGTGCACAATAAAGGCATTAAATCAGGTGTCACAGAAACTGGTGAAATTTCAATTGATGTCTTTTGTTCAGTAAAATACGGATTTGCCATCCCAAAAGTTGCAAAAGACGTACAATCACAAATTCGCCAAGCGATTTTAGATATGACTGCACTTGAAACAGCAGAAGTAAATGTTCATATTACTGGCATACACTTCGAAAAAGAAGAAGCGGCAGTTCAAGAATAAGAAAAAACCGTTTATGACACTAGTCGTAAACGGTTTTTTGATTGTTAAAGAAACTATGAATTTTTAACCTGTTGATAACCTAGGGCATAGTTGTGGCCTAGGTTAAAGAACTACATCCTCAAGGGCTCGCAAGCAACTGTCGGATGTAAACGAACGCTTACGCGTATTTGTTTATGTTTATACACCAATATGTTTTGGTTTTTTCCA
Organism: Lysinibacillus sp. NPDC096418; assembly: GCF_044762775.1. Taxonomy (NCBI): domain Bacteria; kingdom Bacillati; phylum Bacillota; class Bacilli; order Caryophanales; family Bacillaceae; genus Lysinibacillus; species Lysinibacillus sp. NPDC096418. The sequence continues at coordinate 25,561 of NZ_JBIWEY010000009.1, forward strand.
AAATAGAGCGAGTCCAACGCCTACTACTAATACAATAGTTGCAAAATAATATGGATAATTTAAGTTTACATCGAATAAAATACCGCCGATAATCGGTCCAAATACATTCCCGAGACTTGTAAACATTGAGTTCATGCCTCCAACGAAGCCTTGTTCATTTCCTGCGATTTTTGATAAATAGGAAGTGATCGCCGGTCGGATTAAATCGAAACCTACGAAAAGGAAGAATGTAACAAATAAAATTGACCAATAACTACCGACAATTGTCATCGCAAATGTTAGAATAGCTGACAATGCCAATGAATAACGAATAAGCTGAATTTCACCCATTTTTTGTGTGAGCCAGTTAAACAGTACAAGCTGTGCGATTGCACCGACAATACCACTACCCGTAATAATAATTGCAATATCCGCTGGGGTGAAGCCGAATTTATGATCGACAAATAGGCTAAACAGTGATTCAAATGCGGCAAGGCCAAATGATAATACAAAGATCAATATAAATGCTATGAAATATAGAGGACTGAAAATGCGTGTAAAGCTTCCGAGTATAGAGGGAGCTGTATCTGTATCATCTTCAGCACGTGTTGGCTCTTTTAGTAATATAAGTGATAGGATACCTGCAAATGCACCAAGTATACCGGCTACGAAGAACGGTACACGAGTACCTATTTCCGCTAAAAAGCCGCCAATCCCCGGTCCGACGATAAAGCCAGTACTAATGGCTGCACTCATAAAGCCAAGTGCTTTTGGGCGTTGATCCATCGTTGTGATGTCCGCAATAAATGCTGTAACTGCTGGCATAATAAAGGCAGCACTCACACCACCAAGCATACGTGATATGAATAATATTTCAACTGATCGACCTAAACCAAATAAAAATTCAGATACCCCGAATATAAATAGACCTATGACAATCATTATTTTTCGGCCGAATCGGTCTACCATGCGTCCAGCAATTGGTGACACAAGTAGTTGTGTAATAGCAAATGCTGCGACCATATAGCCGACTACCTCGCCGGTAATGCCTAGTTCGTTCATTAAGGTCGGTAAAACTGGAATGACTAGACCAATGCCTAAAAAGGCGATGAATAGATTTGAGAGTAAAATACTTAAGGTGACTTTTTGAGTTTTTGTCATGGTGTTCTCCTTCATTTCAATACAGAATTCGCGATTAGCGCTTATTTGAACATATTTTATAAAATAAACCCTATAGTAACTATAGAGTCAATTGAATTGTTTTAGATTAAGAGAATGTATTTCATATTTACTGTTTTTTCCTGATTTTTAATTCAACAATGAACTCTTTTTCCTGTGAGGTTGCTAATGTAGCTGGCATATAAAGTTCAAAAACTTTGTTTTCAACAGGAAAGTCCCGAGATTCCACATAATGCTTTAGTTTTTCGTAATAAGAAAAATACGTTTTAGGATCATAAATGAATGCAATGCAATAGTATGTTCCAGCAGGTACTATGGTTTGCTGTACATCTGCGGACAATTTTGAAAATGTACGATTTGTTAAAAGTGGGGTGAAAACAGCATCGTATCTAATATCATCCACATGGTTGTAGTTCGCAAGTTGATAAATGCAACCGTAACGGCTATTGAGTACACTTCCTTCTTTTTCTAAAATTTTCGTAAGTGTACTATAGTAAGCGTTTGGGATGTATGTTGGAGTTAGTTCAGTTGTTTGGACTTGTAATATGGGCATCTCTTCTTCGTTTCGCGAGTAAACTTCACCGAATACAGGAATATCTATTTGTTCTTGTGTCTGCTTCTTAGTTTTTAATAGTGTGAACTTTACTTCGTTTAAACGATTGATTTTTTCCTCGATGCGTTGTTCTTGCTGCTCTAAAAAAAACAGTAGTTCCTCAGGTGTTAGAAGCAGCGCCTTTTTAATGTCCTCAAGAGGGATACCAATATATTTTAATGATTTAATGATATCTAAATAAAACAACTGTTCATCTTTGTAATAGCGATAATTACTCGATGTATCAATGTAAGATGGTTTGAATAAATTAATTTGATCGTAGTAACGAAGTGTTTGTACTGATAGGTTCGATAATTTCGCAACTTCCCCTATTGTATGGTAGTGTTCCTTCATAATTAAAAAGCCTCCAGGTAAGAAATGACTGCATTAAGGTAGAAATTAATTGGTACATTTCATTTCATCATGCTAAAGAAACACCTCTGTATGATAGATTTTGATATTTTTTAGTATACCATTCATGCATTCAAAGAAATAATGCTATCTTTTTGTTTTTGACTTTAGAATAAACATGCACTAAGTTGCTTGAAAAAGGTTTCAGATTATTGAAAACTTGCGTTAAACCATGTATCTTGCATGATTTTATGCTATTATAAACCTTAATGCCACTTATGAAGGAGAGCTTTACATGAAACGACATGAAGCACGCGAAAAAGCGTTGCAAGTTTTGTTTCAGCTAGACAATACGGATCTAACAGTCGAAGAAGCAATGGAGCACATTAAAGGCCAACCAACTAACGCTTTTTACGAAAAGATTGTAAAAGGAACAGCTGAAAATTTAGAGGAAATCGATGCGGCATTAGAGCAGCATTTAGAAAAGTGGTCACTTGCCCGCTTGCCGAAAATCGAGAGAACGGTTTTACGTCTAGCTGTATATGAACTTTTATACATGCAAGAGACACCAAAAAGAGTAGTACTTAACGAAGCAATCGAGTTATGCAAAACATTTGGGGACGATGGGTCGTCTAAATTTGTTAATGGCGTACTTTCTAAATTTACAGAACAATAATCCCTTTAATCAATATACTGATTAAAGTTTACCGTCCGGCGTATGTTGCATTTGTTCCTAAGTGACAGTTGTAGCATACGTCGAGGTATGTTTGAGAGTTGAAAATTGGAAGGAGTAACTAAAGTTTATGTCAAGTGCAATTATTAATGGTAAAGTGATTGGTCAAGAAATTCGTAATTCAGTAGCGGGTCGCGTTGCTAGTTTAAAAGAGAAAGGGTTAACACCTGGTTTAGCAGTAGTGCTTGTAGGGGATAACCAAGCTTCAGCTACATACGTAAGAAATAAGCAAAAATCTTGTGAGGCAATTGATATGTTTTCGGAGCTAATAAAGCTTCCAGAGGAAACGACACAAGAAGCTCTACTAGAACAAATTGAACTATTAAATAAGCGTGAAGACATTCACGGTATTTTAGTTCAGTTACCACTTCCAAAGCATATTGACGAGGACACAGTTATTGCTACTATCGCTGTTGAAAAAGACGTTGATGGCTTCTCGCCAGTAAGTGTTGGAAAAATGATGCTTGGCCAAGAAACTTTTTTACCATGTACGCCGTTTGGTGTGATGAAGCTTCTTGAATATTCAGGAATTGAAATCGCAGGAAAACATGCAGTCATCGTTGGTCGTAGTCATATCGTTGGTAAACCAATGGGGCAACTACTATTACAAAAAGATGCAACAGTGACATATACGCATTCAAAAACACCAGATTTACCTTCATTCACAAAACAAGCGGATATTTTAATTGCAGCCGTAGGTCGTGCAAACTTCATTACGAAGGAGCATGTTAAAGAAGGAGCAGTTGTAATTGATGTCGGTATTAACCGTGATGAAAACAACAAGCTATGCGGCGACGTAAACTTTGCAGATGTAGACGGCATTGCGTCTCATATTACACCGGTACCAGGTGGCGTAGGACCAATGACGATTACAATGTTACTATTCAATACAGTACAAGCAGCTGAAAACAAACTTGCAAATCAATAAAATGTATGTAATTTAGTAGGAAAAAGGGTGTCTCAATTTACTTTTGAGATACCCTTTTTCTAAGTGAACTTTTTAGTTTCAAATGCGTCTAAAGAAAAGCTAAATACGTATACTTACTATGGAGGTTTTTAATGGAGAACTTTGATGTAATACTCATACTGAAATATATTATTATCGGACTTGTGCAAGGGTTCACAGAGCCGATTCCTGTGTCTTCAAGTGGACATGTAATGATTGCCAGTGAGATTCTTGGAATGGGGGAGCAAGGGTTTACCTTTGCTATTTTAACGAATACCGCATCCCTATTTGCAGTAGTCTATATATACCGAGAGGATATCCTTCGTTTAATTTCTCATTCGATCAAGTATATAACAACGAAGCAAAGACGCTATAGAGCCGATTTCCGCTTTGTATTGTTCATTGTGATTGGTTCAATACCAGCAGGTGTGTTAGGTGTGCTATTAAGTGACGTCATTGCGGAAAATATTAGTATGACAACAATTGCAATTATGCTGTTTGTGACGGGGATTGCACTTTGGTTAATTCGAAATATGCGTGGTACAAAGCGTGATGAAGATTTAACTGCAAAAGATGCCATTCTTGTCGGGTTAGGGCAAGCTGTTGCGTTAACACCAGGCATTAGCCGTTCGGGTGCAACAATTATTTCAGCGATTGCAGTTGGGATGAAGCGAGAAACAGCACTACGCTTTTCATTTATGCTTTATATTCCTGTAAGTCTTGGGGGTGTTGTGCTCGGGATAACAGACTTTTTAGGTGAGCCAGATAAAGGTGCACTTGCTGTTCCGTATGCTGCGACATTTATCGTGACATTATTCATGACATACTTTGCGATGCGCTGGTTTATGGGGATCATGAAGAGTGGTAAGCTAATCTACTTTACGTATTATTGCTTTATTGTAGGGACATTATTACTAATATTTTATTAAACAATAAGCCTCTTGACGCCATTTTCGTTAAGAGGCTTTTAATTGTTATGTCTATTTGTCAAGATAGTGATTAATATTTAAAGTATTACAGAAGAAGTATGGTGAGTGTGATAAAATAATCAGGCGAGTATGTTTTTATCTTCTGCAAATCAACATTTTCACACTTCATTTTCAGCAAAAAATGTTATGATATGTATAGTTTTGATGAAAACTTGATATAAGAAAAGGAGCCGGAAAATATGTCGTCAGCTTCTTATTTAACTGTAAAAGCGTTAACGAAATATATAAAACGAAAGTTTGATGCCGACCCGCATATGCGAGATGTATATGTTAAAGGTGAACTGTCGAATGTAAAACTTCATCAGTCAGGACATATTTATTTTACGCTAAAGGATGACGGAGCTCGTATTGCGGCTACGATGTTTAAAACAGCGGCTACAAAGCTGGCATTTGAACCAAAGGAAGGCATGCAAGTATTTATTCGTGGGGATGTAAACGTTTACGAAGGTTATGGAACCTATCAATTGTATGCGCAAGAAATGCAACCAGATGGTGTCGGAAGCTTATTTGTCGCATTTAATCAGCTAAAAGAACTGTTACAAAAAGAAGGTCTTTTTAAACCAGAATGGAAACAGCAGATTCCAAAGTATCCTGAAAAAATTGGTGTATTAACGTCAACAACAGGTGCAGCGATCCGTGATATTTGTACGACTTTAAAGCGTCGATATCCGCTTGCTGAAATTTTAATTTATCCAACTTTAGTGCAAGGTGCACAAGCTACACCAAACATTGTACAAAACATCGAGAATGCAAATAGAGATGCTAAGTGTGACGTGTTAATCGTCGGACGTGGTGGTGGTTCGATTGAAGATTTATGGGCGTTTAATGAGGAAGCGGTGGCTCGAGCGATTTTTAGTAGTCGTATTCCGATTATCAGTGCGGTAGGTCATGAAACAGACACAACAATTGCAGATTTTGTCGCGGATTTACGTGCGCCTACACCTACGGCAGCTGCGGAGATGGCTGTACCAGATCAACAAGAATTGTTTCAGCGTGTCTTGACCCAAAAATCACAACTCCATCAAATCGTACGTATGCAACTTACAACAGAACGTAGTCGTCTAAGTAAACTACAACAGTCGTATCCATTATCGATGCCGGAAAGATTATACCGTCCGTTTACAGAAAAATTAGCCCAGCTAGATACAGGGCTTCAAAAGGCAATGCAAGTGGATTTGATGAAAAAATCATCCCAACTACAAAAGCTTCATGGAACTATACAGCAGCATTCTCCTAAAAAAGCTTTAGCCTTCCACCGGAGAGAGCTCGAAGTGAGTACGCTACAATTAACACGTGCTGCTGAGCAATTTGTTGCAAAGCAAAAACAACAATTTGGAGCGTCCGTAAGAACACTTGAAGCACTTAACCCACTTGCAATTTTGACGAGAGGGTTTACAGTAGCATATAAAGACGATAAAGTGCTAAAATCATCCGCGGATTTAAAGCTAAATGATACCGTGACACTTTCTTTTTATGACGGAAAGGTGACAGCTGAAGTAAAAGAAATAAAGCCGAACAGTGAGGGGGAATAGACGTGGCAAAACAACAACAGACTTTTGCAGAAGCGATGACAGCATTAGAGGAGATTGTTCGTCAGTTAGAGCAAGGCGATGTACCTTTAGAAAATGCGATTGATTTATATAAACAAGGCATGGAATTATCGCAATTTTGTCATAGCAAATTACAGAATGCTGAAGAACAACTCATTTCCATTGTACAAGAGACAGGAGAAACGAAAGATTTTGATCCGTTAAAGGGAGAGAATTAATTCATGAATGAACAGTTAAAGCAATTTATAGAAGTGAATACACCACAAGTAGAAGAAAAGATGTATGCACTTGTTGAAAAAATTGAGGCACCTACAGATTTGAAAAAATCGATGCTTTATTCACTTGAAGCAGGTGGAAAGCGCATTCGTCCACTATTTGTACTTGCTGTCTCAGAACTTTATGGAAAAGGCAAACAAGACGCTTTTATAGTTGGTGCAGTGATTGAAATGATTCATACATATTCACTCATTCACGATGATCTGCCAAGTATGGATAATGACGATTATCGCCGTGGCAAATTAACAAACCATAAAGTATTTGGAGATGCACTTGCAATACTTGCTGGAGATGCATTAAATACATTCGCATTTGGTGTGTTAGCACGTATGGATCTCTCCGCGGAAAAACGTATTGAGCTCGTCAATCTACTGAGCGTGGCTGCTGGAGCTGAGGGCATGGTAGGCGGTCAAGTTTTAGATATTGAAGGTGAAAAACGTCAATTGAACTTAACAGAACTTGAACATGTGCATGTCAATAAAACAGGTGCGCTTCTTCGCTTTAGTATTGAATCGGGTGCAGTATTAGCAGATGCGTCTCCAGAAGAACGTGTAATCCTAGTTGAATACGCGCATCATATCGGGCTAGCATTCCAAATTCAAGATGATATTTTGGATATTGAAGGTACATCAGAAGAGCTAGGAAAAACTGCGGGGAAAGACGTTGCAAGCGACAAAAGCACATACCCAGCACTTCTTACATTAGATGGTGCTAAAGAAAAGCTTTCTGAGCATTACAATTATGCCATAGCAGCACTTGACAAATTAGAAGTTGATGCAAGTTTACTACGTGAATTTGCGGCGTATATTGTTCATCGTAAAAACTAAGAGAAAAACAAGGCTTTTTAAGCTAGGGTTATGCTAGAATAGGTGAGGGAAGTTTGCGAAAGTAGCAAACAAAAGTGTTCGTACTTTTAGCATAACGATAACACTGTTATAATAGTGGAAACACGATTGCGGTGAATAATTTATTGAAAAGGTGTGTGAGAAAGGTGGATTTAAATAAGATTTCTAGTCCATCCTTTTTAAAAAACTTAAATAAGAGACAGTTAGAACAACTTGCAAAAGAGATACGTTCTTTCTTAATCGAAAAATGTTCTGTCACAGGTGGTCATATTGGGCCAAACCTAGGTGTTGTGGAGCTAACTATTATGCTTCATAAGATGTTTGACAGTCCAAAAGATAAGTTTTTATGGGATGTCGGCCACCAAGCTTACGTGCATAAAATTTTGACAGGTCGCGCAAATCAATTTGATACATTACGTCAGTTCAAAGGGCTTTGTGGTTTTCCAAAGCTTGTGGAGAGTGAACATGACGAATGGGAAACTGGTCATAGTTCGACGTCCTTGTCAGCTGCCATGGGGATGGCTGCAGCACGTGATATAAAAAAAGAAAAAAACTACGTTGTACCAATTATCGGTGACGGTGCTCTAACTGGTGGGATGGCGCTTGAAGCGTTAAATCACATCGGACACGAAAAAACAAATATGATTGTGATTTTAAACGATAACGAAATGTCAATTGCACCAAATGTTGGAGCATTACACAGTGTTTTAGGTCGTTTGCGTACAGCGAAAGAATATTCTAAAGCTAAAGAAGAACTAGAATCACTCATCAACAAAATTCCTGTACTCGGTGGTAAGCTCGCTTCAACAGCAGAGCGTGTAAAAGATAGCTTAAAATATTTAGTGGTTTCAGGTGTGTTCTTTGAGGAACTGGGCTTTAAATACTTAGGACCGATTGATGGACATGATTTTGAAGCACTTGAAACAACTTTATTGCATGCGAAAAAAGTTAATGGCCCAGTGCTAGTTCATGTTATTACGAAAAAAGGTAAGGGCTACAAACCAGCTGAGGATGATACAATCGGAAACTGGCATGGAACTGGTCCTTATAAAATGGAAACAGGTGCATTTGTTAAATCAGAGACGAAAGGTCCTGCCTGGAGTAGCTTGATTGCTGAAACAGTACGTAAAATCTCACATGAAGATGAACGTGTTGTGACAATTACACCAGCCATGCCTGTTGGTTCAAAGTTACAAGGGATTCAACAAGATTTCCCGCATCGTTTCTTTGATGTCGGGATTGCAGAGCAACATGCAGCAACAATGGCAGCAGGGCTTGCTACGCAAAAGATGAAGCCGTTCCTTGCGATTTATTCAACGTTCTTGCAACGCGCATATGACCAAGTGCTACATGATATTGCACGTCCAAACTTAAATGTGTTTATTGGGATTGACCGTGCTGGCCTAGTTGGTGCAGACGGTGAGACACATCAAGGTGTGTTCGATATTGCCTTTTTACGTCACATTCCGAATATGACGATCATGATGCCAAAAGATGAAAATGAAGGTCAACATATGGTTAAGACAGCTATTGACTATGAGGGTGGTCCGATTGCACTTCGTTATCCTCGTGGCAACGGCATTGGTGTGCCACTGGATGATGAGTTGAAGGTATTACCAATCGGTAGCTGGGAAGTACTTCGAGAAGGAAAAGATGCGACGATTTTAACATTTGGTACAACGATTCCAATGGCAATAGAAGCAGCAACATCTTTAGCACTACAAGGTGTAGAGGTTGAAGTAGTGAATGCTCGCTTTATTAAACCGATGGATGAAGAAATGTTACATCGTATTCTATCAAATCGTAAGCCGATTCTAACAATTGAAGAAGCAGTTCTTCAAGGTGGTTTTGGCAGTGGTGTGTTAGAGTTTGCACATGATCATGGTTACCAAAATGCTTTAATTGATCGTATAGGTATACCAGATCAATTTATTGAGCATGGTAATGTTGATCAATTATTAGATGAAATTCACGTAACAGCAGAAGAAACAGTAGCGCGTATTCACGCACTATTACAACATAAACAGCAAGTAGGTTCGAAATTACAATGACAAAACAACCGAAAGAACGAGTAGATATTTTACTTGTAGAACGCGGTTTATGTGAAACTCGTGAAAAGGCGAAGCGCTCCATTATGGCAGGGCTCGTCTTTTCCAATGAGATTCGCATTGACAAAGCAGGCGAAAAAATTGCGATTGACGCGCCACTACAAGTAAAAGGATCCGATTTAAAATATGTAAGTCGTGGCGGCTTGAAATTAGAAAAAGCGCTACAAATTTTTGATATGTCTGTAGACGGCAAACTTATGCTTGATATTGGCTCATCTACAGGAGGCTTTACAGATTGTGCGCTACAAAATGGCGCAAGACATTGCTATGCCTTAGATGTAGGTTCCAATCAACTTGCATGGAAGATCCGTTCAGATGAGCGTGTAACAGTGATGGAAAAAACTAATTTCCGCTATACGACAGCAGCTGATTTAACGGAAGGCTTGCCAGAATTTGCGACAATTGATGTGAGTTTTATCTCGCTATCTCTTATTTTACCTGTATTAAAAACTGTGTTAATGCCAGGTGGAGATGTCATGGCTTTAGTAAAGCCTCAATTTGAAGCGGGTAAAGAAAATGTCGGTAAAAAAGGTATTGTCCGCGATAAAAAAGTACATTTGGAAGTTCTTGAAAAAACAGCTAAGATGGCAACAGCAGTCGGTTTTGTTGTCAAAGATGCATCATATTCTCCAATAACAGGTGGCGAAGGGAATATTGAATTTTTATTCCATTTAGTGAATCCTAAAGACGGAGAAGTCATTCCTGCATATACAGCTTTTAATGCACTCGTTGAAGAAGCACATAGCACTCTAAAATAGCACGTGCTCGGGCATCCGAGCCGTGTTTTTTCTTGTGCTTTTGCGTGTGAAATGTTAGTGTAAATATACAAATATTTAACTATTTATAAGAGGTGACAGATATGAATAAAAGTCAACGACATATTCGAATTCGAGATATTATTGCTAATCATGAAATAGAGACCCAAGACGACTTAGTCGATTTCCTAAAAGAAGCTGGATACAACGTAACGCAAGCAACAGTGTCACGAGATATTAAAGAATTACATTTAGTGAAAGTGCCATTACAAGATGGTCGTTATAAGTATAGTTTACCGGCAGATCAACGTTTTAATCCTGTGCAAAAGTTACATCGTGCACTTGCGGATGCTTTTATCAGTATTGACGGTGCATCTCACTTTCTTGTCATGAAAGCTTTACCTGGTAATGCAAATGCCATTGCCTCATTACTAGATCATTTAGATTGGCCAGAAATTTTAGGAACAATTTCTGGAGATGATACGATTTTAATTATTTGCCGTGACGAAAACGAACGAGAAAATACCAAAAATCGATTATTGGAAATGTTATAAACGAGATGTATAGCAAGGTGAATTTGATACAGAGGTGACAATTTGTGTTAAGAGAACTTAGTATTCGAAACTTTGCCATCATCGAAGATTTAACGGTGAGCTTTTCTGATGGTTTAACAGTTTTAACGGGAGAAACAGGTGCTGGAAAATCCATCATTATTGATGCTGTGCATTTACTAGCAGGTGGCCGTGGGAATTCAGAATTTATCCGACACGGAGCAAAGAAAGCAGAAATCGGAGGACTGTTCCACATTTCTTCTGATGAACATCCGATTTATAAAAAGTTGGATGAAGCAGGCATTGAAGTGGAAGAAGACACGATTATTTTACGCCGTGATTTAAATGATTCTGGAAAAAGTGTATGCCGTGTTAACGGCAAGCTTGTCCCACTTTCGGTTTTGCGTGATATTGGTTCAAGTCTTATTGATATTCATGGGCAGCATGAAAACCAAGAATTGATGGATGAAAAGCAGCATATAGACTTGCTCAATCAATTTGCGGCAGAGCGACTAGCACCAATTCAAGAAAAATATAGTGAAAATTTTGAGGCGTACCGTGCACTGCGAAAGGTACTAGCTTCAATTTCAATTGATGAGCAATTAATGGCACAACGCATTGATTTATATCAATTTCAAATAAAAGAGCTTGATGATGCGAATATTAGTATTAGTGAAGAAGATGATTTACTTGATGAACGCCGTCGTCTCATGAATTTTAATAAAATTTTTGAGCGATCAAGTACGGCTTATGAAGCAATTCAAGGTGATTCTAGAGGTTTAGACTGTATCGGCAATGCTATGGGTGCATTAGATGATGCGGCCGCTATTGATGAGCATTTTAAGGAATCCTCTGAAGCGGTGACTTCCGCATTTTATGCACTGCAAGATGCTGCGTATCAAATCAAAAATATTCTCGATGAATTGGAATTCGATCCAGCTCGTTTAAATGAAGTTGAACAGCGTTTGGCCTTAATACAAAATTTAAAACGTAAATATGGTTCGACGGTTAAAGAAATTTTAGCTTATCATGAAAAAATTAAAACAGAGCTAAATGAATTATTAAACCGTGATGAAATCTTGCAAGTAAAAGAGCGCAAAGTGCTTGAAATGGAAGCAGTTTTAACGGACTTAGCAGAACAGTTATCAGCTGTGCGTAAAGAGGCTGCAATCCAGCTGAGTGAAGCGATTATGGCAGAACTGCGTGAATTACATATGGAAAAAGCAAAGTTTATCGTGAATTTTGATTTGTTGCCGACCTTTGATATAAATGGTAAGGATCAAGTTGTTTTCTATATTTCGACAAATGTAGGTGAGCCACCAAAGTCTTTACCGAAAATTGCATCTGGTGGAGAATTATCGCGTATGATGCTTGCTTTAAAAACAATATTTTCTTCATCAAACGGTGTAACATCCATTATTTTTGATGAAGTGGATACAGGTGTGAGCGGTAGAGTGGCACAAGCAATTGCAGAAAAAATTGCGGCAATCTCCATAAATTCGCAAGTATTATGTATTTCACATTTACCACAAGTTGCGGCGATGGCAGATCATCATTATTTTATAAAAAAAGAAGTCGAACACGATCGTACGTTTACGTCACTTGCAGAAATTGATACAAAAGCGCGCATTGAAGAAGTGAGTCGTATGATGTCTGGTGCAGAAATCACCGAATTAACCTTACAACATGCAACTGAACTTTTAAATATGGCAAATGAGAGAAAAAGTAAGATGCGTTAATTTAAGAAGAAGTCTAGAAACAGGATGAAGTGTTTCTAGGCTTTTTTCATTTTACACAAATATTTACCGCTTATAAGAATGAGACAACAACACATAGTAACAAGACAATATTGAAAAGGAGGTGTCATATGAATCGTCATTGGCGTCAATTTGTCACACTGCCCATGCTCATTGTTTTGTTATTTATGCCTATTCAAGCATTAGCAGCAAAAAAACTTATTCCAATGGGTGAATCCATTGGAATACAGCTTCAATTATCACATGTATTCGTAGCACATGACGTACTGCTATCCTCCAACAAATGGGTGAAAGGCGGTACTGTCGTTGAAAAAATAAACAATGTATCTGTTAAGACGCTCGCGGATGCACATCAGGCCATACAGAATAGCGGTCAGCAGCAGTGGACTATTCAAAGTGAAGGTAAACAGCAAATTTTAGAACTACAAGAGAATGAGGCAGATAATGTAATTTCTTTTTTGAAAGATGAAACAGATGGTATAGGCACACTGACATATATTGATCCAGAGACACAAAATTACGGCGCACTTGGACATCAAATTGTAGACTCTTCCATACAAAAAGCCCCTATTTTTCACGATGGCTCAATTTTTTTAGCTTCCATCCATCAAATCCGTAAAAGTACGCCAGGACAACCAGGTTATAAAATTTCATCCATTGAAAATCAACAAACACGTTTAGGCAGTATCGATAAGAATACAGTCTATGGTATTTTTGGCCGATGGGAAGTTGGTTATCAAAAAAGATTGCCCAAAGCGATTGAAATTATGCACGAAAAAGATATAAAAATTGGGAAAGCTGAAATTTATACGGCAATCGAGGGTAGTAAAGTGGAGACGTTTACCATCAATATTACAAAAATTGAAAATGAACGACTTGAATTCATTGTATCTGATGAAAGGCTTATTGAAAAAACCGGTGGGATTTTACAAGGTATGAGCGGTAGCCCAATTATTCAAGAGGGTCGTTTTGTAGGCGCTGTTACACATATGTTTGTAGAAGAGCCGAAAAAGGGTGCGGCTATTACAGTGGAAGAGATGTTAGACAAATCATCTTAGCTAATGGGCGAATTCAAGTGAAATTTGTATAGTGCGTAATGGATATGTAAAATAGAAGGATGTGTTAAAAGTGGATGATCCATTTTTAACACATCCACTAATATTTTATACAATATATTATCTCCCTCATTAGTTTTTTGATACATATTTAAGCAGATATTATCAACTCTTTGTGAAAAAGAGTAGTTTTATCTAGTAGTTTTATCTACAATAGAAATAACGACAATCGATAAATTGTTGGAAAATACAGTTAATTGTCGATTTACAAAGAATATCTCAGACTACATACTCATTTTTAGAAACAAAAAAGGAATTTGATCAAAAATGTCGAAAATTCCAAAGTGTGTCTAAAAAACATAAAAGGGAGAAATAGTTCGATGCTTTGACAGAAATTTCAAAGCGAAATTCAAAAGGAGGAATTGCAATGTCAAAAGTGAAAGTGGCAATCGCAGATGATAATCGTGAATTATTGAAAACTATGGAGTTATACTTTCAAAATCACCATGAAATAGAAGTAATCGCAACAGCTTCAAACGGGAAAGTTTGTATTCAAATGCTGGAAGAGTATTCACCAGATGTTTTATTACTTGATATTATCATGCCGCATCTTGATGGTTTAGCTGTTTTAGAGGCAATGTATCAAAATGAAAAAATGTCAGCAATTCAAGTAATTATGTTAACAGCATTTGGTCAGGAAGATGTAATGAAACAAGCTGTTGATTTAGGCGCTTCATATTTTATGCTCAAGCCTTTTGAATTCGATCAACTGGTCCAAAAGATTTTACATTGTGCTGGTCAAAAAGCAACATTGCCGAAAAAGGCAAGTATATTACAACCTGCTGCACCTCAAAAATTAAATCAACATCAGTTAGACAGTACAATAACAGCCATTATTAAAGAAATCGGCGTTCCTGCACATATTAAAGGCTATTCGTATTTACGTGAAGCGATTCAGATGGTCTATGAGGATATTGAGTTATTGGGCTCAGTGACAAAAATCTTATATCCAGAAATCGCAAAAAAATTCAATACGACACCATCTCGTGTAGAACGTGCGATACGTCATGCGATTGAGGTTGCATGGAATCGTGGCAATTACGAATCGATTTCGTCGATGTTTGGCTATACAGTGCATCACTTAAAGTCGAAGCCGACAAATTCAGAGTTCATCGCCATGATCGCAGACAAGATTCGTATTGATATGATGGCGAGCTAAGTTTAGATATATCAGCGTTTATACTAGTTATAGTTGCTAGTCAATTCGATTTATAAAGTAATCACCTAATTTTTAAAACCTATAATTAACAAAATACAAACGTGTTAATTTTGACACGCCTTCATTTATTGGTTTCCTAGAAAATCAAAAGTGAGAGGGTGTCTTTTTTGTGTTCAAAAGAGAGTATGATTCCTTTATGTTGCATTATAAGGCTAAACATTTGTTGCAAAGACCTGGAGTTTATATGAACAAACTGAAACGTTCTTTAAAATTTACTTATAAAGAAGGAACTTGAGTTGGAATAGCATTACGAACCTTCTACTTTTAAAACCAATTGCTGACAAATCATTGTCTGTAGTAAACTAAATAAATGCAAAGGATTATGCTATTGCTTAATTGAGGAGGATTAAAATGGAGAAAAATATAGCGACTATACATACACTAGCTGTTGGTATGCCGAAAGAATTGCACTATAGTAACGGGCGATCAATGATTACAGGGATTGATAAACGAGAAGTACACGAAGTTTATTTGGCGACTCGTGGTTTTGAGGGGGACGATGTAGCAGATAAAAAACACCATGGTGGACCTGACCGCGCTGTTTGTTTATATCCTGCGGAGCATTACATACAATGGGAAAAGGAACTGGGTAAAACGTTGCCAACAGCAGCATTCGGTGAAAACTTAACAGTAACGAATATGATGGAAGCGGATGTTTGTATTGGAGATACTTATAAAATTGGTGATGCCATCATTCAAATTACGCAAGGACGTGTGCCATGTAGTACGATTGATAAATATACTGAGGCAAACACATTGCTTAAACGCTTAATTGAAACAGGTTATACGGGCTTCCTTGCGCGCGTGCTAAATGAGGGAACAATCCGTGCAGATTCGAGAATTGAATTAATAGAAAGACATCCTGCACGTATATCGGTTTTGCATTGTAATGAAGTGTATTTTAAAAACAATGACGCACTCGCGATGAAACGCATTCAGGCAGTAGATGCATTAGCGGAGGATTGGAAACAAAAATTAGAAAAAAGGATCCAGTTATTACAGAGTCGAGTAGAGAAATAATGTGTATGTAAGATGGCTGGCTTGTACTTAATAGACATAAGCGGTGTCACATCTATCGTCGAGACGAGTTTTGACTGATCACGTTTACCATGTGACTTAATAGAAAAATCTCTATACGCTTTGTAAACGAGGTATAACACTTAAACCAAGTAATGTATGAACCACTAGTAAGGATTGAGTGGGAATAATTAAATAACAACTCTAAAAAGCTTGGAGAGCCTATTTTCATAGGTTTTTCTAAGTTTTTTATTTTAGTGATATCAAATTTAATACCAATATAACTTTAATTGAAATATATATTTCAGGCGAGTTAATCGCCAAAAGTATGCGAATGTCATTTGATTAAAGTTCTTTATTCTTATATATATTGCGTCACTTCCTGTGACAATTGTCTGTGCGAAGCTGGCTTATCGGACGTTCCCTGGAAAGCGTCAGTTGGAACGGAAATACGACCTAATTTTGGTAACTAACATTTTAAATGGGATAAATTAGGTGTAATTTGTCGTATTCATGCTATAATTGCAATTGTATGTATTGAAAAATATGGGAGAGGAAGCGCGTTTGTTAGGCAATTATCAATTTACTATAGGGGAGGGCAAAAACATCTAATAAGGTGTAAGACATGTATGAATAATTTGAAAGAAATTTTATCAAAGGCTAATAGAATTGATATGTTTTCACCATACTTCTTTTTACCTTTTATATTAATACTTTATTTTTTCGTAAGTTTGTTTGATTTCCATCGGTTTGAGCAATTTAGAATAAGTGAGTCGATTTGGCCGGCTGTTATTTTAGCACTAGTATGCTATTACATAGGTGTGTATATTATTGATAAATTAAAATGGATAATTCCATCATTTGGATTGTCGTTTTGGGGGAAATACGTGGTTCACTTTGTTGTATTCCTAACATTACTTGGATTAGCCAGCTTTTTAATGATCCTATTTAGCGGAGGATTAGGTATTTCTGATGAATCGAATCGCCGAAATCTTAGTCCAAAGTTATACTTCTTTAGCCAATTATTATGGTTTGGCGTGTTATTATTGCTTTCTTATAAAATGATTTTGGAAGAGAAAATGACCTTAAAAAAAGCATTCGTCTATGGCCTGATTTTCGCTGCAGTAATGTTCTTATTTTTATTAAATGGATATCGTACGCCATTAATTATTATGCTATTTACGGGTATTATTATTTTCCACTACGTTGTAAAACGAGTAAAATTGACTTGGTTCCTATCCGCATTATTCATTATTGCTGTAGCATTTTCGATGTTCGGCTTCATACGTGTCCTTACAGAAGATTTAACGATCGAGTCTAATTCGCGTGAGCAACCAAATGTGGATTTGACAATTGAGGAAAAAGCAAAGCTATTAACTGCTGAGCAAAAGGTAAATTTAACACCGAAGTGGATTCGTGCAATAAACCAGGAAAGTGTAACAGGTCATATTGTGTTAAGCACCATTATAGAGTATACAAAGGAAGAAGATTACTTGAAGGGTGAAATTCACCGTGGCATTTTCAATACCGTATTACCAGGAGAACAAACTTCGCCACGTATGCGGGTAACGGAGGTTGTAAATTCTATAGGTGCTGAGAAAGGTAAATGGATTACACGTCCAACAAGAACCACAACACCCACATTTATTGGTCAACTATTCCTTGATGGAGGCTATTTATTAGTAGCGATTGGCTTCTTATTATATGGTGCATTAATTTCTCTAATCTATAATAAAGTAAAACGAGCTGGTATTCGCAGTTTTCACGCAGTTGCCTATGCGTTTGTTATTACAGTGTTTACTGTGTCGATGCATACGGGCTTCCTCGATTTAATCTTTATCTTGATGCTTGGATTTGTCGTAATTGCTTCGTCAATTATTAAAATCGATAAGCCAAAACTTCAATATTAAATGACGATGGGTTGTCCAAGTAAAGAGGATGGCCCATTTTAAGATGATTTTTCCGGTGTATAGGAAAAATATACTATTACCTTCTATGAAAATGGAGAACTATCTGGTGCAAGAAATACTTAGCAATCTTTTTTGATTTTTCACAAAAAAAACAAACTAGTATTAAGTAGTAGCCTGTATAATAAAAATGAATGACATATTAAACATAATTATAGGGAAAACTGCAAAAATATAAATTAAATATGATAATCTACATATAAATAGGAGTATTTTCCTTGTCCATAGGGTCAAATGTCTCTAAACAAATGATAATAGATTGTATATACTTATTACATAATAGTGGGAAGGAGGAGGTAACGTGATTTTAGTTCGAAATGATAATTTTGAAATAACTGAAGATAATGGAAAAGTTTTTATTGTTACATTTAGTGCCGGCTTTCCTTTAAAAGATTTCGATGGAATTTTACGAAGTCATCCCCGTTTAAAATTATCCAATTTTTCTATTTTAAAAAACGTATTAACAACAGAGAGCGTAAGTCCAGTTGAGATTGGACGATGGCTTCCGAATGTAGAAGCTGAAATTTCGCGAGACAAAATGTCTGCCTCTGTATTTATATATGAAACAATGGATTATATTCAAAAAAACAAGGATCAGCTGAAACAACAAGTTCTGGAGGCACTGGCTGATAACAATATTGTTGAAGGTATTTTGGATTTTGATATTTCAACGATAGAACCAGGAAAGGCATTTTTAATTGCAAAAGGCACGCCGCCAAAAGCAGGCGCAGATGCACAAATTACATACTTACCGAAGCCTGAGAGAAAACCTGTCATTCGAGAGGATGGAAAAGCGGATTACTTTGATATGAATTTCATATCAGAAATATCTGAAGGATCTTGGCTTGGCGAGAAAATTCCTGCTACTGCAGGTGAACCGGGGAAAAACATATTAGGTGAAAGTATTCCGGCAGTATCAGGTCGAGACTTACCAATTCGTTATGATAAAAAATCTGCCTATGAAGTTGAAGAAGAGGGTAAAATTGTTATTCGCTCAAAGATTGCCGGGGTTTTAGATGATGTAAAAGGCATGATTGGTGTAAATCGACATTTACCTATTCATGGAGATGTAGGTGTAGAAACTGGAAATTTAGAGTTTAATGGCTCTTTAAGTATTAGAGGTACTGTAACTGCTGGATATACAGTCATTGCGACAGGAGATATTTCGATTGATGGAGCTGAAGGAGTTAGCGGTGCTAAGCTTATTAAGTCAATTGAAGGAGATGTCTTTATTCGAGGTGGAATTTTTGGTCTAGGCTCAACGCTTGTAGAGGCTGGTGGAAATATTTTTGTGAAGCACGTGAATGAAGCTAACTTAGTAGCAAATGAAAGTATTCACATTGGTTTTTATGCATTAGGTTCTCAGTTAGAAGCACATTCGATTTTTGTGGATGAACGAAAAGGTAAGATTATCGGTGGGCGAGCAGTAGCAAAAAGCTCAATTGTCACAGCTATTTCTGGAAATCGTCTAGAGCGTAGAACAGATTTAATTATTGAAAGCGTCAACAAGCAGGAAAGCTACGCTAAAATGCAAGAGAAGGCTGTACAGTTAAAGGAATTACAAACTGAAATAACAGGATACGAAGATAAGATAAAAAGTCTATTACCGATGATTAAGCAAATGAATACACAGCAAGTGGCGGCGTTTGAAGAAACGAAGCAAGCTTTGTCTAAATTGAAAGCAGAAGCGGTTACTGTGGATCGCGAGATTAAGTTAATGATGGACGAATTACGTCATGCAGGAAAAGAAGAAATTACGGTGACGAAAGAAGCACATCCAGGCACTTATATTCAAATTGGTAAAAAATCATCTTTATTAAGTAAAATGACTAACGGTAAATTTTTGCTAGAGTTTGGCGAATTAAATGTGTAGTGATGACTACGTACCTGTTTTTGCGCATCGAGGGGCTTCTGCTCATGCACTTGAGAATAGTTTCAAAGCGTTTGAAAAAGCGAGGGAACTAGGGGCAGACGGTATTGAATTAGATATTCAACTATCGAAAGACGGGATCCCAGTTGTGTATCATGATCCGCAGCTATCACGGTTAGCGGGTAGTAATAAGCTTGTGAATGAATGTAGTCTTGAGCAATTGCAACGCTTTAAGTTAGGTAAACCTTGGAAACGGCTTTTTTCCTCATACAAAATTTCAACTTTTGAAGAAGTTTTAGTATGGGCAAATCAGTATCAAATGCCGCTGAATATTGAGTTGAAATCAACGATATTAGAAAATACAGATGCACTTCTTCGTATGCTAAAAGGCTTGCAATTACCAGCGGGTAGTCATTTTTCATCCTTTCATTACGAATTGCTGAAACTTGTGAAGCAACAAGCGCCGCAATATGAAACAGCTTTAATCGCAACGAAAAAGTTGAATTGGGATTTGTTAAGGGATTATCAAGCAATAGATAGTGTGCATGCCCATAAAAAATATTATAAGCCTCGCTATTTGGAGGCATGTGTTGCGAGTGAAAAAAAATGTCGCTTTTATGCAATCGATAGTAGTGAAAGGTTTATCGTAAATCCTCACCCTATCGTTATTGGTTGGATTACAGATTTTCCGGATAAAGTTATCAAAGAACAAAAACGAACTAATACTATTAATTAATATCTTTATAAATATAAAATAGCTATCTACTAAGACAGTTCTGTCTTAGTAGATAGCTATTTTTATTTTTTTTGGAAGCGCGGAGCCACTTTTCCTTTTTTTCGATCGCGATGTAATAAGAAACCTGCGAAAAAGCCAAAGCCGACAACGAAGAAGAAGATGCCAACAACAAATTGTAGCCATAAAAACGGGAAAGGTGAGATGAGCTTACCAAACAATGTATCACGCATAAATTTAATGCCACCTGCGGCCATCAGACCTGGAATAAGCATTACGATGAATGCAGCAAAACGAGCCATGCATGTCCCTCCTCATACCTATTCCTAATTGTACCTGTGGGTGAGGGAATGTCAAGAAATGACACGACAATTGAAGGGCGATATATATTGAAAATAGGGAATAGAATAATAAAAAATCTACTGAATTTTTAGAAAATTACAACTTAATAGAGAAAGAGTAATAAATGTTGCGAAAATGTGAAATAGTCAGTATTGTAAAATTAAATGGAAGATTATTATCCATTTAGTAGTTTTTTTTACAAGTTTTCTTCACAAAAAGGAAAGGGATTGCAAAATACACTTTCTAAAGCAAAGGGGCGAGTTTTTATGGAAATCTTCAAGTATATGGAAAAGTATGACTATGAACAAGTGGTGTTTTGTCAAGATGCAGCGTCAGGGTTAAAAGCGATTATCGCGATCCATGATACTACGCTAGGTCCTGCACTTGGTGGTGCACGTATGTGGACATATGCTACCGAGGAAAATGCAATCGAAGATGCACTACGTTTAGCGCGAGGTATGACGTATAAAAACGCAGCAGCAGGCTTAAATCTTGGTGGAGGTAAAACAGTAATAATTGGTGATCCATTTACTGATAAAAATGAAGAAATGTTTCGTGCATTAGGGCGATTTATTCAAGGCTTGAACGGGCGCTATATTACAGCAGAAGACGTTGGTACAACTGTTTCAGATATGGATTTAATCCACGAGGAAACAAATTATGTCACAGGCATTTCACCTGCCTTTGGTTCATCGGGTAATCCATCTCCTGTCACTGCATTTGGTGTATATCGTGGAATGAAGGCTGCCGCAAAAGAAGCATTTGGTACAGATATATTAGAAGGGCGTACAGTATCCGTTCAAGGGCTCGGAAATGTGGCATATAAGCTTTGCGAGTATCTACATAATGAGGGTGCAAAGCTGATTGTTACAGATATTAACCAAGCGGCGATTGATCGGGTAGTGAACGATTTCGGAGCGATAGCTGTTGCACCCGATGAAATATATGCACAAGATGTTGATATTTTCTCACCATGTGCACTTGGCTCGATATTAAATGATGACACAATCCCGCAGTTAAGGGCTAAAGTCATTGCTGGTTCTGCTAATAACCAATTACAGGAATCTCGTCATGGCGATCAATTGCATGAACTTGGCATCGTCTATGCACCAGATTATGTGATTAATGCAGGGGGGGTTATAAACGTGGCGGATGAACTGTATGGCTATAATAAAGATCGTGCGATGAAGCGTGTTGAGGGTATTTATGATAGCATCGAAAAAATCTTTGCTATTTCAAGACGTGACCACATCCCGACGTATATTGCGGCCAATCGATTAGCAGAAGACCGTATCGCACGTGTGGCAAAATCGCGTAGTCAGTTTTTAAAAAATGAAAAAAATATTCTTCATGGTCGTTAATGTTAACTAAAAAGTCATGAGAAGTCGTTTGAACGACCTCTCCTCTTTAGAGATAGAAGGGGGAATTGGGAATGGCTCAAAATTATGATGTGGTCATTATTGGTGGCGGTACAGGTGGTTACGTGGCAGCTATCCGAGCGGCACAATTAGGTCTTAAGACTGCGATCGTCGAAAACGAGAAGCTTGGCGGTACATGTTTACACAAAGGTTGTATTCCTAGTAAAGCACTTTTGCGGAGTGCGGAAGTTTACAGAATGGCCAATAAAACAGCGAGTGACTTTGGTGTTGAAATTGAAGGGGTAACATTACAATTTGATAAAGTACAAGCGAGAAAACAAGCAATTGTTGAACAGCTTAGTCAAGGTGTGAATACCTTAATGAAAAAAGGGAAAATAGATGTATATGAGGGATATGGGCGTGTTTTAGGTCCTTCCATCTTTTCACCAATGCCAGGCACTGTTTCTGTAGAACTTCGTAATGGTGACGAAAATGAAATGTTATTACCAACGAATGTCGTTATAGCTACAGGCTCTAAGCCGAGGGGAATCGAAGGGCTAACGGTTGATGGAAACTACGTCATGAATTCAGATCATGCACTGATGATGGAAACATTGCCAAAGTCTCTACTAATCGTTGGAGGCGGCGTAATTGGAATTGAATGGGCTTCAATGCTTTGTGATTTTGGTGTTTACGTAACAGTTATAGAATTCGGTCCAACTATTTTACCAGCTGAAGATATGGATGTTGTAAAAGAATTAACGAAGCAACTTGAAAAAAGAGGCGTACGCATTGTGACGAATGCCAAGTTAAAAGTTGATACATTTGATATAAAAAATGATAGCGTTTTCATTTCTGCGCAAGTTGAAGAAATCGAAGAGCAGTTTGAGGCAGATAAACTACTGCTTTGTGTAGGGCGAGAAGCGAATACTAAAGGTATTGGTTTAGAAAACACAGAGATAGAAGTAGAAAATGGTTTTATCAAAGTGCAAGACACATACCAAACGAAAGAGTCACATATGTATGCGATTGGTGACGTTATTGGTGGGTTACAGCTTGCACATGTTGCTTCACATGAAGGCCTGTCAGCAATTGAACATATAGCGACAGGAAAAATAGGTGTGTTAGATCCGTTGAGAGTCCCAAAATGTGTATACTCGTATCCTGAAGTGGCAAGTATCGGTTTAACTGAAAAAGATGCTAAGGAGCAAGGATTTACATTGAAAATCGGCAATTTCCCATTCAAAGCGATTGGAAAGGCTTTAGTGAATGGTGAAACAGAAGGGTTTGTGAAAATTGTAGCGGATGTTCAAACAAATGATATTTTGGGCATCCATATGGTAGGACCACATGTGACAGATTTAATTGGGGAAGCGTCACTTGCAAAGTTATTAGATGCTACACCATGGGAAATCAGTCAAGCAATTCATCCGCATCCTTCATTAAATGAAGTATTAGTGGAATCTGCGTTAGCAGTAGATAATCGTGCCATTCATTTTTAAAAGGACTCAATGGGGAGTTCAGCAGAAGCGTTAATAAGCGTTTCACAATACGAAAGGGGTGTTCGTATGCAAGAAGTTCAAATTCGACATGAAGAGTTAGGATTAACAAATGAGCAGGTAATTGAAATGTTTGAAACAATGTTAATGGCAAGACGCTTAGATGAGCGTATGTGGCTATTAAATCGTTCCGGGAAAATTCCATTTGTGATTTCCTGTCAAGGGCAGGAAGCTGCTCAAGTGGGTGCTGCATTTGCACTAGATAAAAATAAAGATTATATAGCCCCGTATTATCGGGATATGGGTGTTGTGTTACATTTTGGCATGACGCCTAGAGATTTAATGTTATCAGCTTTTGCAAAGGAAGAAGACCCAAACTCCGGAGGGCGCCAAATGCCAGGTCATTTCGGGCAAAAGCGAAATCGTATTTTGACAGGCTCTTCGCCCGTAACAACGCAAGTGCCGCATGCAGTGGGTGTTGCATTAGCGGGACGTCTGCAAAAAGAAGATTTTATCACATTCGTGACTCTTGGTGAGGGGTCTTCAAACCAAGGTGATTTCCATGAGGGGGCTAACTTCGCGGGAGTGCATAAATTACCAGTAATTATAATGGTAGAAAACAATCAGTATGCGATTTCTGTCCCGGTAGAACGTCAATTAGGCTGCGCTAAAGTATCCGATCGCGCAATCGGTTATGGTATGCCAGGTATTACTGTGGATGGGAAATGTCCTTTGCAAGTATACAAAGTTGTGAAGGAGGCAGCTGAGCGCGCACGTAATGGTGGAGGATCAAGCTTAATTGAGACAGTGACATTCCGTTTAACAGCACATTCTTCAGATGATGATGATCGCCAGTATCGGACTGCTGAAGATATAGCAGAAGGAAGAGCGAAGGATCCAATTATTTCATTTGAAAAATATTTACGGGAAACAGGCATTATGGATGATACGCTTCGTGCTGAAATAGAAGATCGCGTAATGGCTGAGGTGAATGCGGCGACAGATTATGCAGAAGCAGCGCCGTATGCCAAGCCTGAAGATACATTGAAATATGTTTATGCACCAGTGGATGGAGGTGACCTGTAATGGCGGTAATGTCTTATATTGATGCAATTACGTTAGCGATGAAGGAAGAGATGGAACGTGATGAACGAGTTTTCATCCTAGGGGAGGACGTTGGTCGAAAGGGCGGCGTCTTTAAAGCAACTACAGGACTTTACGAACAGTTTGGAGAGTACCGTGTTTTAGATACACCGCTCGCAGAAAGTGCTATTGCAGGTGTTGGTATTGGCGCTGCAATGTATGGAATGCGTCCAATTGCAGAAATGCAGTTTGCAGATTTCATAATGCCAGCAGTCAATCAGATCGTGTCAGAGGCAGCAAAAATTCGTTATCGTTCGAATAATGATTGGTCTTGTCCGATTGTAGTACGTGCACCATTTGGCGGTGGTATTCATGGGGCACTTTATCATTCACAATCGGTAGAGTCTTTATTTGCAGGTACACCAGGTTTGAAAATTGTGATTCCTTCTACACCGTATGATGCAAAGGGCTTATTAAAAGCAGCTATTCGTGATGAAGACCCAGTGTTATTTTTTGAGCATAAGCGTGCATATCGTCTTATCAAAGGCGAGGTACCAACAGATGATTATACACTGCCAATTGGGAAAGCAGATGTTAAACGTGAGGGAGAAGATATCACAGTTATTACTTACGGATTGGCGGTACATTTTGCCTTACAAGCAGCGGAGCGCTTAGCAGCTGATGGTATTTCTGCACATGTATTAGACCTTCGTACTGTTTACCCACTAGATCAAGAAGCGATTATCGAAGCGGCGAGTAAGACTGGCAAAGTGTTACTAGTCACGGAGGACAACAAAGAAGGTAGTATCATGAGTGAAGTTGCAGCAATTATTGCGGAACACTGCTTATTTGAACTAGATGCACCGATTAAGCGATTAGCAGGGCCAGATGTACCAGCTATGCCATATGCACCAACAATGGAGAAGTTTTTCATGATTAATCCTGAAAAAGTGGAACGTGCGATGCGTGAGTTAGCCGCATTTTAACTTTATCTTCAATCAGCAGATATATTCAGTTGCAGAAAACACCCACCACTATTGGTAGTGGTCGCAATTACACCGAAGCGTATTTGATAGGAGGAATAGATGATGGCAGTTCAAAATATTACAATGCCGCAACTTGGAGAGAGTGTCACTGAAGGCACGATTGAAAGGTGGCTTGTCCAGCCGGGTGATAAAGTAAAAAAATATGACCCATTAGCGGAAGTTATCACGGATAAAGTAAATGCTGAAATACCATCTTCCTTTGAAGGCGTTATTTCAGAGCTTCTTGCAGAAGAGGGGCAAACACTACCAGTTGGTTCGGTTGTTTGTTCCATCGAAATTGCGAGTGACAGCGAGTTACCACCGCCACCACCTCCGAAAAAGTCAGCGGTGAGCTCAGCTATTCTAAATGCAGGGGTACAAAAGAAACAGGAAGTACCTAAAACAGTACCGATGCCCGCACAAACTGAAAAAACAGTGCGTTCAGATAAGCTACGCTACTCGCCAGCAGTGCTCAAACTCGCTCAAGAGCATGACATAGTACTTGATCAGGTTGCGGGAACAGGGGAGGGTGGCCGAATTACGCGTAAGGATCTACAACAGCTTATTGATGCAGGTGGTGCTCCGACAAATATTGCTTCCTCAGTTGTTTCAACTCAAACACCTGTAGATACTACATCATCAGCGCCATCTTCAATCCAGCAGGAAACATCAGTTCCGTCACAACCATTAGCACAGGGGCGGGATATTGAAATTCCGGTAACGAAGGTGCGACGCGCTATTGCCAATAATATGGTGCGTAGTGCACAAGAAATCCCACATGCCTGGATGATGATGGAGGTCGATGTAACGGAATTAGTTAGCTATCGTGATCATATAAAGACTGAGTTTAAACAAAAAGAAGGCTATAATATTACTTATTTTGCGTTCTTCGTGAAGGCAGTGGCGCAAGCTTTAAAAGAATTTCCAATGTTGAATTCTGTTTGGTCAGATGACAAAATAATTCAAAAGCATGACATTAATATTTCAATTGCTGTGGCGTCGGATGATGCATTATTTGTACCTGTTATAAAACACGCTGACGAAAAATCGATAAAAGGTATTGCAAGAGAAATTTATGAGCTTGCAGGAAAAGCGCGAGATGGAAAACTGACGATGGAAAATATCCAGGGAGGTACATTTACTGTAAACAATACGGGCGCATTCGGCTCTATGCAGTCAATGGGAATCATAAATTATCCCCAAGCAGCTATCCTACAAGTGGAAAGTATTGTGAAAAAACCGGTGATTTTACAAGGTGGAATGATTGCCGCAAGGGATATCGTAAATTTATGTTTATCGTTAGACCATCGTATATTAGATGGATTGATTTGTGGTAAATTTCTAAAAAGAGTGAAAGAAATACTCGAAAACACAAGTAAATCTTCAACATCAGTCTACTGATGAGTGTGCGGAAACCTGTTATATAACGGTTTCCGCATTTTTTTATGCTTTTCGACACGCACTTTGTAATGTAGAATAGCAAATAGAAACTACTAAGGGGGGAAGCTATTAGCGTCCGCATGTCAAACAACATGAAAAATATTGAATTTGAAAAGCCGTCCTATTCTGAATGGCAAGATGCAGCAATTAAAGCTTTAAAAGGGAAACCATTCGAGTCTCTTTTAACGAAAACAAGTGAAGGTATTACACTTGAACCACTGTATACACAAGAAAGTCTTGTAGCAAAACTTGGTGAAGAACTTGACAAACAAGTAGCCACAATCCGTTCCCTGCAAAATACTTCTGTATTTAGAGTGGCTCAGCAAGTTTATGCAGATTCAAGTGAAGTATTCTTTGCACAGCTTGATGATAGTTTAGCTCGTGGCAATGAAATTGTTACAATTGATAGTCGCGTAAACTTCACATGGACTGAAGAAGTAATCGCAAAATTGGCTCCTTATTTATCGGAATATTCATTCAAAATTACGGTGAAAAATGCTAATGACCCATTAATGGCAGTCTTCGAAAAAATTGATGCTAGTAAACGAGAAACAGTAAATGGCTACATCGTATCGAAAGAGCCAGTAGTACTTTCAGATTTCTCAAATGTGCGAACTTATGGTGCGGATACAATCGTTTATCATAATCAAGGTGCAAATGCTGTCCAAGAGTTAGCTTATGCGCTAGCAATAGCAGCTAAATACGCTGAACAGACAGAAAATTTCGAAGCGTTTGCTAATAATTTTTATGTTTCATTTGCTGTTGATACACAATTCTTTACAGAAGTCGCAAAACTTCGCGCATTTAAAGTACTTTGGAAAGCGTTCTCATCGGCGTATGGCGTCACAGAAAATGTTAAAGTACCTACATTAGCTGAAACTTCACTTCGTGGTTTCTCTAAATTAGACGTATATGTAAACTTACTACGTGCTGCAAATGAAGCGCTTTCGGGCCTAATTGGTGGTGCGGATGTATTTACAGTTCACCCACATGATGCGTTAACAAAACCTACAGAACAATCTGTTCGTATTGCACGTAACGTATCTTTAGTATTAAGAGAAGAAACAAATGTCCTAAAAACAACTGATCCAGCAGGTGGCTCTTACTTTGTTGAATCTTTAACAGCAGACTTTGTGAAAGAAGCATGGGCACTATTCTTAGAAATTGAAGCAACAGGTGGCATTGACGCTTATGCAGCAACTGGTAAATTATCTGAAGAATTAGAAGCTTCTTATCAAGCACGAGTAAAAGCGGTACAAACACGCAAACAATCGTTAATTGGTACGAATATTTATGCGAATCCAGCTGATGTTCTTGAAAACGAAACTAACCCGCTATTTGAAGATATTAAGCGTATTGCGATACCTTTCGAGCAACTACGTGCTGAAATGACTGCAACTAATCTGAAAACTGGTATCTTAACATTAGGCTCACTAAAAAGTTCGAAACCACGTGCAGATTTTGTTTCAGGATTCTTAAATACTGTAGGACTTGTACCAGAAAAAAGTGGTCAAATTTCAACGGTAGAAGAAGCATTGGCTTGGTTAAATACGACAGAAGCAAAATATGTTGTAATTGCAGCAAACGATGACTTTACAAAAGAATTATTGCCTGCCATTTTAGCAGGCAAACCAGAGGGTGTCATAGTAGACGTAGCTGGTAAGTTTAAAGATGAAGAAGAAGCTTGGTTAGCAAATGGCTTGAATGGCTTTATTTTTGCAGGACAAAACATCATTGAAAAATTGAATGCAGTGTCTGTTAGCATCAAGGAGGTAGCACGATGAGCAAGCCAAATTTTAGTACAGTTGAAATCGAAAAAGTATTAGCAAAAACAGCACCAAAAGCGTCAGAAGAAATGTTCATGACGAATGAAGGTATTGAAATAAAAGATATTTACTCTAAAGAAGATATCGCAGATGCAAAACACTTGAATGACGTGGCTGGAATTGCGCCAAACACTCGTGGTCCATACCCTACTATGTATGTAGCACGTCCTTGGACAGTACGCCAATATGCTGGTTTCTCAACAGCGGAAGAATCGAATGCTTTCTATAAACGTAACCTTGCGATGGGTCAAAAAGGTCTTTCGGTTGCCTTTGACTTAGCAACACACCGTGGTTATGACTCTGACCATCCACGTGTAACTGGTGACGTAGGTAAAGCTGGGGTAGCTATTGACTCTGTAGAAGATATGAAAATTCTATTTGACCAAATCCCACTAGACCAAATGTCAGTTTCTATGACAATGAACGGTGCGGTTTTACCAATCCTTGCATTCTATATTGTAGCTGCTGAAGAACAAGGGGTTACTCCAGATTTATTAGCTGGAACAATCCAAAATGATATTTTAAAAGAGTACATGGTTCGTAATACGTATATCTATCCACCAGCAATGTCGATGAAAATTATTGCAGACATTTTCGAGTTTACAGCGAAATTTATGCCGAAATTTAACTCGATTTCTATTTCTGGTTACCATATTCAAGAAGCAGGTGCGACAAACGACATCGAGCTTGCGTATACACTAGCAGATGGCCTTGAATACGTACGTACAGGTCTTAAAGCTGGTATTGATATCGATGCCTTTGCACCACGTTTATCGTTCTTCTGGGCAATTGGCATGAACTATTACATGGAAGTAGCTAAAATGCGTGCGGCGCGCCGTATTTGGGCACAAATGATGTCTACGTTTAACCCGAAAAACCCAAAAACATTAGCATTACGTACGCACTCACAAACGTCTGGCTGGTCTTTAACAGAACAAGATCCATTCAATAATGTGACACGTACATTAATTGAAGCAAATGCTGCGGCAATGGGGCATACACAATCATTGCATACGAATGCACTTGACGAAGCGATTGCACTTCCAACTGACTTCTCAGCGCGTATTGCTCGTAATACACAGCTATTCTTACAAGAAGAAACGGGTATGACGAAAGTAATCGATCCATGGGGCGGTTCATATTATGTTGAGAAATTAACAGATGAAATTACAAAATCTGCATGGGCATTAATCGAAGAAATCGAAGAGCTTGGTGGGATGGCAAAAGCTATCGAAACGGGTCTTCCTAAGATGAAAGTTGAAGAAGCAGCGGCAAAACGCCAAGCGAAAATCGACTCGAAATCAGAAACAATTGTCGGCGTAAACAAATACCGCCTAGACAAAGAAGAACCAATCGATATTCTTGATATCGACAACACACTTGTACGTCAAAAACAAATCGAGCGCTTAGATGCTATGAAAGCAGCTCGTGACGAAGCAGAAGTACAAAAACATTTAGCACGTCTGACAAAAGCAGCACAAGATGGCGAAGAAAACTTACTTGCAGTAGCAGTAGATGCAGCGCGTGCACGTGCATCTCTAGGTGAAATCTCTGATGCTATCGAAGCAGTTTCTGGTCGTCATAAAGCCGTTATTCGTTCAATCTCTGGTGTTTATTCTGCAAACTTCTCTGATGAAGAGCAAATTACAGAAGTACAACAAATGACAGAAGAATTCAAAGAAAACGAAGGTCGTCGTCCACGTATTTTAGTCGCAAAAATGGGACAAGATGGTCATGACCGTGGTGCAAAAGTAATTGCAACGGGCTATGCTGACTTAGGGTTTGATGTAGATATTTCTCCGTTATTCATGACGCCAGAGGAAACTGCGCAAATGGCAGTAGAAAATGACGTGCATTGTATTGGTGTATCTTCATTAGCAGCTGGACACAAAACGCTAGTGCCAGCATTAGTTTCTGAACTAGAAAAGCTGGGACGCGAAGATATTATTATTATCGTTGGCGGCGTTATTCCAGCTCAAGACTACGAATTCCTTTATGAAGCTGGCGCAGTAGCGATCTTTGGACCAGGTACAGTAATTCCAGTATCTGCACAAAAAATCATCGAAGAAATCTACAAACGTTTAGGTTATGAGGAAGTGTCTGAATAATGGACAAAAAAAAAGGGATAGAAGAAAGTGCGCTTTTTGTTATGGACGGCGTTGAGGCAACTCACGACGGTATGCAATACGGTACACCGAAAAAATTCCGAAAGAAAAAAGTAGAAAAAATTGATGTTCATGAGCTTGCACGGGAAGTACGAGCAGGCTCACGTACGCAATTATCGAAAGCAATCACACTCATCGAAAGCTCAAATACTAGTCATAAAGCACTCGCACAAGACCTTTTACAAGAGCTTCTTCCTCATACAGGCAATAGTGTCCGGATTGGGATTACTGGCGTACCAGGGGCAGGGAAAAGCTCATTCATTGAAGCATTCGGAACGATGCTATGTGAGATGGGGAAAAAGGTAGCTGTTCTTGCGATTGACCCAAGTTCTTCATTATCCGGTGGCAGTATTTTAGGTGATAAAACACGAATGGAAGAGCTCGTGAAAAAGCCTAATGCATTTGTTCGGCCATCACCGTCTGCTGGTACCCTTGGGGGTGTCCATAAAAAGACACGTGAAACGATGCTTGTCTGCGAGGCAGCAGGTTATGATGTGATTTTGATTGAAACAGTTGGCGTTGGACAAAGTGAAACGTACGTACGTGGTATGGTCGACTTTTTCTTACTGCTCGTTTTAACAGGTGCAGGGGATGAGCTACAAGGTATGAAAAAAGGGATTATGGAATTAGCAGACGCGATTGTTGTGCATAAAGCAGATGGTGATAATGTACGTCTAGCTAAAAAGACCGTTTCTGAGTACAAACAAATTCTTCATTTCTTACAGCCCGCAACACCAGGTTGGATGTCTACGGCATTACCAGTAAGCTCATGGGAAAAACGTGGTCTCGACAGAGTTTGGGATATTGTCGATGAATTCAAACAAACGGTTGTAGCGAACAATTATTGGTCGATTCGACGTCAAAACCAAACAAAAGAATGGTTCCAATCGATGATTACTGATCATTTAATTGATACTTTTTATGGTGATCCGACACGTAAGGCACAGGTACAGCTTCTTGAACGTCAAATTCTTGATGGCCAAATGACGGTTACACAAGGTGTAGATAGTTTGTTCCGAGACGACAATATACTGAAATAATACGTTCTTTTAAGAGCAAGTAGGTGCACAAAATCGTAACTTACTGCTATGATAAGAGGGGTATCGATTTGACAATAAATTTGTTGGATAATAGCGGATCAAAGGTAGCCTAAGAAGCGTTGTTATGGATACCTTTGTAGCCATTTTGGCTCAAACTTGAAAGGAGCGTTTTACGTATGAACATGGATTATGATTTATTTATGCAGGAAATTTTAAAAACTGCGCGTGGAGAAATGGAGGCTGCTGGTTACGAACAACTTCGTACACCGGAAGCTGTAGAAGAAGCTTTTGCACGCCCAGGAACAACTTTAGTAATGGTGAACTCAGTATGTGGTTGCGCAGGAGGTATTGCACGTCCAGCTGCGGCTAACTGCGTACATTATGATAAACGTCCTGATCATCTTGTAACTGTATTTGCAGGTCAAGATAAAGAAGCAACAGCAGCGGCTCGTTATCACTTCGGTGAAGACCACATTCCATCTTCTCCATCATTTGTGCTATTAAAAGATGGACAAGTAGTAGCAGAAGTTGGTCGTTATGAAATCGAAGGCCATGATCCAATGTCAGTTGTGACAAATTTACAAGCAAACTTCGAAGAGTATTGTGAAGAATTGTAAGTAAGGTAGAGCTAAAGCGCTTTAGCGTTTTAGCCTTATTTCTCTAAAGTTTTTGCAATATTGGGTACATTTATAAGTCGGAGGATTGAGGGGTAAACTACTTTTGTAATGGATGTTAATCCTTATAAACCTGTAGAGAATGGGAGGCAGTTGACCCTGAAAAAATTTTCAATTGGCTATCGCACATTAAAAACTGCAATTGGTACAGCAATTGCGATAGCTATTGCACAGTATTTCAACTTAGAATTTTATACTTCAGCTGGCGTTTTGACAATTTTATGTGTACAACCAACAAAAAAGAAATCCCTAGAATCCGCTTATACACGCCTAGTTTCAGCTCTTATCGGTATGATTTATGGCTTTATATGTTTTGAGTTACTTGGTTATCATCCACTTGCTTTAGCGATAATGCTAGTGCTCTATATCCCGACTATCGTATCGCTTAAGGTGGTAGACGGTTTTGTATCGAGTGCGGTTATTATCTTGCATGTTTACACAGTCGAAAGTTTTTCAATGGGGCTAGTTTATAATGAGCTTGCATTAATGGCTATTGGTTTTACCACGGGCCTAGTGGTTAATATGTATATGGAAGATATCGGGAAAGAGTTAGATTATTATCGCGTGCGAGTAGAAGAATTATACATGATGATTTTCAAAGAAATTGCTACCTACCTTAGAGAAGGCGATACACTTTGGGACGGCCGAGAAATTATAGAGGCAATAGAAGTATTAAATACTGCAAAGTCTCTGGCTTTTAAAGATGTCGAAAATCATTTTTTAAGACGCCAGAATAATTATTATGTTTATTTTGATATGCGTGAGAAACAGCTCGAAATAATTGAACGTGTACTCCCAAAAGTAACTGCACTTCCTGTTATAGTACAAGAGGCTGATCTAGTAGCAGACTTCATGGAGGATTTAGCAGAGAATGTACATCCTGGAAATACGGCATATCACTTTAGGGAAAAGTTAGAGCTTGTGAAGACGGAATTTGCGCAGTTACCACTGCCAAAAGACCATCAAGAATTTTTAGCACAAGCTGCACTCTACCAGTTTATCGAGGAAATGGACCGATATTTAGAGATTAAGCAGTCTTTTGGAGGCCTGAATGTAAATAAAGCGCGCCCACAGTAGTGTGGACGCGCCTCATTTTCTTACGCTAGCATCGATAAACCAAATGCAAGAGTTGACACTACCATAATAATAATCATGGCATAGATAACGACTTTTTGAAATTTTTTATTGCTCATATGCTCGTTCGCTCCTTCTTTTCTTATAAATAGTTTAGCAAATCTGAAATATTTCTCAAGTAGTAGAGTTTTGTCGAAAAAGTCTGTAAAATAGAGATGTACCATAACAGAAGGAGATGTCACCATGGAGAAAGTAGACCATATCGGGATTGCGGTGCGCGATCTTGATGAACGCATTACATATTATACAGAAACTTTAGGTTTAAAGTTACTAAAAGTAGAAGAAGTTGAATCTCAACAGGTTCGTGTTGCGTTCATCGATGCTGGTAACGTGAAAATTGAGTTACTAGAACCTATGAGTGAAAAAAGTGCGATACACGGATTCATCGAAAAACGTGGCGAGGGCATTCACCACGTAGCTTTCGGTGTAACAGGAATTCGTGAGCGTATGGCTGAGCTTCGTGAAAAAGGCGTTCGTCTTTTATCAGAAGAACCAGGGCCGGGTGCAGGTGGTGCTGAGGTTGCTTTCATGCATCCAAAATCATCTTTCGGTGTGTTGTATGAATTATGCGATAAAAGTGGAAAAGGAGATAAGTGATCAGTATGGATATGTTCGACAAAATTAATGACTTGTATGACCGTAAGACGGTAATTGAACTTGGTGGTGGCTATGAGCGCATCGAGAAGCAACATGAAAAAGGGAAATTAACAGCTCGTGAGCGTATTGAATTATTACTAGATGAAGGTACTTTTTTCGAAATCAACCCATTCATTACACACCGTACAGTTGACTTTGGTATGGAGAAATTAGAAGGTCCTGGTGATGGTGTTGTAACTGGTTTCGGTAAAATTAACGGCCGTCCAGTATACTTATTCTCTCAAGATTTCACTGTATTCGGCGGTGCTCTTGGTGAAATGCATGCGAAGAAAATGGCTACAGTAATGGATCTTGCAGCGAAAAATGGTACGCCATTTATCGGCATTAATGATTCAGGTGGCGCTCGTATTCAAGAAGGCGTGCTTTCTCTTGATGGTTATGGTCACATTTTCTATCGTAACGCGATTTATTCGGGTGTAATCCCACAAATCTCAGTTATCATGGGACCTTGTGCGGGTGGGGCAGTGTACTCACCAGCAATTACTGACTTCATCCTGATGGTAGATAAAACATCTCAAATGTTCATTACTGGCCCTAAAGTAATTGAAACTGTTACAGGTGAAAAGATTTCTGCTGAAGACCTTGGTGGATCTAAAGTAAATAATGCAATTAGTGGTAATGCTCACTTCCGAGCACCTTCTGAAGAGGCTGCAGTTGAGCAAATTAAACAATTACTTAGCTACTTACCACAAAACAACAAAGAAAAAGCACCTCGTCAAGCGAAACCAGAGGGTGACGATTACCGTCCAGAAATCGTGGATGTTGTGCCAATCGAAACAACACGTCCATACGATGTACGTAAAGTTGTAGAACAAGTAGTTGACGAAGGTTCGTTCATGGAAGTTCACTCTGAATTTGCGAAAAACGTAGTAGTTGGTTTTGCTCGTATTGCTGGTGAATCAGTAGGTCTTGTATGTAACCAACCAAAAGTTTTAGCTGGTGGTCTTGATATTGATTCTTCAGACAAAGCAGCTCGTTTCATCCGTACTTGTGATGCGTACAATGTACCAATCATCACATTTGAAGACGTTTCTGGTTTCTTCCCAGGCGTTAAACAAGAGCATGGTGGTATCATCCGTCACGGCGCGAAAATCCTTTATGCATACTCAGAAGCAACTGTACCGAAAATTACAGTTATCCTTCGTAAAGCATACGGTGGTGCATATGTAGCCCTTAACTCTAAATCAATCGGTGCTGACCTTGTATTTGCTTGGCCAAATGCTGAAATCGCAGTTATGGGTGCAGCTGGTGCAGCAAACATCATCTTCGCACGTGAAATCGCGAAATCAGAAGATCCTGAGACAACGCGTGCAGCAAAAATCGAAGAATATAAAGAGAAATTCGCAAATCCATACGTTGCAGCATCTCGCGGTATGGTAGACGATGTTATTGATCCACGCGATACTCGTATCAAGCTAATCCAAGCGCTAGATATGCTTTCAACTAAACAGGAAACACGTCCAGAGAAAAAACACGGAAACATTCCGCTATAAGATTTGGATGGACAAACCCAGTAGCCTCTTTGGTTACTGGGTTTTTTAGAGTCGGAGTTTAGTAATGTCAGTTTTATGGTTCCTCACCAAAATGTGGGGTTGACATGGATTTGTTAATTATAGTGGAGCCAGCGTGACTCCTTTGTGACCAACATCATGTAGCTGACGCTTCAAAAAAAATCTGTTGCCCGAAGCGGCTTACTGGACGCCTCCAGGAAAGCACGCTGGCGGAACGGAAATCAACCCCTAGTCTTGGTGATGAGCTACTTTTATAGAAAAATGTATAAGAATGACTGAAAATTGAAACATTCTGTCCGCTCATACGTATATATTGATAAGGGAGATGAAGCGGATGGAATGGAGACAATTACAAAAAAATCAGGAAGAAATTCACACACAAATTCGAAATTATGAGAGATTAAGTGAGCAAAAAACTCTGATTGAAGGACAAATCGAGCATGCGAGGCAAGATATTACATATAACACCACGGTTCTCAATAAAATTCGCTTGAAACTCGATAAGCTAGAAGGCTTTTCATTTATGAATATGGTTCGTACTTGGACGGGACAACAGGATGAGCTTCGTGCTGAAAAAATAGACAAAGCGGCAGTCCTCGAATTAAAAATAAATGAAGCAAAAAAGATAAATCAAGATTTACGAAATGACCTTGAACAAGTAACAAAAAAATTAACGCAAATTAATCTTCCACAGTTACAAGAAGAGTTATCGCAGCTAAAAGTTAAAAAGAAAGTGTATCTCCAATTACATAATCCCGTCGAAGCACAGAAGCTTGAGCACTTAGTGGATGAGGAAATTTTGACAAAGCAATTGATGAAAGAAATTAATGAGGCACATGATGCAGGCGAAGTTGCATTATCGGCTCTTGGGCAAGCAGCTGCATCACTGCATTCCGCAGGTAGTTATTCGACGTGGGATACGTTTTTTGGTGGTGGGTTATTGGCGACACATTTAAAACACGACTCACTTGATAAATCAGAGAGTTATCTTCACAATGCACAAATAGCTTTGCAACGTTTCCAAAATGAGTTATTGGATGTGCAAAATATGTACACTCAATCATTACATGTGGAAACGGATGGTTTTGTAAAGTTTGCGGACTACTTCTTTGATGATATTTTCTCAGCATGGTCGGTACATTCTAAAATATCAACTGCTAGAGAACAGGTTTCACGTGTGCAAGATGATGTCCATAATACCCTTAGACGTTTGCAGGAAAAGCAAATTAAGGCCAAAGAATATATAGAAGAGCTTAAGCAGGAGCAAACTGTGATTTTAGAATGCTAATAGAGTCTGTGGGAAGCGTTTACACGTTTTTCCCACAGGCTTTTTTAAGTAATTTTCATAACAATTATGTTCATCTATAAAAGAATAGGCGCTTTCCACGGGCTTGGTTTCAGTCTTCTCCTTCGCTACGCTAGATGCGGGGCCTTTAGCTCTTGCTTTTCCCGTAGAAGAGTTTACTTTGCGACGAAAGCGAATGCTAGAGTGCAAAATCCTTTAAGTAATATTTTATTAGAGATTTTATTGAAAGGCTGTTTTCGTATAGATTGTTGCTATTAAAACATAAAGACCAAGTTGAACCTACACATTTTGTAGATTAACCTGGTCTTTATGTTTGAGCTTTCGTAAGTTCTTATTCAATTAAAGCACCCGTGTCAGTTAAAGAAGAACTATAATTTGTTAATGTACGTTTAACTAACATAATTTTGCACACTAAACTCCTGTATAGTGTTAACGAATTTTTCATTTTCCTCAATAAATGGGAAGTGATTGCTATATTCAAAGATGACAAGGCGTGAATTTGGTAAAAGTTTATGAAGCTCCTCGGAAAATTCAACAGGACATTGCACATCATATTTTCCACATAAAATTAAAGTAGGAATAGATTTGTTCTTAATTTTTTCGCTAACATCATACTTACGAAATTCAGAGCTATAGGCTCTCATTCTTGATTTGTTAATCCCTATGTTTTCGATTTCTTTATAATGCTCTTCTATTTTTTCTTTATTGTGGAGGCATAATTGAAAAAAATTTTTATTTGCTTCCTCTTTTGTCTTTTTACTCATTAATGGAAATAACATTTTAAAGAAAATCTTAGCTGCTTCTTTTCTGTATTTTCGATTTTCCACATTGAATAAGTTGTTTTTAGAATGATTAATCTTATTAGAAGCTGCCGTTCCACATAAAATAATTTCAGATAATTTTCCTTGGTACATATTTAAGTAAGTTAATCCTAAAAAACCACCTGTTGAATGACCAGCAAATGCCCAAGTATTATATCCTAATTTTTCTCGAATACTTTCTAAATCTTTTACTGTTTCTTCCATTGTTAATTCCTTTTTGGAGTTTGCTTTGCAAGTGTGCCCAGCGTTCTTCAAGTTCACTAATATTACTTTGTAATGTTCACCTATTATTTTTGAGTAGGGCTCATCACCTGATGAAAATTCTTGATATAAATGTGAAATGCAAATAGGTTTTGTTCCTTTTCCTCCAATAAACACTTCAAATTCTCCTCTATTCGTTTTTATTATTTCTTTTATCAATGAAAAGTTCCCCCTTTAAACTTTTTCATATACCATCTTCAATTGTAACATTTTGTAAATGGATGTTGTTCCCTTTTAAACAATAGGATTTAAATTATCTATTTACCTATTATTAAGTTGCTTTATTATCAGATAAAACCTCTTTTCTTATTGAACTGTTCTGCACCGTTAGTTGAATAACAACAATCTTTGAGAAAACAGCCTATTGAAAAAACACTTTTTCAGTGGGCAGCCAAACTCTGACATAATTGATTTCAACCGCTCGTCCGTTATGATAAAATATAGGGGATACTATAGCGTGTAAAACACGTGAACTAAGGGAGTCCTACAACATGACAAGTCGTTTAGTAGAAGAGTTTTTTGAACTTGTACAAATTGATTCAGAAACAAAGTATGAACAAAAGATTGCTCCGGTATTAATGGATAAATTAACAGCACTTGGATTTACAGTAGAGCAAGACGATGCACATACACGTAATGGCCACGGGGCAGGGAATATAATTGCTACGTTAAAAGGTACTTTAGATGTAGAGCCAATCTATTTCACTTCTCACATGGATACAGTTGTTCCAGGTAAGGGCATTAAACCTTCAATCCGTGAAGACGGCTATATCGTTTCAGATGGAACTACGATTTTAGGTGCTGATGATAAGGCTGGTCTTGCGGCATTATTTGAAATGGCGAAACGCTTAAAAGAACAGAATATTGCCCATGGTGATATTGAATTCATCATTACAGCAGGTGAAGAGAGTGGACTAGTCGGTGCGATGGAATTAGATGCTTCTAAAATTAAAGCAAAATACGGCTTTGCAGTGGATAGTGATGGTAAAGTCGGAGGAATCGTGACAGCAGCTCCTTATCAAGCAAAGATTTTTACTAAAATTATTGGTAAAACGGCACATGCTGGTGTTGCGCCAGAAAAAGGTATATCGGCTATTACTGTTGCATCGAAATGTATTGCACAGATGAAGCTTGGTAGATTAGATGAAGAAACAACTGCGAATATTGGTCGTTTTGAAGGCGGTCAAGCAACAAATATAGTTTGTGATGAAGTGACGATTATAGCAGAGGCACGTTCGATTGACAAAGCAAAATTAAATGCACAAACAAAGCATATGCAGGATACATTTGAGCAGGTAGCAGCTTCATTGGGTGCGCGTGCTGAGGTGGAAGTAACGATAATGTACCCAGGTTTCCGTGTGACAGAGCAAGATAAGGTCGTGCAAGTAGCGATGGCAGCTGTGCATAATATTGATCGTACACCACAGCTAGGTATTTCAGGAGGCGGCTCTGATGCGAATGTCATTGCAGGCTTTGGAATTCCTACGGTTAATCTTTCTGTTGGGTACGAAGATATTCACACTACAAATGAGAAGATTCCAGTCGAAGAACTCGAAAAATTAGCAGATTTACTTGTAGAAATTGTAAAAGAGTCTGCCAAGCATTAATAACAGCTTTAAATGAGCAAAATTGGCTCTTTGCCAAAACATAATTACTAATATTTCCACAATGCTAGATAGAGCTTGTAGCAACTGCGCGAGACTCCAGCAGGAATACATGAGACGTAAGACGCAACAAACCGCGCTTAGCGAGGGTTACGGCTTACGATGTGCCTGCGGAAAGCTCTATACTATTAATAGATTGGAAATAACTATTTTTAGATTTGCTCATTGTTAGTAACAAATTAAAGGGGTGACCGCATGGAAAGTGTAAAAACAGTTGTGTTTGCTTGTGGAACAGAAGAGTATGCTGTTCCAGTAGAACAAGCGATATCGATTGAAAAGCTAGAGCATGTCACACCGATTCCCCATTTACCTAATTACTTATTAGGCTTTACGAGAATTCGCGGGGAACTTATACCGGTGCTTGATTTTGAGCGTATATTGTATAATCGCTCGACAACGTCATCGACAGCTCGAATTATTGTCTTAAATACAGATATCGTAAATTATGGTTTGCTTGTAACGGATGCGAAAGAAATTCTCGATTTTGATGAGTCTGTTTTAAAACAAGTAGGTCTTGTAAATTATTCGAAGACACGCTATTTTACAGCTGTGGCAAATCTAGAAAATCGTATGATCACGTATGTTGATCCGAAAGTTTTAGTAAATTCACTTGATGGTATTCGTGAAATTATTAACTACTTACACAAAATGCTTGAAAATGAAAAAAACGTAGAGGCTTAAGAGCTCTACGTTTTTTTATAATTATACTAAGTTACTTTTTTAGACAAATTATGAAAGTCTTCCACTATAGTCTTCAAATTTAAACTCACGAATGACCTTGATGCCTTCTTCGTCGTTGTAAGAAACGATCGCAGGAAGATTCACACCATTAAACATATGGTTTTTTACCATCGAGTAGTGTGCCATATCAGTGAAAATAAGTTTATCACCTGTTTTTAATGGTTGTTCAAAAGAATAGTCCCCGATAATGTCCCCAGCAAGGCATGTAAGTCCGCCTAAACGATAAGTGTGTGCTAGTTCATTTGGTTGTCCGGCACCGATAATAACAGGGCGGTAGGGCATTTCAAGTACATCTGGCATATGACATGTTGCAGATGTATCTAAAATAGCAAGGTCCATTCCGTTCTGTTGTATATCTAATACTGTAGCAACTAGATAGCCAGTGTTTAAAGCCACGGCTTCACCCGGCTCTAAATATACTTGTAAATCGTATTTGTCCTGGATGTAGTTAATAATGCCAACAAGCTTTTCCACATCATAATCTTCACGTGTAATATGGTGTCCGCCACCGAAGTTTAACCATTTCATTTGGTAAAGGACTTCACCAAATTTTTCCTCCACTACAGCAATTGTACGCTCAAGTGTGTCAGAGTTTT
The DNA here is from genome assembly GCF_044762775.1 of Lysinibacillus sp. NPDC096418. Lineage (NCBI taxonomy): Bacteria > Bacillati > Bacillota > Bacilli > Caryophanales > Bacillaceae > Lysinibacillus > Lysinibacillus sp. NPDC096418. Next base: position 67,236 of record NZ_JBIWEY010000009.1, read on the forward strand.
GCTCACACATCGTATGGAAGTGGAGACCATCGATGCCGTCTAACTCGTCATGCTTAAAGTTTGCAAGCGTTGTGCCAAGGCGAGAGTTTGTGAAGCAAGGGTCGTAAAGGGCTGTTTCAATTTCTGAGTACTCAGGATTCACGCGAATACCACACTCAATTGTTTTACCAGCTGCCTTCACTTTATCTTTGTACTGTGCCCATTGGTTAAACGAGTTAAAGACGATGTGATCGACATAGCCTAGTAGTTCGTCCATTTCATGTTCAACATAAGCAGGGGCATAGACATGGACTTCTTTACCCATTTTTTCATAACCAAGACGTGCTTCGAATAAAGAGCTAGACGTAATACCAGCTAAATATTCACCGACTAAAGGGAATGTCGAATGCATCGAAAATCCTTTTAGTGCAAGTAAAATACGACAGCCTGTACGGTCTTGAATGGATTTTAAAAGTTCTAGGTTTCTCGTTAATAGCCTTTCATCCACTACATAGGCAGGGGATGGGACTTTCGTGAAGTCAATAGGTTTCATCGGCTTAGTTCCTTAGCTTTTTCATCAAGGTCTAATAATTCTGGATTATGACTTTCTTGCCATGGAAGGCCCCATTTATTTAATGCATCCATGAATGGATCCGGATCGAATTCTTCCACATTGTAAACCCCAGGCTTTTGCCAAGTGCCGTTCATCACAAGCATTGCACCGATCATGGCCGGTACGCCAGTTGTGTATGAAATTGCTTGTGAACCAACTTCGTTATAGCATTCTTCGTGATCACATACGTTATATACGTAATATGTTTTTTCCTTGCCATCTTTTAGTCCACGAACGATACAGCCGATATTTGTTTTACCTTTTGTACGTGGCCCAAGTGAAGCAGGATCTGGTAATACTTTCGATAAGAAATGAATTGGTTGAATCATTTTGCCTTCATATTCGATTGGCTCAATTGATGTCATACCAACATTCTCTAATACTTTTAAGTGTGTTAAATATTTCTCAGAGAATGTCATCCAGAAGCGGATTTGTTTTAAACCTTTAATATTTTTAGAAATAGATTCTAATTCTTCATGATACAGAAGGTAGATATCTTTTGGTCCGATTTCTGGTAAGTTGTACACTTCTTTTTTCTCAAGTGGTGCTGTTTCAATCCACTCGCCTTCTCTCCAGTAACGACCATTCGCTGTAATTTCACGGATGTTGATTTCTGGATTGAAGTTTGTTGCAAAGTGATAGCCATGATCACCAGCATTTGCATCGACGATATCAATATAGTGAATTTCATCGAATTCATGTTTTTGCGCATGAGCTGTGAAAACGCCTGTTACGCCAGGGTCAAAGCCACTACCAAGTAGTGCAGTTAGACCAGCTTTTTCAAACTTCTCTTTGTAAGCCCATTGCCATTTATATTCAAATTTTGCCGTTTCAGGTGGCTCGTAGTTTGCAGTATCCACATAGTGCACACCTGTAGCTAAGCAAGCATCCATAATCGTTAAATCTTGATAAGGCAGTGCTACGTTAATGACTACATCAGGTCCAAAGCTCTTAATAAGCTCGATTACCTCGTCAGTATTGTCAGCATCTACCTGTGCGGTTTGAATCTTTGTCTTTCCGCCGTCTAGTTTTTCTTTTAGAGCGTCACATTTTGAAACAGTTCTACTTGCGATACAGATTTCCTCAAATACGTCCGAATTTTGAACACACTTGTGTACCACAACGCTGGCTACTCCGCCAGCTCCTATAATCAATGCTTTACCCAATTGTCTACCCCCAGGTTCATAAAAAAGTATTTTCAAACAAGCTGATTATACAGAAAATTGTTTCAAGTCACAATAATTGTTTTGAAATTTTCTACAAAAAAATCCACTTTCCTACAAAAAACCTCCATTTTTAAAAAGGAATCATTCTGAAAAGGAAGGTTTTTTGACAAAAAGAAATCCTCTCTGCAGGTTAGTACAGAGAGGAATCGTTAAATTATAAGCTATCTCCAAAGTCCTCACGGAATTTATCAGCTAGCAATTGTGGCCAAGCCGAAGTTGTACCGAGCTTACCGAAGAAGAAACGCAGAACTTTTGGTTCGTCTACGAATTCTAAACCGCCAATTAGATCACGATTTTCATATAACCAGACGATACGATCTATAGCATATTTCACCTGTGATAATGTAAATACACGTCGAGGTAGTGCAAGACGTACAAGTTCCATGGCTGATAGTGTTTCTACTCCATTTTCGTCACGTTGCTCTGACAATGTACCGCGTTCCATCCCACGTACACCACCAACGATATATATTGCTGCAGCAAGTGCTCCAGCAGGATAAGCGCTTTGTTCTACGTGAGGTAAAAAGTCCGAAGCATTCACATGGCAACCTAGACCCCCAGCAGGCGTAACAACTGGTACGCCATGTTTTACAAGTTCTTCGGTCATATAGGCGATAAATTGTGGACCTTGGTTAATCATTTGTTCGTCCATTGTTTCTTCTAGGCCAATTGTGATTGCTTCCATTTCACGTACTGACATCCCACCATATGTTAGGAAGCCCTCATATAGCGTAATGTACTCTCGCATTTTCATGTAAGCATCTTCGCTATTTGTACAAATACCACCACCACGTGCACAGCCTAATTTACGTGCAGAGAAGTAGATGATGTCTGATAAATCTGCCATTTCACGTGTAATGTCACGAATCGTCGCGTATTGATATTGCTCCTCGCGCTCTTTGATGAAGTGAAGATTATCAGCCAATAAGCTGGCATCCAAAATAAGAAGTAAATTATGCTCATCACACACTTTACGTACATCACGCATATTTGCTAATGAGAATGGTTGCCCACCGATTAAGTTAGTACCTGCCTCCATACGAACAAAGGCAATTTTTTCAGCGCCATTTTCAGCAATTAACGCATTCAATTTATCAATATCAACATTTCCTTTGAATGCTACATCACTTGTTAAGTTAAGTGCTTCTTCTAAGAAAATTTCTTCGACCTGGCCACCATTCAGTGAAATATGGGCCTTTGTAGTAGTAAAGTGATAGTTCATCGGTACAATCGAACCTGGTGTTACATACACTTGTGCAAGAATATTTTCACATGCACGACCTTGGTGTGTAGGTAGGAAATATTTTGTACCAAAAATTTCTTCAACTTTATTTTCAAGTTTTGTAAATGTAGCAGAGCCAGCATAGCTGTCATCTGCTTCAAGCATCGATGCTTGTTGACGATCACTCATTGCGTTAACACCGCTATCAGTTAGCATATCCATGAAGATGTCTTCATTTTTCAGTAAAAATGTGTTGTAGCCAGCTTCTTGTATCGCCTCAACGCGACGTTCGATCGGTGGTAAGTTTAACTTTTGTACAATTCGAACTTTGTGCATTTCTAGTGGAATATTTTCGCCTGAATGAAATTTAATGTTTGTCATTATGTATCTCCCCTGATTTTGAATATATGTATTTTAATAATTTAACGCGTTGAACTGTTAAATCATAAATCCATCATACTAAAGAGAGAATAGTTTGAATAGTCATTTTAATTATTTATTTATAAATTCTGAAGATTTAATGAATTGTTGAGTAAGTTATAGACTTTTGTATGAAGAACAAAATTTGGTGAATTATCTGTTCTATTTTATTTTGAAATATGATTTGTCATGGGTTCTTCTCTGTCACTCCAAACATAAAGGACAGTGATTAAGAGAGTACTAAAGAGTCCCATCACTAAACCATATGTGCCAAGCTCAATTTTTATTTGACTTTGAGTAGCATACACAAAAATAGCCCCTAACGTTAGAAAATTTCCAATGACAAGCGATAAAAAGTTAGTGAATTTGCTCATTATTAATACCCCCTTATAAATAAATTTTCTTATAAATATCTCATAATTCAGATTATTTAGAAAGTTCCTTTATTACTATTTAAGTTAAAAAATAAAGATTCTTATAAATACATCTTTTTGTAGTATGATACTGCCGGCGTGGTGACAACTGGCTATACTTATTTTACTATCGGTTTTATTCAACCTGAAGAGATAGGTAAAGTATAATCAGGAGATAATGTAGAATTGGCTGAAATTAGAGGTTAAATTAATTAGACAATTGAACATAAGGGGATTTTCAAATACAGTATATTTTAAATCTTGACGTAACATTACCGGAACTTGATCATTAGCTTGCCTCAAAAGGTTTTGCTCTTAGGGATTCATTACAAAAAGATAAAGAAACTATTATGATGTTTCTATAAAAAAACACTCAAAATATTAATTGAAAGAAAATATCTAATTTTCACACTAAAGATGGTAAACTTATAGAAAGACTTTTTCTTTAAGTGAAGGCGGGATTTTAATAGTGATTAAACAGTTTGATGAGAGAGTAAAATATATCAATGAATTATTTGAAAGTGGGCAAGTAAAGGAAAGTTATGAGGTCGCAAAAGCGTTATTAGCTGATCCATCGTTTGTGTCGGATGAGTCATTTTTAATGGTGCAGCAACATGTAGCATTGTTACAAGCAAATGGCTATGACAATATGCCAAAACCGACTGAGGTTAAGTTAAAACAAAGTGTTGAACGTGCGGACGAATCGTATCCAGAGCGTGATGTTTTAGCTGCATATTTGGGCAGTCAGGATTCGGAGCTATTTGGCAAGGTTGTGGATGAATTATTGGTAGGACCAGTGGAAGCACAGGCAAATGCTTATTACACAATGGCAGAGTTTTTTTGGTTGGCAAAAGAAAATGATAAAGCGATGGCACAGTATGCAGAGGCTGTTAAATTACAGCCGAATAAAGCGCTGTATTGGGGAGCTTTCGCACAGTTTATCAATCGTATAGAAGGAAGCCCATATTTAGCACTCCGCTTAATTGAAGAAGCACTCCAGTTAGACAGTATGAACCCACGTTGGTATTTCGTGCAGGGGAATATTCTGTTACAGTTTGTCGCAACTACGAAAAATTTAAGCTATTTACCAGCGCTTGAAGAGGCTTGGAGTAAGGCGGAAAAACGTTGCAGTGCCAAGCAAGTTGCATTAAAAGTGGAGCTGGCAAAGTCAAAAGATGCCCTTGCACAGTGGAAGAAACAAATGTTATAAAAAGGCGAAGCTTCTCTCATTGAAAAGGAGGGAAGCTTCATTTCATATTGTTGAATATAAATTACATCAATAAATTCTAAGTGATGATTATTTGAGGATTTGTCCAATGAACCTGTTGATTTCCGTTACAGGGGGGAAATGTGAGTTGATAGCGAGATATCATTAAAGTTATCACTAACGACGACTTGAATAGCGTAAAGGATGGATTTAAATTGACGAAAAAATTAGGTTTAAGATTAATCTTTGGCATAATAGTTAGTTTTCTTATTTTTATATGCTATTCAGCTTTTAGCATTTTGTCTTTTAGTGTCAAAGTTCAATTAGTTAAAACTGATGTTGCTGTAGTACTTGGTGCTGCTGCTTGGGATCAAGAACCATCTCCTGTTTTACGCGAGAGGATAAATCATTCTATCTGGCTTTATGAGAATGATTATGTAGATAAAATTATTTTTACTGGTGGCAAGGGCAAAGGCGATAAGTATGCAGAGTCTGAGGTTGCAAGGGATTATGCTATTAAAAACAATGTTAATTCTGAAGATATACTGATTGAAACTAAATCCAAAATCACAGAAGAAAACTTAAAATACGCTTATGAAATTGCAGGTGAGCAAAACATCAACACATTTACTATTGTAAGCGACCCAATGCATATGAAAAGAGCAATGTTAATGGCAAAAAACACTGGAATGGAAGCATATTCATCACCTACGCAAAGTTCCGTATATAAGACATTGAGTAGTAAAGCACCGTTCTTCTTACGAGAGTTGTTTTTCTATATCGGTTATATTTTAAGTTTGCCATTTAGGTAATTTTAGTTAGAAAAGGACATTAAACCGTTGTCCTTTTCTTTTCATCAAACAGAGCTTATTTTTAAGGAAATTATAGACTTTTAATCGTAGAATAAGCTAAAGCGATGGAATGCATTTTTTTGGTTTCCGGTTCTGGGTTCCCTAGCAGCTGAGGCTCACACGATGTGACATTGCAGATCGCATTTAATCGAGTGCTTTACCGACTTTGTTCTTCAGTAATAATATCACCAGTCCAAGAGCTCATGCCTTGTTTGACATTAAGCACTTGGAAGCCTGCCTTTGTCAGTTGTTCACTCGCTGTTTGTGAGCGATTGCCGCTTTGACAAATAATGATATAGTTCTGGTCTTGCTCGAGTGAAGCGTATTCACCCTTTGAAATGGAAGTGAGTGGAACGTTTAATGCGTTTGGAATGTGACCGCCGTTGTATTCTTCAATTTCCCGAACATCAACAATTTGCCAGCCATCTGAGACTTTGCTTTCAATAGTTGTTATTTCTATCGTTTCATAGGATTTTTCGCTAGCTGAGCAACCAACAAGTAACAATACTGCTACAAGCGTTAAAAATATTTTTTGCATGGATTATCCTCCTAAATAATTATTTAATACGTACTAGGGTATAGTACGTTGGGGAAATAGAAAAGTCAATATGTAACGTTTTTGTATAAATATTTATATATAGTAATTATAATGAATTTTTATGCTATAATAATCGTATAAACGGACGTATGAAGCTTATTTTAATACATGAAAGAAGTGTTTTTTTGAGTTTATATTTAGCATATGTGATGGTCGGGCTTGCGATTGCTATGCCTGTAGGTGCTATTACCGTAGAAATGACGAAGCAAGGTTTGAAGAATGGCTTTATACATGGTTGGGCTGTTGGGCTAGGTGGTATGACAATCGATATACTACTAATTTTTGCTTTGTATATGGGACTTGCCTCTATCTTAGCAATGCCGATTATTCAAGTTCCAATGTGGCTTATAGGAGCAGGGTTTCTCTTGTTTTTAGGATACGATTCCATCAAAAATGCCGATCAGGGAATAACGTTGTCAGGGGAAAAGGTGTCAAAATCCTTTTTCAGTTCTTATCGGAATGGCTTATTTGTGGCGGTATCCCCAGGGAATCTTGTTTTTTGGATTAATGTTTTTGGTGTTGTACTGGCTAAGTCGTATGATCACGGAGAGTCGACAAATTTTCTTATCGTAGCTGCCGGTGTTTTAAGTGGTATTTTGCTACATGATGTAGGCTTGATGGCGATTATTTCTATAACAAGGAAGGCCATGAATCATACGATGATTAAGAGGTTAACGATTGCAGCTGGAGTGCTGTTACTTGGATTTGCTGGCTATTTCATTTATGAATTTATTTTATCCATTCAAGTGTATATTTAAAAAGTGCGACGATGTGTCGCACTTTTTTATTAAGCTGTAATTTCAATAGTTTCTCTTATGCAAGCTAAAATTTCTTCGGCTACCTGGTGTGCAAGCGTTAGCTCGGATGTGAAGCCCACACACGAACAATTCATTTCCCCTAATATATAGCAGTCCTCGCCAGACTCATCTGTATCTAGCATGAAATCAGCTGTCCAAATCAACGGTAACGCATAATTACCAAGTAGATTTCTCACCTGTGGCAACGATGTTAAGAAATTTTGTACAAGTTCTTCCCATTCTTCTGGAGAATCATAGCGATATTGTGCACCTGAGAAGAGTGTAGCGCTGAAGGCATCTTCAGAATTTGCTGGTTTTTTATGTACAACATGAACAGGTTTATCACGAAGCATGAATAAACGGATTTCGCCTTCTGTAATTCGTGGTAGGAAACGCATATCAATTAACATACCATTTGTGCCAGTGATGTACTGTTCACAAAATGACATGAACTCGCCAAGCTTCCAGTATTCTACATGATTGTCTTTCGCTTCTGTACATTTAATCTGTGCATCAAGTGGCACTTCGTTGACACCTTCTGCAAGCGGCTCTACTAACTTTACGCGCCAAATACCTTCCCCAGTTGAACCTCGATTTTGCTTCAAGACACGCTCTGTGATGGCAAGCGCTTTTGGAAATTGAGCTTTAAAGGCTTCGATTGTGTAATAAGCGAACGTATCGTCTGGCACGAGGTTTGTCGATACAAGTTTTGACAGAACGTCTTTAGAACCATAACCAATCATCGCATCGGGATGTGGCATACCAATTACGCCTGCTGTACATAAATCTCGTAACATTTCGAAATACTCCACCTCATGTTGAAGATTCCCTGGATTTATTCGGGAAACATAAGCAACCCCATTTTGTTTTACATAATTAAATATTTCATCTTTTTTTGTTACATCAAAGAAAATTACTTCCGCATCTTGACCACGTTCTTTTAGTGCATCAACCATTGGCATTGTATCTTTACGATGACCATCTGAACCCTTATCACTCCCACCTTGCACCTCGAAAAATATTACTTTTTTCTCCAATCAAACTCCCCCTTAGTGGTAAATAATATTTTCAGTATAATGCACAAAGCAGAAAATAAGCTACATAAAATATGTAAAAGATATGTATATTTTCACAGCGATAAAAAGGACATATAGGTATTAGTAGCCTATTGATATTAGATTTATCTGATGAAAAGAGTTGTATGGGGACTAATGTGCTTTTTTTTTATATTATTTAGCTGTTCTTTGAAAGGTGGTTAGATATAAAATCATACATAAAATTAAGAGTGTTCCTATAAATTGAAAAAATCCGAAGTCGATTTGTAGCCATAAAACACTAGTTACGACTGCCGCGAGCGGTTCTAAACTCCCGAGTAAACTGGTTTCTTTCGGCGATAAATATTGTAAGCTTTCAATGTAAAACCAAAAGGCCAACATTGTACCAAATATCACAATGAAGATGAAGTAACCAGTTGTTTCAAAAGTCCAACTCGAGACATTTATTTGCCAAGGTCGATGGAAAATACTCATGATACAGCCCCCTATTAGCATTGCCCAACCTACAACGAGAAGTGAGTGGAATTGCTTTAAGAGAGGGACAGCGTACAATGTGTAAAAGGCAGCTGAAAGCCCCGATAAAACACCCCAGATAATTGCCGGAGTAGGAACAGAAAATGTAGAAATGGAGCCATTGGTGAGCAGCAAAAATGTCCCGATAAGCGTTAACGTCACTGCGATCCCATCGTGCTTGGTTAATTTACTGTGCCGAGTGAGTACATAGTACGCCATTATGAAAAGTGGTGATAAATATTGTAGCATCGTAGCTACAGCCGAGTTGCCATGTGAAATAGAAGCCATGTAAGTATATTGCACAGCCAGCATGCCAACTAAGCTAAAAAGTATTTGTCTAAATGCACTTTTTCGTGTTTGCCAAATGGCAAAAATAGAGTCTTTGCGATGGGTTATTTTGTAGATGACTATGAGTAGAATGCCAGCCGCTAACAGTCTACTAGAAACGAGCCAGCCCACCTCAATATTTTCTTGTTGAAATAGACGCTGTGCTACCGTACCACCAATGCCCCAAAAACTTGCGCCTAAAATAACAAGGGTCAATCCAATTGTTTTATTTTTTTTGGCTAGTTGATTCATGTTGCAACATCTCCTAAACTATCAATATAAGATGATTATAGTAAATTTAAACAAGTAAAAATATCGTATTTCACTTGAAAAGTATCAATATATTGAGGTGAGGAAATTGGCGTTGACACACATAAAATTAGCGAAAGACCTACAGGAATTAAAATCTCACGGTTCAAAGTCATTTCCAGTGGCCCTTTATGAAACGATATTACGCTTAGACAGAACAGATTTTCTACCTTTACATTGGCATAAGGAAATTCAATTTGTCTACGTAAAAACGGGTCGTATTTTATACCAAGTAGGGTATGAGTCTTTTGTGTTAGAAGCGGGAGAAAGTCTATTTGTGAATGGGGGTCGATTACATGCGGCTAAGCCTTTTGAGGTGGAGGATGCAGTATTTTATTGTATAAATGTAGATCCAATAATGCTAGCTGGGCATGAAAATAGTATTTTCGCTACTCAATATGTATTGCCATATGTCGTTGAAGGAAGACGCTCTTTTGTGAAATTGTCAGTTGATGTGGCAAATGAGGTGGAGGCTGTAGCAAAATTATTAAAGGAACAGAAGCGGCTGTATGAACTGAAAGTATGGCGGGGGCTATTACATATATGGGAGTCCTTGTTGGAGCAATCTTCATTGATGGAAGAACAAGTAACGATTTCAAACGTTGTGCAGCATGAGAGAGTAAAGCAAATGATTGATTATTTACATACACACTATATGGAAAAAGTGTTGCTAGATGACTTGGCAGCCCATGTGTTTTTAAGTCGTGCCGAGTGTAGCCGCTTTTTTAAGAAAATGGTTGGCATGACTACGTTTGAGTATTTACTTCATTATCGTCTTCAGAAAAGCATGGAGTTACTACGAAATAAGGAGCGTTCAATTACAGAAATTGCTGCTGATACGGGTTTTAGTACGGTAAGTTATTATATTGAAAAGTTTAAGGAATACACAGGCTACTCTCCATATGCATATAGGAAAGCTTTTTTGTAAGGTTGTTATTTTTAGCTATGTAAAACAGCTGCGGAGTGTTTACGACCGTTTTTTGTTCTGTTTGACAAATTGAGGAAATGTGATAAAGTATAATTAATAGTCAAGTTATCTTGACTATTAATTATACTTTAAGGATTTGAGAATTAATGGCACAACGCGATGAGAAAATATATCAACTTGTACAGGATATTAATGATGCAATTTATTCAATGGATAGCCATTTTGTAAAAGTATACCAACATTTAGTGACGGATGATTTATCAGCTAAGCAAATGATTCTCATTGATTTTATCAATAAAAATTCAAATGTGACGATTGGTCAAATTGCACAATACCTTAATATCACTTCAAGTGCTGTTGGACAGCTAGTTAGTAAACTGGAAGAGCAGAACTACCTTTCACGTAGAATTAACCCGGAGAATCGCCGTGAAATTTTTGTGCAATTGGATGTAGCGGGAGTCAAGTATTTCGAAAAAGAGGAAGAAATAAGACGTTTTATCGTTTCGAAATATTATTCAAAGATGGAAATGGATGAATTGGAGCAATTGAAATATATTGTTGAGAAGTTAAGTGGGATTGTGTTGAAAGAGAGTGCTCTAGATGAAGAGTAAGAAAGACTTTCTGGAGAACTTGCTGTCAAGATGTGAATAGTATCGTTCACTCTAAAGGATAATGAGTAACTATTATTTCTGATGACAATAGTTGGTTCATTACCAAAAGTCGGGGATGACATTTGATTAAAGTACTTGATGATTGGATTTCCGGCTGAACGCCCCTTGGAAAGCGCTCAGCCGGAACAGAAATCACCCTTAAGTTATGGTGATGAGTCCAATATTTTGATGTGTAAGAGACTATAGGGGTAGACGGGAGAGATAGGAATGGTAGCATTAAAGAAGAAACAGAATGTTTGGTTAGCTTTTTTACTATTGGTATTAGTAAGTAATTACATGATCTACAATACAGGCTTTGGCCTTTCCATTATAAAGGGAGAATCACAGGGTGTTGTAGTTGGGTCTTTGATTGATTTTGTCGTAATCATGCCTGTGTTATTTATGCTGTATAAACGGAAGTTTTCTGTTAAGCAAGCTGTTCTTTTAGCAGCTTCTGGTTGTATTGCTGCGCGATTTATTATCCCGATAGAGTATTTACAACCTTTTGTAGCTGTAACATGGGTTGGTTTTGCTATAGAAGGCGCGTTAGTTTTATTTGAAGTATTACTCGTAGTGACACTTGTTCGTTACATGCCAAAAATAATTGCTGATGTTAGAATGAGTCCATCGCCTGACTTGTTCGCATATGCAAACGCCGTTGAACAACACGCACCAAAGTATTCTATCATTCAAGTAATTTGTGCTGAGTTATTAATGTTTTATTATGCATTTGCGAGTTGGAAGAGAAAAGCAAAACCGGGTCTAACTTTGCATAAAAACTCTAGTTACATCGCATTTCAAATTATGATTATTCATGCCATTGTTATTGAGACAATGGGTATCCATTGGTGGCTACATGAGAAATCAATGCTCCTTTCGATTATTTTACTGTTAATCAATGTATATTCGGTAGTGTTTTTTGTGGGAGATATGCAGGCAATTCGTTTGAATCCGGTTCATGTAACGCATGATCGATTATATTTGTCACTTGGCTTAATGAAGCGAGCGGAAATTCGTTTTGCAGATATTGAAGAAGTAATTGAAGATAAAGCCCGATTAGAAGGCAAATTATCAAAGGATACGATTGATTTTGTAGTACGTGATTTTGACAAGGTGTACCCACAGTTTATTTTAAATATGAAGGAACCTATTGATGTGACGATTATTTTAGGTTTTAAAAAGAAATATAAAAAAATTGCGATAAAAGCAGATCAAGTACAAGAATTTAGAGAAATGCTTGTACAAGGAATGGTCAATAACAAATGATAAAAAGGTGGATGCCAGAACGAATGAGGGCATCTGCCTTTTTAATTTTATCAGATAGGTATTTTAGTAAGTAGTGAGAGTTCTATTCCATATACTGAGTGTTTTCTTTTTTACACGAACCTCAATTTTCCCATTAAATTATTTCAATTTGCTACTAATACCCACTTTGATTTAAACATCCGCATTAAAAAAGTGGATTCAGAATATGATTTAACAATGATTATTTTAGGGAGGTTGAAATTTGAGTAAAAGCAAAGATTATTTTAATATAACGGATCTTTTATCGGGTGTTGAAAATGATGCTGCTAAACTGGCTGTAATTGCTGGGATAATTACTACATTGGGTGATGGTCTAGCTACAGTTGCAGCAATTATGGCATTAGAAGAAGCGCAGCAACCTACTACCAGTAACGATATCAACTCGAACAAAATAGATGAATTAGAAAAGCAAGTTCAATATTTAACAAAGGAATTAAATAAACTTAAATACTCAAGAAAATAGATCTCAAGGCTAGTAAGCTATGGACTGCATGATATTAAAAGCGACTTCAACCCAGCGAAGATAAAAGTTTATATGTAAAATACTAACATAGGGAACTATAATTGAGTCTTCTCGTGTTTTTCTTCAACATGAAATAATAGTGACTCCGTTAATTCTCTCCTTATTTGCTTAATATGCTTTTCCATGAGCAGTTTGGCTTGGTTTGCATCGCCAGCTGCGATTGCCAAGTATATTTCCTTATGTTCATCAACAGTCTCTTGTATACGTTCAGGATCTTTCAATCGTTGTCTTCGGGTAGCTCGGATTGTATCTTGCATATGTTCACTAAGAGTTTGGATTAATTGTAAAAATATCGAATTATGTGAAGCAAGCACAATATTGATATGGAAACTTAAATCAGCTTGAATTCCTAATTCAACATCATTTTTAACTCGATCCATCATTTCTAATGCTTTACCAATTCGTTCTAAGTCTTCAGAAGTGGCTCGTTGTGAAGCTAGAAAGGCACATTCTACTTCAAGTGCCTGGCGAAGCTCTAGCATTTCATATATTAGTTTTTTTTCAGTTTTTATGATTGTAGATGAAAGCTCTTCACCAAAAGATTGGTATTCTGGTGTTTTGATAAAGCTGCCACTGCCTTGTTTAATTTCTATAATTCCTTTTATTTCAAGCTTCCGAAGTGCCTCTCTAACCGATGTTCGACTTACACTAAAACGACTCGCTAATTCTCTTTCCGTCGGGAGCTTATCTCCAGGCTGTAATTCCCCATTTAAAAAATATTCTCTTATTTGATCAACGATTACTTGATATGCTTTCTTCTTTGGTTGCGGCATTCCCTATGTTCCTCCTCTCAAATATATGTTTAATAAACGCTTTAATCATACAAAAATAATTTAAGATTATCAATTTTAGAAAAATGAAAATTGTTGATATTTTCAGAATATTTAGTATGATAATAAAAGGTTGGACCAATTCTAATAATCGGATGAATTGGTATGACATATATATTAATAATTAAAACTACCAAAATACTATTAACAAGTACGTTAGAAGAATGAGCGTAAAAAGGGGAGAAAAAAATGATTGCAACAAATGAAGAAGTGATGATTGCTCTACGAAGTATTGTTTCAGAAAGCCAAGTAACGATCAATCAAACAATTTTAGAACAACATAGCAGTGATGAATCGTATCATAGTACAAGTCTTCCAGATATTGTTGTGTTTCCGACAACAACAGAACAAGTGAGTAAGATAATAAACATAGCAAACCAATATAAAGTACCAATAGTACCGTTTGGAAGAGGCACAAGCTTAGAAGGGCATGTTATTCCTTATGACCACGGGATAACGATTGATTTTTCCCTCATGAACAAAATACTAGAAGTTAGAGATAAGGATTTTCTTGTAATTGTTCAACCAGGGGTAACGCGTTCTCAGTTGAATAAAGAGTTGAAAAAATACGGATTGTTTTTCTCTGTGGATCCTGGAGCAGATGCAACACTCGGAGGAATGGCAGCCACAAATGCTAGTGGAACAACATCTGTTAAATATGGAGTTATGCGCGATCAAGTTCGAGATTTAGAGGTTGTTTTATCAGATGGTACTGTGATTCATACGGGGAATTTAGCAGAAAAATCTTCATCAGGTTATCATTTAAACGGTATATTTGTAGGATCTGAAGGAACGCTTGGTTGCTTTACTGAATTGACGTTAAGAGTCTATGGGATTCCTGAACATGTTATGGCTGCACGAGCATCCTTTGAAACAGTCAATGATGCTGTCGAAGCAGTCGTTAGTATTTTACAAGCTGGAATTCCAATTGCAAGAGTTGAACTGGTAGATGAACCTTCAATGAAACAAGTGAATTTGCATAGTAAAACAGCTTATGAGGAACAACCCACCTTATTTTTAGAGTTTCAGGGAAATGAAGCTGGCTTAAAGCAAGACGTTGAATTTATGAAAGACATTGTAGCAGAGTACAATTGTGAAAATATTGAATTTGAGGCTGATAATGCAGCTCGAAATCAGCTGTGGGAAGCACGTCATAATTTAGCATACGCCTATGTCCATGGACACCCAGGAAAAAAGCTAATGGTGACGGATGTTTGTTTACCAATTTCCGAGTTAGCAGGTGCTATTGACCATGCAAGAGAAGCACTAAATTCGCAAGCACTTACAGGGGGGATTGTCGGTCATGTCGGTGATGGAAATTTCCATGTTCTGTTAATGATTGATATGAATGATTCGGAAGAAGTAAAAAAAGCTGATGAGTTCAATGAATTGATTGTGATGTATGCACTTGAACGAGGTGGAACTTGTACAGGAGAGCATGGTGTCGGTGTAGGTAAACAGAAATACCAAGAGAAGGAACATGGAAAAGCTCTGCTTGTAATGGAAAAAATTAAACAAGCGCTCGATCCTGACACGCTTTTGAATCCGAATAAAATTTTAAAAATTAAGAATTAGGGAGTGGGAATATGAAAATTTTAGAAGCCATTAGTACGATAGCAGGAAAATACTTTGCCGTATGGGTCATCTGTATAGCTGTTATAGCTTTTATAGTTCCGGACCCATTTTTAATATTTGGAGGATATATCACAATTTTGCTAGGCATCGTTATGTTTGGTATGGGGTTGACGTTAAAAGCGGTGGATTTCAAACTGATCCTAACGAATCCAGTACCAGTCATCATTGGTGTATGTGCCCAATATATTATCATGCCACTTACCGCTTTTTTAATTGCTTATATTATGAACTTGCCTGCAGAATTAGCAGCGGGATTAGTCCTGCTTGGTTCTGTTCCAGGAGGGACGGCTTCAAACGTCATGGTATATCTAGCTAAAGGGAATGTACCATTATCAATCACCATGACATCTTTTTCAACGTTATTAGCACCAATTACCACACCATTAATACTACTATTACTTGCAGGGAAATGGATGCCAGTAGACCCAATGGCAATGTTTACTTCAATTATTCAAGTGATTATTTTTCCAATTATCTTAGGTATTGTTATAAGGAGATTCGCCCCTCAGGTTGTAGAAAAAAGCATTAACGTTATTCCTCTTATCTCAGTAGTTGCTATTATAATTATTGTCTCGGCAGTTGTTGCGGGCAATGTCGATAGCATCGCTTCGGCTGGATTCATTATTTTTACGGCAGTAGTGCTCCATAATACATTTGGATTGCTGTTGGGTTATTTAACAGGGCTTGTGTTAGGACTTGATGAAAGTAATCGAAGAGCTATTTCTATTGAAGTGGGAATGCAAAACTCTGGTTTAGGAGTAGCGTTAGCCACTGCTCATTTTGGTCCATTAGCCGCTTTACCTAGTGTTCTTGGTGCTGTTTGGCATAATATTTCGGGTCCGATCCTCGCCACTTATTGGTCGAAAAAAACGGAGAATGTAGAGAACCAGCTCAATGAACAGATTCAGGAAAGCAACGTCGGAACACATATTTAAAAGTGAAATTAAGATGAGAAATATTCACTGCCAACGAACAATGTTGTTGTTTAATAAGTAGGTCTTTGATTTATCACCCTTACAAGGTCCTTTGTTTCTCTATTGATCTCCCGATATTTCTTTAGTTACCATATACACCCCACACAGGACGGGAGTGTGAGTAGATGCTAACGCAATCTGAGCTGGGGTGTATGGTAAGAAAATATAGGGAACTATTACGTACTCTTGAAAATCACATGGCTTTGATTGAAACAGGGGAATGTTAGGAGTGGTTTAGGCAAAGTATTATTCTTTAAGCCTATTTACAAGAAAAGGAGCTAAAATCATTTAGCTAATACTACTAAAATAATAGATAATGAATAGGCCAATGCTTAAGGAACTACATTCAACTAGCCAAAAGTCATTTTTCACTAATTTGCAACGTATAATAGGGGGACTATGGAAATTATTGAAATATGTTGAGGTGATAGGAATGCTTAAGCCAGAACTCATCAACCGGATGAAGCAATTGCAAGAGAGGTTAGTTACGAACGAATATGACGCTTATATTATTACTGCGGAAGAAGACATCTGGTATTATACAAACATTACATACAAACCAGAGGAACGTCCCTTTTTCATCGTCGTTGTCCCAAATCAAACACCTATATTACTTGTACCAAAGCTTGAAGAATCTCACGTACATAAAAGTATTATCAATTATAATATTGTTGCTTATTGGGAGTTTCCATCTTTAGAGGGGAGCAATTGGTATGATCGATTAAACCAGTTGATCCAAGGTTATTCACGAATAGGAATTGAGAGTAATATGCGTGCAGACATATATAATCTTGTGCAAGCAAGGGAACTAGTTTTAGCGAAGTTAGTCGAAGAACAACGGAAAGTGAAAAGCGTCTATGAACTTGGGAATATTCGCATGAGTGCTAAAGTATGCGATGAAGCAATGACGGATATTTTTAATACGATTTATCGAGGAGCTAGTGTCTTAGAACCTTTTACCTTGTCAAAAAAAGTACAAACCAACCTGATAAAAACAAAGCAATTTGACCCAATCACAACGTCATTGCTTACAGCAGTTTGGAATGCACCAGCAAGTGCGATGCCACATAGTATTCCTGCACTAGGCGATCAATTTGGAGATGGACCGAATGTCGCGATGGCCTATTATCGAATTAACGGCTATTCAGCAGAGTGTGAACGGACGTTTTTTCTTGGACAACCTACCAAAGACGATGTGGAAATGTTCCAACATATGCAAAACGCACGAAATCAGGCGTTGAGTATGGTCCGTGCAGGTGTAAGGGCAGCCGACATCGATGCAGAGGCACGAGCTTATTTTGATCAACACGGGCTACTGCAACGTTTATTACATCGGACCGGGCATGGAGTAGGCTTGAGCAATCACGAAGGCCCGTATATAGCAGAAGGTAGTAATGAAATATTAGAAGAAAATATGGTGATTACGATTGAGCCTGGTATCTATATTGAGGGGATAGGCGGTTACCGACACTCTGATACTATCCGTGTAACAAAGGATGGCTATGAAGTGCTTACAACATTTCTGAATGATCTAGCCGATATGACGATCACCAAATCTAATATAATCGCAAAGCTAAAAGGGAAGTTTATACAGAAGTATTTGAAGCTTTGATGTTGCACATTTTACTTATATTATTTAGAAATTAAACTGAAAATCTCACACCCTATTCAAACAATTGTATTTAATTTCAAGCGTGTTGATTAGGGAATAATTGTATGGTTTTTATCGCGATTCCTCAGCTTTTCCATAAAAAGTTTACCTTATGAATAACGCCACTTTTATAGATTTCCGCTACAGGCTACTCGACTCCTGCAGGAAAGCGAGTAGCCTGTAGCGGAAATCACTTTTTTTTATTATAAGAATAGGATAAAATTTGTTAATCAACACACCTGATTTAATTTATAATAATAAAACTTAACTTGATTGGAGTGATTATACATGATGTTTTCTCCATTATTTGAAAATGATGTGCCAACAATCCTTCTTCCTTAACGGTAGAAGAAATTTTCTCCGTTAAGGACATAGATTTCTATGATAAACGGAGGAAAAACATGAATAATAAAATAGTAGGCGCCTTATTTTTATCAATTGCTGCGAGTATTTGGGGCGCAATGTATGTCGTAGTAAAAGTAGTTGTTGAAGTTGTTCCACCATTGGAACTTGTCTGGATGCGTTATGTGATTGCTGTAATTACACTTACCATTATTGGGTTTTGCATGAAGCAATCATGGCGTATTGCTAAAAAGGATTGGCTAATTATTTTCCTTGTCGCTCTATTTGGCAATACAATATCCATTGTCACGCAAGAAATGGGCACAATGCTTTCTACTGCTCAAATGGGTGCTATTCTTACTTCGACTACACCCGCTTTTATGGTTCTATTTGCACGCTTAATTTTGAAAGAAAAAATAACTATAAAAAAATGCCTTTCCATTATGCTAGCAACAATCGGAGTTGGCATAATTGTTGGAAGTGGACAGATAAATGTTTCCCAACAATTAGGTGGATTTTATTTATTAATTGCTGCGTTAACTTGGGCATTAATGTCCGTTTTGGTTAAAAAAATTCCAGCTCAATATTCACAAGTTGTCATTACTACTTACTCATCTATGATTGCTGTAATTTTATTGACTCCTTTAGTACTTCCAAGACTAAATAATTTAGATTTGTCTAGTGTTTTGCAGCCTACAATTTCAGGTGGTTTATTATACTTAGGTATTGTATCAACTGCTGGTGGTTTTTTCTTGTGGAACAAAGGGCTGCAATTAATGAACGCTTCCAGTGGCGGATTATTCTTTTTCTTCCAGCCAATCGTCGGAACTTTTTTAGGGTGGGTATTATTAGGTGAAACAATTGGTATTTCGTTTTGGTTAGGTACAATTCTAATCTTTAGTGGTGTTTTTATCGTAATTAAAGACGAATAATGTTTTTAAGAAGTGCGTTTCTATTTTTTTATAGATACGCACTTCTTTTAGTTTTTTAAACTATGGATCAATACTTTAGTAATTCGCTCGGGTAAGCGGAGAGAACGCTCAGGTAAGTAGAGGGAACGCTCCGGTCAGCCACGTAATCGCTCGGGTAAGCGGAGAGCACGCCCAGTTCAGCCCAGAATTCGCTCGGGTAAGAGAAGAGCACGCTCAGGTCAGGAGTCAACTACTGGACTAAGACCTAGGGACGATTACATGCGCATGAAAATGGCTAGTAGTTTTTCTCGTGGCAGATATTTGAAGTGAATTGCAAGTTATTAGTTCATTTAACAATCACAAATAGCCTATTAAATAAATGACAAGCAAAGCAAAGACAAAAGTCATAGGGAAATGGACGAAGCCCTTTAATAGTCGTTTACGTGCTTGGTGCATTTGTTCTTCGGTTACTTGAAAAATCGTCCATACATTATGTTCAAATATTTGCTGTAGTAAAGATTTTATGTAGGAGCGTAGGCCGAAGAAGAGTAAAGTCAAAAGTACAAATTTTGTCCAAACTGGCGTTACTATAATAAGCCCGAGTCCAGTTAACAATAGGCGAAGATAGCCCCATTTATACTGCGATTGTCGAAGCATCGTTTTACAAACTAATTCCTCGATAAAATAATCAGAACGACTAAACATACGTTTTGAATTTGTCCATAAAAGAAGGGGTTTCTTCATTTTGGGTATCAACATGCTACGAAGTTCGATTGATGTTTTGGAGACTGTACTTTGCCATTTATAAAATTCGACCTGATCGAGTTCAACTAATTGGTCAAAATGTTTGATGCTTTGCACAAAATGACGTTCATAATACATAAAACTTACGATACAAAGTATGGAGCAAATGAAGGCCACCATAACGGGTGATACGTATAAAAATAACGCTAAACTAACTAGCCTTATGGCAGTTGAAATACAAAATTGCTGCCACTTTTTTTGCATTTGTAAATCTACTAATGCATTGCAAAAGCTTGTCGTAAACAATAGTAATAGATAACTTAGTAAATCTAGAATTGTTAGGTTATGTACATTAATGAAGATTGGTGCTAATAAGGCGAGATACACTCCAATACGACATAGATGTTTTGTCAGTGTCCAAGTAAATCCTGCTCGTTTTAACTGAATCATCTGTTTACTGTTTTGGATTAGAAATAAGCGATCCGCCCGTTGTAAATACGTGCGAATGGTGGGCATACCTGTGAATAAAAGTAATAGCACAATCCAAAAAACGAGCGGAACTTGTGACACCCAAAGTGTTTCAACATAAGTAGCAAAATCTTTATAAAGAAAGAAGCCAATAATTGCGCCTGGAATAACAATATAGAGGGCAACTGTCCAGTCAACAATACTTGCGATTAGCTTGAAATTATTACGACGTTCTATTTTTCTTCGAGCATGAAATAGATTACTCATTGGCATTTGACCTCTAGTAGTTCATCAAAAACATCCAACAGTGATCCATTCTCTAGTGAAACTGCTACTTGCAGTGTTTCGAGTGTTCCTTGCTGTAGAATTTGCCCATTGTCGATTAGTACGAAGCGGTCACAAATTCTTTCCGCGGTATCAAGGGCATGGGTACTCATTAAAATGGCTGCACCTTCATTTTTTAATTCCTCTATAATTTGTAGTAGCTTACGCATAGCCTGTGGATCAAGTCCCATAAAAGGTTCATCCAAAATATAAGTGGACCGATCTTCAAGGAACGCTAAGATTAGCATGACCTTTTGCTGCATACCTTTTGAAAAGGATGTTGGAAATTCATGCAATTTATTCTCTAAATGAAATATTTCCAGTAACTCATATGCACGCGCAGTCAGTTCTTTCTCCTTACCAACTGTGCGCATATAAAAATCGATATGCTCCCATAAAGTAAAATACTCATAGATTATTGGCCGCTCGGGTACATAGCCATATGCTTCAATTGAGATATTACCTTCCATAAATGGGAGGACGCCCATAATTGCTTGTAGTGTTGTACTTTTACCAGCTCCGTTCGAGCCAATCAAGCCAACAAGCTCACCGCTTTGCACGCTAAATTCTATATTAGAAATTACTTGTTCCTTATCCTGATAACCGCCTCGATGTATAGCAACTTCGATACTCATAGATTTCGACTCCTTTTCTACCTATGTCTACGGATAATTGATAAATATGGTTTCATTTAATAATAGATTTTCTGGAAAAAGTCTATTTTGTTAAATATAGTGAGGATAGAACTGCTAGATTAGTGGGGAATAAACTGAATTATGATGAAGGCTAATGACTTTTGTAATGTATATATAAATACACTTACCAAAATATCTTCTGTTAATAGCACTAGGTTTGTTGAAGCTTTTTCTATCAATATTAGTAGAAGGAAGATTAATTTTAAAGATTATCATCGTAGATTTTCGATTTTTTCTTTAACTATTTGCTTAAACGAAGAAATTAATAATATTTACTTTAAATGAGCAAAAAAAGTTACTAATATTTCCACACTGCTAGATAAATCGGAAATAACTATTTTGAAATTAGCTCATTGTTATCTCTATATATAACATTCGAGAATGAAATAAAAAATTAGATAATTTAACCTAATTTTAACCTTGCGTCTGTATATTAAGGTATGAACTAAAACAGAAGGAGTGTTTTTCTTGAAGGTCAAAAAAATAAGAATCGCTGATTTGCAGGAGGGGTTTGTACTAGGCGAGGATTTGTTTATTGAAAATCGAATGTTAATGAAAAAAGGAAATGCATTAAATGCTAGAATTATTTCACTGTTAAAAAATAGAGATATTCAATTTGTATATATTCAATTTGATGAAATAGAGCCATCTCAAACAGAAGATTTAGTTGTTCCTGAAAAAATAGTCGAATTGGAAAGTAATGTTCCAATTGAAGATACAAAATGTACTCCAAATTATTTAGAAGCTTTAGCACAATTAAGTACTGAAATTCGCTATGGGCATGCATTAAAAGATACGGAAGATATACTGTACCTACGGGATTTATTTAATAAATATATGAAAAATATTCGCTTTCGAGAAATGTTGATTGCTTTAGAAGGACATGATATTTATTCCTATATGCATGCAATTGATGTGTTTACGCTATGTACGCTCTTTGCCAAGAAGGAAGGTGTTCAGAATTTAGAGCAATATGCAATTGGTTTTTTATTTCACGATATAGGTAAATTAAAAACGCCTAGTAATATATTAAAAAAAGAAGGTAGGCTATCGAACAAAGAATTTGATAAGATGAAGGAACATACACAAGATGGATATGAGATATTATGTGACGTAAGGTTGGAGACGGTCGCATACTTAGCTAGGTTACACCATGAACGAATAGATGGGTCGGGCTATCCAGAGGGGTTGACAGCAGCGGTACTCCCCCGAGAAGTATTAATTTTGCAATTAATCGATATATACTCTGCGATTACACTAAAAAGGCCATATAAAGCAGAAATAGGGGCGGCAGATGCCATTGCTACTATGTATAAAGAAAAACATATATTGGATGAAAAGTTGTTGGCAAGATTCGTAGATTTTATTGGTATTTATCCAGAAAATGCTATAGTACTATTATCTGACGGCTCTCATGCAATTATTGAAAACGTAAATAATATGTACCCGTTGTTGCCTACCATTAAAAGACTCGATGCAACTGAATCATTTATCTTACCTGTAAACTTTCAGCTGACCATTCATAAAATGCTATCACTTTATGTTGAAACATCAGACCAATTATTCCGTAAATTTTCGGAATATTTAATCAGTGGGGATGTTGAAAAGATGGAAAAGTATTATCTCAAACTGAAAGAACAAAATGGGCCGTTTGAGTGCTTTACAAAGATCTATATCCCTATTGTTAAAATATTCAATATTATGGAAGAAGGCGAGATGTTAGATGGTATTCGCTTAAGGGAAGTACGGGGGAAATTAAAATCATTACTCAGCAATACCGTATTTCAATTACGGAAAGAAAATAAAAATAAGGATGTCATCATCCTATTAGTTAAAAGAGAGTCAAGAACTTCTATACCAATACAATTACTAGAAGGTGTTTTTCAAACAAAAGGTATGTATCCATTTTTATTAGATGTAGGAACAAATGAACATGATCTACAAAAAATTATGAATTTTTGTGATGCATCTGCTGTTTGTATGATTAGTAAAGAGTATGCGCCCATACAATGTCAGGATCGTAAATTGAATTTATATTTTATGGGTGAACATCAATTAGAAAATTTCATCTTTAGTTTCATTGGGGAAGATTATAGAGATGTAGATATGGAGTTAAAATTAAAAGAGTATAAAGCAGTGAAGAAGTTATTAGTTTGACGATAATCGAAGTATAGGGAGGTGTAGGGGATGGTTAGTCAAAATATTATTTTACAAACAACAACTGATTGGACTTTGCAGAGAAAGTATATTAGGGAGTTTGACAGTATGCTTCTTGTCAAGTGCCTTCATATAAGTTCAGCGGAGAAACGAGCAAAGTTGCAATATGAATTTTCTTTGTTTGAAAAGGAACAAAACCCTTGGATATTAAAACCAATTGCCCTTGAATACGTTGACAAACAATTTGCCATTCTTTTTGAAGATTTTAATGGTATAAGTTTAAAAAGTTTGATGGAAAGTAATCTTTCTATCCATCATTTTTTAAAAATTGCTGTTGAATTAGCCAATGCCTGCATCGACTTACAGCAGAAAAGTATACTTTTTCAAAATTTAAATCCGCAACACATTTTAGTAAATCCAATTTCGTTTCAACTAAAGCTACTTAGTTCAGAAAGTAGTTTTAAATATGATTTGGATTTGGTTATAGCAACCGATAATCCACATGAACAGAAGGAGTATCTACCGTATTTTTCGCCAGAGCAGACAGGACGATTGAATCGAGAGATTGATCATCGTTCAGATCTTTATGCAATGGGGGTTATTTTTTATGAGCTACTCAGCGGACAGCAACCGTTTCAAGCGAAGGATTCTGTTGATTTAGTTTATGAAATTATTACAAAAAAGCCGAACTCACTAACAACAATGAATGCTGAGTTATCGCCAGTTGTTGCAAAAGTAATAGAAAAACTCTTGGAAAAGGATCCTGAAAAACGCTATCAAAGTGCCTTTGGGCTAAAAGAAGACTTGCTAAAAATTCAGCAAGGATTTGAAAATGGAGAACCACTCGAAGACTTTATGTTAGGTTTGCATGATGTCAATTTAAACATGGGTCTCACGACAAAGCTTTTCGGGAGGGAGAGTCAGCTGTCAGAGCTTCAACATACATACTGGCAGATTGAAAACGGTGATAAAAAAATTGTGCTTATCGCTGGGAGCTCTGGGTATGGGAAAACAGCCTTTGTCCATGAGTTGAAGCATGAGATTGTGACTTCAAAAGGCTATTTTGTTGAAAGTAAATATGAACAACTACAACAAGAGACAACTTTTGCTCCTATGATTCAACCATTAAGAAATTTGCTTAAACTGGTATATGCAGAAGGGGAAAAATCCGTTAGTCTATGGCGGAACTTGTTTAGCGAGGTAAAGCTCGTTTATAAAAATCAGCTGATGTCGCTAATACCGGAACTAAAATGGTTTATAGATGAAAGTAGCATTGGGCAGTCCGATGAGCAAGAAAACACAAAGGAGCTCAATGCATATATCTTCTCCTCTATTCAGAAGGTATTGCTAACGTTTTCCTTGGAGAAAAGGCCGGTTGTTTGGTTCGTCGATGATTTACATTGGGCAGACAATAGTTCCATTGAGATGTTTAAACAAATTTATGAGCAGCATCGTTCAGGCTATTTTTTGTTATTGGCAACCTATAGACCAGAAAAAATAACCGATTTCAATGAATTTATGAATTGGCAAAATCATTTTCCAAACTATAAAACGATTACACTTCAATCATTATCTGAAGATGAGGTAAGGATGTGGCTTGAAGAATCACTTAATGCTAAAGCGCAAACAATTTCGCTATTAGCGAAGCAACTTCATATTATTACGGAGGGTAACCCTTTATTTGTAAAAGAAGCATTTCTAGCTTTTCAACGAGATCGTATTATTTACTTTGATCAACAAGAGAAGCGATGGCAGCTTCACTTAGAAAAAATAAATCAAAATTTTTTAAATAATGAGTTGTTGTTATTTATTGAAAATAGGATGGAGTTTTTAGCAGAAGATACACGTAGCGTTTTGCAAATTATGGCCTGCATCGGTACATATTTTGAGTTTAGTACGTTAAAAAAGCTGTTTTCAATTAATTCGAAAGAGTTATTACAAAAAATTGAAATCCTCGTAGAGCAAGGATTCATTGTAGCATTAGATGCTCATTTTAAATGGGCAAGTATTTTTGAACTTGAAGGAATCTTATCTGCTTATTCCTTGAAATTTAAATTTGTACATGACCGTATTCAGCAAGTAGCTTACTATAGCTTAACAAACGAAGAACGAGCACAAATACATTATAGCATTGGTAATATATTCACAGAAAATAAGCAAGATATTGAAGAAAGTCAGCAATTAAATGAAGCAGTGAAACATTTTAATTACTGTAAGCATTTACTTAGTGATCAAGAAAAGCGAAATTTAGCGATGTGGAACTTTACACTAGGTCTTAATGCTAAAAAAGCAGGATTATTTGAAAATGCGTTGTTTTTTTTGACAACAAGTGCTGAATTATTACCTGAGAATCATTGGCAAGACTTACGAGAGCAATCGGTAGAAATATATGCACATCTAGGTGAATGTGAATACTTAATGGGGAACTATGAAATATCTGAGATGCATTTAAAAGAGGCCCTTAATTATTCTTCAACGGTATTAGAGTTGTTAACAATTTATAATTTGAAAGCAGTGCTATACGTCGAATCAGACAACGAAATTATCGGTGTGGAAGCAGGCTTTGAGGCTTTACGTGTAGGGAAGATGAATATTCCAGAAGAACCGACAAAGTTACAAGTGGCCAAAGAGTTTTTATTGTTAAAAATCGCTCTGCAAAACAAGTCTACTCACAAATTATTAAACTTACCGCCAATTAAAAATAAAGAAATCGACTTATTAATTCAAATGATTATTAATATAACAGGTAATACGTATAATCTAAATGCAAATTTAACAGGCATGTTATTAATAAGAGGTATGCGTCTTCTATTAAAATATGGTTCTTCATCGTCGAGTGGCATGGTGTTTATTAATTATGCATTATTACTAGATGTAGGATTTGGTGATACGAAAAACGCTTCTAAATTTGCAAAACTAGCGATTACCATCGCAGATAATCATAGTAATATGTTTATACAAGGTCATATTTATTTTGTATATGGCGTGCTTATTAATCATTGGACAAATTCTTATGATAAAAATATTCACTATATCACAAAGGCCCAGCATAATTTTCAAGATATCGGACGGCATTATTTAGTATCTGCTAGTTCTTGTTTTATTTGTGCAATACAACTGGTGCGTGGAGATTCAATTCGGGATATTAGTACAGAAATAAGGCGTCAGCAACAGGAGTTTTCCGCAAATGAAAAACCTTTGTCTGCCGACTTTTTGCAAGAAATGAAATTATGGTTGGATGTACTTAGTCATTCTAACACAGCTATCAATTGGGACTATCCAATATCAATAAAAGATATGCCAGCTATTCCAATTATGCATCATGCTATACGTTTGCAAATGTCTTTTTACTTGCGCAATGAAAAGCAAGGGTTCGTCTACATACAGGCATTAAAACAACCTGTGAAAGATAGCTATACATTGTTGTTATCACCGTCATATTATTTTTACCGTGCATTATGGCAATTTCATAGTATCCATGAGCGGACATGTTCACATGAGGAAAAAAGAATGTATCACCGTGAAATTAAACAGAGTATCGGTAAATTTAAAAAGTGGTCTAAATTTGCACCTCAAAATTATGAACATTTATATGTGTTATTACAAGCAGAAAATTGTCGTATGAAAAGGCTTGAGGGTGAAGCTGTTCTCTTTTATGATCGTGCGATTCAATTAGCTAAAATGCATCATTTTGTGCAAGACGAGGCAATTGCTTGTGAACGAGCGGCAAATTACTATGTGTCCCACCAAAATCAAGAAATGGCACAAGCATATATTATACGTGGTATCCAAAACATGAGGCAATGGGGAGCGGAGACAGTTGCACAACTTTGGGAGACAGTCTATGAGGTAGACCTTACGCTGCGTGTGCAGTCTCAAAACGAGTTACCATTATCATTTGATATGCTGACAGTTTTTAAGACAACACAGTCACTTGCAAAAGAAATTCGTATGGAAGACTTATTACGAAAAATGCTGTTTGCCTTATTAAAACATGCAGGCGCAGATATTGGCTATTTTATCAGAAACGTTAAAGATGATTTGCTTGTTGTCGCAAGAGCAGAAGCGAGTGCAGCAAACTTTACGATGTTTGAAGATCAGTCCATCAATCTTTTGAATGAAAGTATACAGGCTGTGGTACGTTATGTTTTACAGAGTGAAGAGTTTATTATTATACAGAACGCTCAAAATCATAATAAGCTTAAAAGGTTTCCACCAACGGCAAAATCTATTCTTTGCTTACCGATTCATCATAAAGGTGAAATCATCGCGCTTTTACTTTTAGAAAATACTGTGATGACAGATGCCTTTAGTTCCACGCAGGTAGATTTGCTGAAAATGATATCAGGCCAAATAGCTGTCTCGATTGAGAATGCTCAAATCTACGAGGACTTGGAAAAACGTGTAAAAGAACGTACAAAAGAATTGGATGAGATGAATAAACATTTAAAAAATGCTAATGACCGTTTAGAAAAAAATGAGCTTGAGCGAAAAAATTTAATGCATAGTATCTCACATGAATTACGCTCGCCTATCACATCTACATTGGGGTACATTGAGCTAATATTAGAAGGTATTGTGACTGACGAAAAACAAAGAGAAAAAT
Source organism: Lysinibacillus sp. NPDC096418 (assembly GCF_044762775.1). Classification (NCBI taxonomy): domain Bacteria; kingdom Bacillati; phylum Bacillota; class Bacilli; order Caryophanales; family Bacillaceae; genus Lysinibacillus; species Lysinibacillus sp. NPDC096418. The sequence continues at coordinate 95,509 of NZ_JBIWEY010000009.1, forward strand.
ACTTAGTGCGAAGTAAAGAACGTCTTTTATCGTTAAATCTATTAATAGGGGACTTATTTGATTTAGCCAATTTAGAAGCGGGTAGAGCGGAGTATACTTTTACCAAAGTAAAGGTAGCTGAATTTTACGCGCTATTTGAGCATCAGTATGAAAATGAAATAAATAATGCTGGTTTGAACTATAGCGCGAATCTTTATGGAGATAGAGAAGCTTATGTATTAATTGATGTACAGCGAATTAAACAGGTTATTACGAATTTAATAGTAAATGCTATTAAATATACAAAAAGTGGTGGTATTCAATTCTCGATGTTTGTGGAGGAAGAGAGTTTAATTTGTTCAATCGAAGATAGTGGTATTGGGATCCCAGAAAAAGATATTGCTTTTATTTTTGACAATTATTATCGTGCATCGAATTCGAGCAATGTCAATTCGAATGGTATTGGCCTGTCTATTTGCAAAAAAATTATCGCACATCATCATGGCGAAATTTTCGTAGAAAGTATTGAACATAAAGGTTCTAGGTTTAGTTTTGTCTTACCAGTTACTGCTCGAATAATTGAAGGAGAAATCGTAAATTAAAAAGGCGACAACGAAAAGTGTCTAGTTTATTTTGAACTAGACACTTTTATTAATCATATACAAATGTATAACCAAAACCTCGAACAGTTTGAATTCGCAGAGGTTTCGAGGGGGTGTTTTCGATTTTACGTCGTAACGTACTAATATGAACAGAAATAGTTTTAGAATCCGCTACACCGTCATAGCCCCAAACATGATTTATAAGCTGCTCTATACTTAATACATTATTGGCATTCTCAACTAAATAAAATAATAACTGTTTTTCTTTTGTAAATAAGTTAAGTAATGCACCATCTTTATAGATATTCTTTGTGTCAAAGTTGATTGTTAAGTTATCAATATGTAGGATGTTTTCTTTTTGAGGAGGAGTTCTTCTTTTCATATGTGCTTGAATACGCGCTATTAATTCTTTTGGAATAAACGGCTTTGTGATATAGTCATCAGCGCCAACATCGAAGCCTTCCAATTTATGATCAATTAGACTATTTACCGTTACAAAAATGAGTATAGCATCCGAAATTGTACGTATTTTCTTAGCTAGCTCAAAACCATTGCCATCTGGCAGATTTACATCAAGTAAAATTAAATCAGGTTGGTGCTTTTGGCAATTATTCCAGCCTTCAGAAATAGTGGTTGCTTTTATTACTGTAAAGCCTGCACTGCTAATGGAGAAAGATAGAACTTCCATAATATCAATGTCGTCTTCTACAATTAATATTTTTTCGTTAGCCATTTCTGCTAACCTCCTTTTTCGCTCTTTAACAATATACTAAAAATTGTGAAAAAAGTGAATGGGGGCTCAAGAGAAATTCGTTATTTTTTACTAGGAAGCAGAGTGTACAAAATACATATGAAGGCAACCAGTATAAGAACGACGCCCTATAAAAGTGCCATGATATTTCATAAGTCGAACAAGTATTTTTATGTTTGTTTTCTTTTATCATACTTGTTAAACCTACTTAAATATAATTGCCCACCTAGTTAGTCTAGGTGGGCAATTATATTTAGAATGTCTTCCGTTACTGCTTCCCAAAACTGTTGTTGTACTTGGTCGCAGTAACTATAAAGTTCCTTGTGGTGGATATGTTCAAATAGTGTTGTAATTTCTTCTTTGTAAAAGGAAAGACGATGGTTTAAAATGTCACGATCCACTTCAATACAAAAGCCTTTGTAGATATCTGCAAGTCGTGCAAGCCTAGCACCCCTTTGCTTAGTTGCCTCATATTGTGTTTGGTGAAAGCGACCAACCGCGGAATACATCGATATTTTCGCACGATGCTCAGTTTGTAATGTTCGATATTCCTCTTGTCGAATGGCTAGCCGATACCAAAATTCATAGCGTACAGGTAAATCTTTTAATTCATATGTGAGTAGAGATTTTAAAATAAAACCTACTTGCTCATATGTATCGATAATTTTCTCATCTTCCTTAAATAACCTTAACATCCATACACCCCCTATAATATTATATTCTACAGAAAAAGGAAAAAGACCTATATAGAAAGGTCGTTATTGAAAAAAGTTGGATGGTAATGGATAAATTTTGAGACTCATTATTCAACTAATTTTCTTCATTACTTATTAAGGGTAGGTTGATTTCCTCTACGGGATGCTCGATTTTCGCGGGGTTTGTAAACAGTTTACGAACCTACAGGAGCATTAGGAGAACGAGGGCGAAAACGTCATGTCTTATGACAATTTATCTGTGAAAAAGCAAAACGACAGTAGCACAAGGCCGGAATTTTGTAAGTGGCTTCATGTAATGCCGTAGATTCTAGAGTAGAACTGAAACTTTCAAATTATTTAATACGTATAGCATAGAAAGGGGTGGAACTATGTATGAGTATAAATTTGTACAAACACATTTAGGTGGGATTTTTAGAGAGGCGAAGCACAGAGAAACGATTGAACAGTATGCTGCGCAAGGTTGGCGCTTCAAACAGGTACTTCCCGTGAACTATAACCAACATGGTAAGCCGACAGATTATGAAATAATTTTTGAAAGAGTCATACAATAAAAATCACTAGCTGATTACCGTCGAACGGTAGTCAGCTAGTGATTTTTTGATAACAATTTATTGGTGCTCAACGCTATTTAAGGAACGATAAAGTATAGATTTACTAATGTCAGTTTGTTCTTTAATTTGCATGAGCGTGAAGTAGCCACTATGGTACATCGCAATTGCATTTTTTAAGTTGTTGATCGCCATTTTCATCATTTTAAAGTGGCCGTTTATAGCCATAAATCATGATATATCTCCGAATCGTTCCATCCAGTTTCCTATTAGGAAGCTAAATGCAAATATAATTAACTCAATTTTAGATGAAGGGGCTGAAATTTTAATTTTAGGTGTACTATTTTAGCTACGAGGTGACTGATAAATTGTATTTAACTTTTACTTATAATTATCGAAAAATTCGCTGTTATTGGCAGAAAAATGAAGGGTTTTTGTAAAAAGATAGAAAACAGCATTTACAAAATGAAAATATATGTGTTAACTTAAATGTTATATTAGGTTAACTTAAGTTGAGGGGGAGGTTAACATTGCAACATTTTTGGGTTGTTGGAACAGATACCGATGTTGGGAAAACATGTGTCACTACGCTATTGATGCGTCAATTACAGGAGAAAGGTCTTCGTGTTGCACCTTACAAGCCTGTACAAACGGGCGAAGTTATTGAGGAAGGAAGATCCTGTTACTATGATACTGCGATGTATGAAAAATACTCATTGCAACCATTAGTACAAGAAAATTTGAATGGTTATTCATTCAAAGAAGCGGCATCACCTCATTTTGCTGCACAACTGGAGGGTCAGCAAATAGATGGGCTGCGCTTATTAAAGCAAATGAAGGCGTTACAGCAATTGTATGATGTTGTTATTTGTGAAGGTGCAGGAGGGCTCTTTGTACCTTTAGATTCAAGTGGGCAGGAAACATTGCTAGATTTGATTGTTCAGAGTAATTTACCGGTTGTTGTTGTCACTCGTACAACGCTAGGGACAATCAATCATACGCTGTTAACGCTAGAAGCTCTAAAAGTACGTGAAGTTGATGTACTTGGCTTGGTGTTTAATGGCGATGCAGGGAGCGAGATGGAGCAAAACAATATTCAAACGATTTTACAACACCATACGTTACCTTATGCGACAATTCCACAACTGCAGGATATTGCGCAACTAGTCGAATATTCTATTACACACACATCATTATTTGAGAGGTTGTATCAACTTGAATCAAGTATTAACTGAATTACAAACAAGGGATTTACGACATGTATGGCACCCATGCTCGCAAATGAAAGATTATGAGCAGTTTCCACCAATCGTCATAAAAAAAGGACAAGGTGTCTGGCTTTATGATGAAAATGACAATCGATATTTGGACGCTGTGTCCTCATGGTGGGTGAATTTATTTGGGCATGCTAATCCGCGCATTAGTAAAGCACTTAGCGAGCAAGCTTTTACATTGGAACATGCGATATTTGCGAACTTCACACATGAACCAGCTATTAAGGTTGCAGAAAAATTAGTTGCCTTATCACCGGATGGTCTAAATAAAGTCTTTTTTGCAGATAATGGCTCATCAGCTATTGAAATCGCACTGAAAATGAGCTTTCAGTATCATATGCAAAGTGGAAAGACGAAGAAAAAACGTTTCCTTGCGTTAACTGATGCCTATCATGGTGAAACACTTGGTGCTCTGTCAGTAGGAGGGGTGGACCTATACAACGAGGTGTATCAGCCATTGTTACTAGATACGTTGCGTGCGCAAGGCCCAGATTGCTTCCGTTGCCCTTTTAATGACAAGCCAGAGAATTGCCAAGCGCAGTGTATTTCCTCTGTTGAGGATGAGCTTAAGGTACATCATGAGGAAATCACAGCAGTCATTATCGAGCCACTTATTCAAGCGGCAGCAGGGATGAAAATGTATCCACCAATTTATTTGAAGCATTTAAGAGAGTTGTGCACAAAATATGAGGTTCATCTTATTGCAGATGAAATTGCAGTAGGTTTTGGACGTACGGGTACATTGTTTGCCTGTGAGCAAGCAAATATTTCACCAGATTTTATGTGTCTGTCAAAAGGATTAACCGGTGGGTACTTACCACTATCTGTTGTGCTTACAACAGATAAAGTATATGACGTTTTCTATGATGATTATGGAACAATGAAAGCATTTTTACACTCACATAGTTACACAGGCAATACTCTTGCTTGTCGTGTGGCACTTGAAGTATTGACGATGTTCGAGGAAGAACACTATATCGATATCGTGCAAGACAAAGGGGAGAGAATGCGAAAGCTAGCGACAGAGGCTTTCAGTCATTTGCCGTATGTAGGGGAATATCGCCAAGTAGGTTTAGTTGGCGCAATTGAGCTGGTCGCGAACCGCGAGACGAAGGATCCACTACCAAGTGAAGAACGTATAGGCTACCAAATTTATAAAAGGGCTTTAGCCAAAGGTTTACTCATACGACCACTTGGTAATATTTTGTACTTTATGCCTCCATACGTTATTACAGATGATGAAATGCGCTTCATGATTAAGACGACAAAAGAAACGATGGAGCAATTCTTTTCAGAGAGGGAAGGATAATTTATGCTACAACGACAATCGATATTTTCACTCGTTATGATTGCAATGTTCGCCGCCTTAACCGCTATTGGTGCATTTATAAAAGTACCGTTACCTGTAGTGCCATTTACATTGCAAATTGTATTTGTGTTTTTAGCAGGGTGCTTACTAGGAAGTCGTAATGGATTTCAAAGTCAACTTGTGTATATCGGTATTGGTTTAGTGGGTCTGCCTGTTTTTACACAGGGAGGGGGCATCACATATGTGTTGCAGCCGACATTTGGTTATTTAATTGGCTTCGCACTTGCTGCACTTGTCATTGGGTGGATGATTGAAAAAGTAGAATTGCCAACGAAAAAACATTTTATCGGTGCAAACATTATAGGGCTCATCATTATTTATGCAGTGGCGGTGCCTTATTTATATGTATCGTTGAACTTCTGGTTGCACGTGGAAACGAGCTGGTCTCATATATTTTTAGTCGGTTTTTTAAATAGTATTATTGCAGATTTTTGCTTAGCAATTGCGTCTGCACTTTTAGCCGAACGTCTTTATAAAGTATTTCGTTCTGCAAAATCGTTGAAACTAGTACAGGTGAAAAAGGAGAATGCATAATGGATTGGTTACAGTTAGCAGAGGAAGTTATTGCAGGAAAGATTATTAGTAATGAAGAGGCATTGGCAATTTTAAATAGTGATGATGATGAGCTATTAAAATTAATGGACGGTGCTTTCGCAATTCGTAAAAACTATTATGGCAAAAAAGTAAAGCTGAATATGATTATGAATGCGAAGAGTGGATATTGCCCAGAAGATTGCGGTTATTGCTCGCAATCATCAAAATCAACAGCGCCTATCGAAAAATATCCTTTCATTACGAAAGACGAAATATTAGAAGGGGCGAAACGAGCATTTGAAAACAAAATCGGTACATATTGCATTGTAGCAAGTGGTCGTGGTCCAACACGTAAAGACGTGAATGTGGTCAGTGAAGCTGTCGAAGAGATTAAAGAAAAATACGGTTTAAAAGTGTGTGCTTGTCTTGGCCTATTAAAGGAAGAACAAGCACAGCAATTGAAAGAAGCGGGGGTCGATCGCTACAATCATAACTTAAATACATCGGAGCGTCATCACTCGTATATTACGACATCTCATACGTATGAAGACCGTGTGAATACAGTGGAGATTGCCAAGAAACACGGTATTTCACCTTGTTCTGGTGCCATTATCGGTATGAGGGAAACAAGGGAAGATGTCGTTGAAATTGCGCGTGCACTCCATCAATTGGATGCAGATTCGATCCCAGTCAATTTCTTAAACGCTATTGATGGTACAAAGCTAGAGGGAACAAAGGATCTAAACCCTCGTTATTGCTTAAAAGTGTTAGCGCTGTTCCGTTACATCAACCCATCGAAGGAAATTCGTATATCGGGTGGTCGTGAAGTAAATCTAGGGTCGCTACAGCCACTAGGTATGTATGCAGCGAATAGTATTTTTGTTGGGGATTACTTAACAACAGAAGGTCAAGAAGCGAACAGTGACTACCGTATGTTAGAAGATTTAGGCTTTGAAATTGAGTTAACTCAAAAGCAAGAAGAGGCATTTTGCTCGTAACAGTTATTTACCTTATTAAAACTACTACTACAAATAATAATCAAAATGAAAAAATCGTATGGGCGTCGCGGAAAAGTCGCTCATACGGTTTTTCATTTGTATCTAATTCCTAATCAAAGTCTAGTTATTCGATTCGCGTACGTGAGGTTGCTCAATAAGGTGTAGAAGTCGCTCAACAAAGGTGCGCGGTCACTCAGGATGGATGTGGAGTCGCTCAACAAAGGGTCTAGTTCGCTCAATAAGGTGTAGAAGTCGCTCAACAAAGTGTCGAGGTCGCTCAAAATGGTGGTGGAGTTGCTCAACAAAGTGTCAGGGTCGCTCAACATCATGCCCAAGTCGCTCGAGCATTACAACGTAGTGAGTAAATATTTTAGAGTCAACACACTAAGAGAAAAATTGCCGTGAATTTTATGCATAAGAAATGGTGATTTTCACAAATTGTTCAATGAAAGCGATTTGAATGTGAAGAGTATGTAAAGAGTTTCACATAGTACTTTCTTTTTTGAAAAATCGGCATAGAATAGGAATCGAGCAAGTGGTTTTTGCAAGACAAAGAGGAATACTTATCCCTATTTAATTATTTAAAAAGGAGGTCTTCAGTATGTGGGTTATTACTGTATTTGAGAAAAAGGATATTCGTATATTTGAATATGCCAACAAAGAGGAAGCAATAAAAGTATTGGCGGGATTTAAAAAGAACGCGATCTTAACTTATACAAAATAGTGCATACTTTTAAGTATTCCGTAGCGATGTAAAGCTACGGATTTTTTTTGCATACAAAAAGGCATCTCACAAAATATGAGACGCCCAATCTGAATTATAGGATACTGCCTAATCGTTTAATACCTTCACGAATTACTTCAGGTGTGGCATTTGTGTAGTTTAGACGCATTGTGTTAACACCTGTTTTCGATGTATAGAATGGGTCACCTGGCACGAATGCAACTTTTTGCTCCATTGCTTTTTCAAACACTTCTAGCGCAGAAACCCCGTTATTCAATGTTACCCAAATGAACATCCCACCTTCAGGTTTAGTGTAAGTTACGTGTTCAGGGAAGAATTCGTCCATTGCCGCAAGCATTGCATCTGATTGTTCTTTGTATAGGGCAATGATTTTATTTACGTGTTCAGTGTATTCATTGTTTGCTAAGTAATCGTAAATCACATATTGAGAGAAAATGTTTGTGTGCAAGTCAGTTGCTTGTTTTGCTGTTTCAATATGTTGCAAAAGCTCTTTGTTTTTCGTGATGATGAAGCCTAGGCGCATACCTGGTGTTACTGTTTTCGAGAATGAGCCAAGTAAAACGCTGTTTTCTAACTTACCAGCACCGATGTAAGGTAGCGGTTCTCCTTGGAAGCGAAGCTCGCCATATGGATCATCCTCAATTAATGCTACATCATACTTAGAGATGATTTCGCAAATTTGCTCACGCTTCTCTCTTGAGTATGTAAGACCAGTTGGATTTTGGAAGTTTGGAACTGTATATACGAACTTCACATTTTTTTGTTGTAGTGCATTTTCTAGCTCTTCTAGGTTTAGTCCGTCGTTTTCAAGTGTTACTGGGTAGAAAGTTGGTTGGCTTAGGGTGAATGCTTGAATAGCTCCTAGGTAACCTGGTTCTTCCATGATAATTCCGTCGCCTTTGTTAATGAGCACTTTACCGATTAATTCTAGAGCTTGTTGTGAACCCGTTGTGATAAATACATCTTCTGGTTGAATATCTAATCCATGTACGCGTTGATATTTTGCTGCGATATATTCACGTAACGGCGCATAGCCTTGCGTAGAAGAGTATTGGAATAACTTACTGCCATTTTCACTAATCGCATGGTCAACAGATGTTTTTAATGCATCGATTGGAAATGAGATTGGATTTGGAAGTCCGCCTGCAAAAGAAATCACGTCCTTTGAATCTGTCACTTTTAAAATATTGCGGATAAATGATGACGGGGTATTTAAAATTCTTTCTGAGTATTGCATAATGTACCATTCCTCGTTTTCTGATTTTTTAGAAATTATATCATTGTAATCGTGTGCATACAATATTATGATTGTATGCAAGACAATTATAATATTGTATGCAAATTAAGTACATAAAAGGGGTAATGAATGATGCCAGTAAATTCGTTTGATGAGTATCCAATGAGTTGGAAGCCGGATTTAAGTAATGTTTCGGTCCCACTTTATATAGCAATTGCAGATCTGCTACAGCAAGATATTGCAGAGGGAAAGCTTACACCGGGAACAAAGCTTCCTCCACAACGAGAGCTTGCAGACTTTTTAGATGTAAATTTAAGTACAGTTACACGCGCATTCAAATTATGCGGACAAAAAGGTCTTATTTACGCATCTATAGGTAGTGGCACATTCGTTTCCTCAGACGCGGCAACGAATAAAATGTTGCTACCAACAAATAATTCTACACTCATGATCGAAATGGGCTCAGTCCTACCAGCAAACCATGGGAATGAAGAAATTTCGCAATACATGAAAAAAATGTTGAGCGATCCGAACTTCAGTAAGTTGTTTCAATACGGGCGACCAGAGGGGAGCGCGTGGCAGACAGAAGCGGCAAAGAGTTTATTTGATAAAGTAGGCTATCAAACAGACCAGCCGATACTACTGGCAGCAGGGGGGCAAAATGCCATTGTCGGCTCGTTGCTAGCGCTATTTCAACCTGGAGATCGGATAGGTACTGACCCAATCACCTATGCAGGCATAAAAACAGCGGCCAATATGCTAGGTATTCAATTAGTTGCGATTCAACAAAAGGACGGAGAAATCACAAAGGAAGGGCTTTTGTATGCATGTAAAAATGAACATATTAAAGGTCTATATGTCATTCCTGACTTTCATAATCCAACGACCCATACGATGTCTGTTAAAACAAGAAAAATGATTGCAGAAGTTGCAAGGCAAACGGGTCTAATTGTCATTGAAGATGCTATTTATAGTCTTTTAAAAGAGAATCTTGTAGCCCCGATTGCTAGCTATGCACCGGAACATGTCATCTATATCGCAAGTATGTCAAAAGCCATTTCACCAGGACTACGATTAGCGTTTATCGTCACACCAGTGGCCCTTAAAAAGAAGATTATAGAGACGCTTTACAATATGAATATTTCAGTATCACCATTGATGGTGGAACTGGCGTCTAGGCTCATTCAAGAAGGAATCACCCATACAATTTTAGAAATGCAACGAGCTTATACCAAAGAGCAAAACGCCCTGGTCGATTATTACTTAAGTGACTACCTTGTACTAGGGGATGCGGAATGTATTTTTAGATGGCTCCTATTGCCGGATAAGTTTACAGGGATGCAGTTTGAAATGCTGGCTTCAAAAGCAGGTGTACAAGTGTATGCGGCTGAACGTTTTGTTGTTGGGAATGCGAAGCCTGTGAATGCGGTGCGCTTGGCGGTGACTGCACCGGAAAGTAGTGTAGAGCTTGAACAAGGGTTAAAGGTATTGAAGGATTTGTTGGAGAGTGATGGGGATTATGCGTTTGTGGATTGAGTGGGGGAAGTAGTTACGGACTGGACGAGAAATTTAGTAAAGCATTTTTAAAACATGAAAAAGGCCTTTTGTCAAAATCGATATACAACTTAAAAATAAATAAGTGACAAACGGGGACTAAAGACCTGAGCTGGCGCTTATTTAAAAATATGTTGTATATCGAAATTGAGAGTTTGAATAAATTGAGTTTGTTTTAGTTACTGTTAAAATTCCCGTGTGTAAAACGAAAATTAACACGAATAATTTTGAGAAGAAAATGTGGCTTGAAGACAGATCAACTAATGAAGTTTGCTAATTCAAAGTCGGATATATAATTTACAGCGGCTCTTATTCTTTTGAAAAATAGTGAGATGACTATCGTATAGACATGTTTTGAAGCCTTCTAAATAAGGATTTTAAAGTATTTACAAAAAAATCACTTGTTCTGCAGCATTGTTACAATTCTTTTATTAATATACAGCTCGATGTTTCCTTCTTTTTATTCAAAATAAATAGAGGGATTTGTAGTGTTTTTTACAAAAGTGGAAGACAAGTCTATCGTGGCAATTGAACAACATTATAAGAGCTAGAAGATTTAAAAATAGGCAGAAAAAAGTATTCAAAAGAACATTTTTTCGAGCGATTTCATTTTTTTTATGCTGTTTTATTGGAAATGGAATAAGTCTATTGACCTATTTCGTTTGTTTTGAAGCACAATGAGAGAAGTGGGAATTTCCCTATATTCAGTTGTTTTTGAATTGTTTTAGGTTTTTTTAGGTTATTTTTTCAGTGTGAAAGGTAATATTCTTTCTTACTTAATTAATAAAGATAAACAATGGTATTGGGGTCTTTGGTCGGGGGACGACTCCCTCCTGGGACGTCAATTGCAAGTCGAAGGTTGATATTCAACCAAAGAGAAAAACGCTTGAAACCTTGTGTATACTGGGTTTTGAGCGTTTTTTACATTGTTTAAAGGATATAGAGAATCGCATTGAATAACATATAAAATTAGAATTAGGTAAACAAAATGTAAACAAGGTGAACAAAAAATTAAGATGAATAAATGTTAATCGCAATTTCTTCATCTCGTTCTTCCATTTCTTTTAATACGTGTGCATAGTGATCTAATGTTGTTTGAATGTCAGAGTGACCTAATCGTTTTGAAACAGAATGGATATTTGCACCTTTATAAATTAGAACGCTTGCATGTAAATCATCTTGGAAGATGCCAAATGGATATGTACTAGGAAAAGTAAATGTGCCGACTACGAGAGCCTGACCGCATAAAAACTCCTCTTGCTGGATCAACTCCTAATAGTGCTCCTCTGTGAACTTTTCCATGGATATCTCTGACTTCTATAGCCTGACATTGGTATCTATCTAGTTGATGCATAGTAGCCCTCCTTTCAGAAGCAAATTTTACTTAGATTCCTACAATAATGAGTAGAACAAACAATACAACATTTAGTGCCAAAGAAGTTGTCATTATTCCACACATAAAAGGGTCACCTGGTGGATAGTGACCCTTAGTATAAATTTGGAGGTGTAAGGTTAAATTGGTATTCCCTTACAATAGTTATGAGCATTAGAGGCGGTATTGGGTATTAATATTTTGACATGAAACTAGCGCCAACAATAATTAAAAGAATGAATAGAACAACAATTAGAGCAAATGCAGAACCAGAACCAGAACCAGAACCATAACCACTATCATAATTTTGCGACATAATAATTTCCCTCCTTTCTATGTCTATAATATGAGTGGTTGATAAAATGAACTGCGATAAATAACTAATAAATTTATTTTTTAAAATAAATTTATTAGTTATTTATCAAGTGAATTAAAAAAAGTCACTCTTGTAAAAGTGACCTTATAATAAGGGGGTGTTTGGCTAATAAACTTTATATTATTTTTTATTCCAATGTTGTGAATTAAAGAGTTTTAGAGATTAATACATGAAAGTAGCGCCAACAATAATTAGTAGAATGAATAGAACAACAATTAGGACGAATGAGGAACCGCCACCATAGCTACCACCGTTATAGCCCCCATAATAACAATTGTTGTTGTAATTTCCGATGTTTCCGGAGTATCCCATGAAATATCCCTCCCTTCTATGTTTATAATATGTATAGTTATAGAAAGTTAAGAGGTATTTATCCAACTAAAAATATTTCTTTGGAGTTAAAAATTTGACAAATATTTAAGAAGGTTGCATCTTTTGAAGAATAAAAAGGGTCACCCGTATGGAAGTGACCCTTAGTAACAAATCAAGGCGGCGCAAGCTAAAATTAGCTTACTATACTATTATGATGAGACAGCTACCTTTGGATAGTGAGTTACCCTAGATAAAGATTTTTTTAAAAATAGGTATTCGAAATTAACGTTAAATAAGTAAAGTCATATCGAAAAAGATATGACTTTTTATTATGAAGTGGGGACAGCAATGTATTAAAAAAGACAATGGGCGAGGCGAGAGTTTGCTATCCCAAGTCCATTTTATTTAAAGATACAAGTAAAAATTACAAGGAATAAAGTTTAGGGGAGAAAAGAATGATTTGGTCAGTTGGAAGGGTGACTCAAAAATGAAATAACTATTATTTGAGTTATCCAGTTAAAGAATATAGCTAAACAATTAAAACCAGGCGCACATAAAAGGTGAGCACCTGGTCCACTACTTGATTATAGATAAAAAATTAATTTATTTTTTCATTTTCTGGTTCTAAATGAATAAGAATATTGGCGTGCTGAAAGATGTTTTTAATCTTTTCTTCTATACGATCGCAGAGATCATGAACTGTTTCAATGCTATTTTGCGATTCTACTACTAAATGAAAATCGATATATTCCTCAGCACCCGAGCGTCTTGTTCTGAAATCGTGATACTCGATATATTCATCTTTAAATGATTCAATGATATGTACAATTTTTTCTTCTTCTTCTTTTGATAAACTTGCATCCAATAGCGGAGGAAATGCTTCTTTCATCATTTTGAAAGCTTCCATCATAATATAACATGCTAATACTATCCCGATAATTGGGTCTAAAATATACCAACCGGTTAAATGGACAATCAATAAACTCAAGGCAACTCCTAATGAAGTATAAACATCTGTAAGTAAGTGGAGTGCATTTGACTTCATCGCTACAGAGTTAGTATTCTTAGCTGTTCTATACACAATTCTTGACACAAAAATATTAACTAATGCACCAAATAGCATGACAAGTATTCCTAGTAGTGGAAGTTTAATTGGTGTGGGTTCAATAATTTTATGAACACATTCGTAAATAATCCAAATCCCTGCAACAAAAATTAGTAGTGTTTCAATTGTCCCTGAAATGTTTTCAACCTTACCATGTCCATAAGGGTGCTCTTTATCCGCTGGTTTACTAGAAATTCGTACAGAGAAAAAAGCAATTAAAGAGGCAAGTAAATCTAAAAAAGAATGGATGGCCTCTGATAAAATTGCCACTGATCCTGTAAAAAGTCCAACAATGATTTTTAGAATAACAACGAGAGAATTGCTAATAACTGATAAAAAAGCAACCTTTGAAGAATTCATATTAATTCACTCCCAAAAAAAAATATAAACTTATGATAACAGGCCGATATCGTGTAGGTCTATGGCAACGTTTTTGCCTACTCACTAGTAAATTAGGGAGTGGAAAAAGAGTTGCACAAAGCAAAAATAAAAAGCCACTCAATTGAGTGACTTAATATCAACATCCTCTTTTGCCTTTTTTGGTCCTTCGTAAGGAATTTTGTGATTCAATGGTAAATTATTTTGCTTATTGATAATCATCCTCTTTATTTCTTTTCTTATTCTAAAAATAGCAAATATAATAGCGGGAAATAAAGAAAGATATCCTGATAATGGCGCTAATATGAAGCAAATTATAACTGACCAAAATGATTCATACCATTTCACTTTTCCAACGTGCATAGTGCATCCCTCCTATAAATAACAGTTTATTGGAAAAACAAAAAACAGACAACCTTTATTAGTTATCTGTTGCTTTATCCATATCGACTTGTTTAGCTTTTTCAATTACTTCCTCGAAAGCCACTTTAATTTCTTCAATTGTATAACCAGCTTCAAGTAATTCTTTTGTTGTTTCTTCTAGTTTGTTCAATTAATTATCCTCGTTTTCTACTTCAACAATCTTAAATAATTCGTTCATATCATCAATTTCAAATACTCGTACAAGCTCATTTAATGTTGCTTTGGTGTAGCTTTTTGTTTTGTCATTATATAACTCGCTAACTGCACGTTGTGTTAAATTACTTCGTTCAACCAAATCTTTTTGTTCCCACTCCTTTTCAGCAAGTAGGACCCTTAACCGTAATTTCAATTCTTTCGTCAACTTCAAACACTCCTTTCCAACTTAATTTCGTACCTCTATTATAAAATAACTCTATAGAAAACGCAATTTATATTTGAATTCCGAATTTCGGATGTTATGATGTAATTAATAAACGTTATTGGGATTCTAATTCCGAATTATTTTTATTAAATCCGAAATGAGGTGAATGAAATGTCATTCGAATATCTAGCACAATACACAACATTCGATTCAGTATCTGATATGGACAAAAGTGTGGTGGACCATATAGCAGCGCATTATTTCAACTTAACAGAATCAGAACGTGGAATCGTTATCGTACTTTCACAACGTTCATTGATGTATCCAGGGGCTTCGCATCTAAAAGCTGAAACGATTGCTGAAGCAACTGGCACTTCTCCTAGTACAGTAATGCGCGCGATCAAGAAACTAGTTGAGTTAAACATTATCGAGAAGGTAAAGCAAACAAAGTTAAACGGAATTAAAGGTGCAAGCATTTATAAGATTTTGCCTTACAGTGACACATCGACAATGAAACATCGAGAGACAGGTGATGAAGCTAGTAACGACGCGGTTTGCCCTCCACAATCTGAAAACCTATCTTTTAACTCTTTTAATCTTTTAAGTTCTAAACAAGCAAGTAATAATTTAAGTGATTTAGAAAATGAATTGGCTTTGCAAGCTGAAAAGAAAAAGGAGTACATGAATGAGTATCAGCAAATGCTATTTGATTTCATGCACTCATTACCGTTATCAGACTCACTAAAAGATGAACTACACAAAGTTGTATTGGCTGCTCAAGTACAAAGTGTACCTGAGTTTGTAAAAGCTAAGAACGTAATATTTAAAATTGCTATGGATATTAAAGAGGGTGTACTGACAGTTGCTAGTACGTTACGTGCGGTGTTTGTAGGTGCATATAGTAAAGCTGTAGAGCGAATGGATAAGAAGTTGAATAAATCATTTTCAATAGAAGAAACTCAAAATAAAGAGCGTCCAGTACAGTTTTATAACTGGTTGAATGAGCGTAATAGTCGTCCGCAATCTATAGGTAATAGACCGAATTTAGAGAACAGGCTTGAATGGTAGATTAGAGAAATTATGTTAAGGTAAATCATGTTAATATTATTATAGAGTCAATGGTAGAATATAGATTGATAGTAAATAATACTAAGATATTTTGCTTTCTAAAAACAAACTGTGTAGGGGGAAATAATGAAAAAATTATTTATTGTGTTACTAACAGCATTTGTATTTGCGGTAGTAAATCCAACGAAATCAGAAGCAAAAGTGATGTATGATGGAGCAGAAGTTGTAAAAGGTCAAACAGGGAAAATGACCTTTAAAAAAGATATCAAGGTATACAAGAAAAATCCAGATGGTACGTTTGATTCATTAATGGTAAAGAGAAATAATTTTTTTAAAACGTATGATATTGAGAAATATGACGGTAAAACATTCTATCAAATGGGGCAATATCGGGTCCAAGCAACTGATTTGGTAGTTTTCAAAGAAGTACCAATAAAAATTCGATCATCTTTCTATAATAATCCAACTTATATTTATATTAATCGTAACCAAAGTTATGATTATAAAAGTTACGGTAATTATTTCAATAAAGATTACCAAAATATCAAGATTTCTTTCTTAAATAACGGACAAGTTATTTCTACTTGTTTTTATGATGCAGATGCAGGAGATATTTGTATAGAAGATAATGGTACAGATATTAAAATAGCTGAAACGATAAAAAGAGAAACAGGTGTGCGTTATGAGATAACAGCGGATGTACGAGAGCGATTTAGTCCAGTAGAAGGCTATGCTATAGGTGGATATGAGCATGTGTATTTAAAGGGAATGATTGTTTCATCGAAAGGTACTGAAATTAATGGTTATTTAGATGTATTAGGTGGGGACTGGAAGTATCCATCGGAATACAGTTGGGTTCCGATAAATTTATTAAAGCAAGTTGAAGATAAGTGATAGATTATGAATTATATTTAGCCCTCATTTGATAAGGGGGCTATTTTAAATGGTTGGTTGACATGCGGAAAGGATGTTTGTCGATGTCTTGGGCTTTAGCTGAATAAACCATTAAAGACCACTCCGTGATGGGTGGTTTTTTATGTCGTAATGGTAAATGGAAATAGTTATCCAAATGAATTGTATATGGGGTATTATTAAACTATTGTTTCAGGGAAATGAATGGGTGTATTTAATTTTGTAATTGCATTTATAGTTGAGGGAGTCTTGTGAATGATAAAAGTTCAAAAGAATAAATCGAAGTTAGATACAATAATAACAATTGCTATTGTTTTTTATTATGTGCTTGGGAAATTGCTAAGTAATTTTTATAATTTCTCTGTTACGATGAATTATATTTACTGTGCTATACCATTTATTATGCTGTACGTTTATAGATTCAAGAAGAGTAATAAACCGAGGCTTTAGTTCAATAAACCAATAAAAAGACCACTCCGTAATGGGTGGTCAAAAATGTAAGGAAAACAAAAGGTAAACATTGTAGTTGATAACCGTTGATATATCAGTATTTTAATATGTCCTCCTGGGACGTATCCAGGTTCAGATAGAATAAGTTTGAACCAACTGAAAAGTGCTTCAAATCCTTTAATATAAAGGATTTGAGGCGCTTTTCTTTTTTTGAGAATCCGCTAGAAACTACTTGACTATTCTGAATCGTACTCCCCTGATTTTTTAGAAGTGATGATCGTAGTCCTTTAATTAAGATAAAAAGTTCGAGTGACAGCAATGAATTGAAAATCATACTAATGCCTATTGTATTCCTGCTCAAAAATCTTGTAACTTTACAATAAATTTTTGGCTGTTTTTTAAAAGAGTGTTGTTATTAAACTAACGAGGCCATTTAGTATAAGAAGAGATAAGTAAAATATTAGCAAGGACATTTGGAAACTAATGTTCTATAATGGGATTAAAATACAGCAGAGGTGAATGAAATGCGACCTGTATTATCAAAGGATTTGAATGAAAAAGATTTCAGGAATTTTTACTGGTTAAAAGAAGAACTACAGTTTTTTTGTAGAGAAAATGGGTTAAGTACTTCAGGTTCTAAAGTTGAAATCACAGAAAGAATTGCTTACTTTCTTCTAACCGGAAAAATTGTTAAACCATCGAGAAAACAAAATTCTTACCAAAAGTCTGCTAAATCAAAGGAATTGAGCCTAAATACTATTATTACAGAAGAGCATCGTTGTAGTCAGGCAGTAAGAGCATTCTTTAAATCACAAATTCCTAAATTTCATTTTTCCACATATATTCAAAACTATTTTAAAGAGAATGTAGGAAAAACATATCAAGAAGTAATTGCTGCCTGGCATGAAGAAGAGGATCGTAAGAAAGACCCTTCATACATCACAACAATTAGTTCTCAATTTGAATATAATCAATTTACGCGAGATTACTTTACTGATCCTGAAAACAAAGGGAAAAAGCGAGAAGATGTAATCGCTGCCTGGAAGGAGATAAAGAAATTACCAGGAGAAAATAAGTACATACCGAAAAGTAATTCTTGACCCCTTCAACTTAAACTATAGATGCAGATTAGTTTAATAAAGACTGATACAATAAATAGATTGCCATGTATAAAAATCAAAGGAATTGACGCATATGGAAAACTTTGAAGATCTTTTGCCAAGACATAAGCATGATAATGATAGAATAGAAATGATTAAAAAAATGGATAGAGATAAAATATTGCCTTTACTGCCTTACCTTCTCGAATGGATTCAAGATATGAATTGGCCAGTGGCCCCAAGTGTATTAGAATTACTTTTAACTTTTCCAGAAGAAATTGTCCCACATGTGCAAGCTGTTTTATCTTCAGATGATGATAACTGGAAGTGGTTTATTCTACATTTTTTGATTATCAAATTGCCAGTAGAGTCAAGAGTTCAGTTTAGAGAGTATTTAATAAGAGTGGCTGAAACACCTACACATGATGAACTCTTTGAAGAACTTGATGAAATAGCAAAAGAGATTTTGGAAATAATCTAAATAAATATCCCTTTTCACACCGAGAAAGTCAATGATGCTCAACTATTTTTTTTAAAAAACATTCCATCGAATTTGTCATATATGCATCTTTTCGTCGTATAAAGACAGTTGAAATAATACCGTATTTTTGAGGAATTGGATGACAATGAACCTTGCCTGTAGTAGAAAGATATTCAACAGCTGATTGCGGCACAATCGTAACTCCAAGACCAATTGCAACACTTTTTAAAATTGTTTCTAATATGTTAAATTCAATGATTCTTTTAGGGAGTAAACCTTCAGCTTTGAGCCAATGTTCTAGCTTGGCACGATAACCGCATCCTTGATTAGAAATAAGGATTGGTGTAGTCATAAATTCCTCTAAATGGAAGGATTTGTTTTGTGTTATAAGAACGAGTTCTTCAGTACATACATCATATTGTTCTAAAAGTGGATGTTTAATTGGTCCAGTAATAAAAGCCCCATCTAGTTGGTGGTCTGTTACTTCTTTAATTAGTTCCTCAGTTAATCCAGCTTGCAGTGTCAAATCGACATTGGGATACTCCTTATAGTAAGAAGCAAGAATGTTTGGTAATATATTCACCGTTTCAACTGTACCAATTTTTAATGTACCAGCTGGTGTATCACTATCTAAAAATACTTGTTTCAATTCTTCGACATCCTGCAAAATTTTATTAACGTAAACGAGCATTTTTCTTCCTTCTGGATTTAATGTCATCCCCTTTTTATGTCGGTAAAAAAGCGATGTTTTGAACTCTTTTTCTAATAGCTTAATACGTGCTGTTACATTGGATTGGACATAATTTAATTCCTTTGCTGCATGGCTCACACTTCCGTGATTTGCGACGCTCTTGAAAATTTGTAAGTCTCGAAGTTCCATTGAGAATTCCCCCCTTGAAAGTATCATTGTAAATGATATTAAATATCACTTTCAATCATTTTACGTGATATATATTCTTTTTTATAATTTCCATTGTGAGATTTAAAAGATTATAGATAAATGGAGAGATTAATGTGAAAAGAAGTCAATTGATAATAGGGGCGATGGCATGTTTAATTGCAAGTATGTCATGGGGAGCAATGTTTCCAGTTGCAGATCATGCTTTGGAATATATAGATCCATTCTATTTTTCAACTATACGATATGGGGCCGTAGCTATTGTACTAGTCATTTTATTATGGATAAAAGAAGGCAGGCAGGCATTTCGTTTAGAAGGAAAAGGGAAACTACTCGTCTTCTTCGGGACGATGGCATTTACTGTATACAATGTGCTAGTTTTCTTTGGACAAATGTTACTGGGGAAATCTGGTGTTATGGTAGCTTCTATAATGGAGGCGCTCATGCCGATGATTTCAATTGGGGTTTTATGGGGATTTAAACATGTGAAACCGAAAAAACATATGATTATAAGCATGGTCATTGCTTTCGTTGGGGCGATTTTTGTAATTACAAAAGGTGATATGAGTTTCTTTCTTACACTTAAACAAAACCTGCTTTCACTCGCATTTATCTTAATTGGTGTTGTAGGATGGGTAATCTATACGATGGGTGGGCAATCGTTTAGTGATTGGTCTACGCTTCGCTATTCTACATTGACATGTGTATTTGGTACAGTTGTAACAGGTATCATAACAATAATAGTTACAATCCAAGGATATGTGTCTGTACCAAGCATAGGAACGATTTCTGCTGTTAAATATGATTTATTATTTATGATGATATTACCAGGCTTTGTGGCTTTGCTGAGTTGGAACTACGGCGTGAAAATTTTATCATCCGTAAATGGAATTTTATTTATTAACTTCGTTCCAATCACTACATTGTTCATTATGATGATCCAAGGATATAAAATTACAATTTTTGATGTTGCAGGAACACTGCTCGTTATTATAGCACTCATACGAAATAACATATGTCAACGTAAAGAAGAAAACGAGCATCAGAAGAATTTAATAAAGGAACAGTTGAGTAAGGCTGTTTGATTTCAATGTGAGGTTTTTATATGAATGGAAGTTTATTGTTTTTCTTTGCTACTGCAATTGGCTGTGAGCTTGCAGCAATTAATCGAAATGGTCGCAAGAAGATAAAACAACAAGCTGAAATGATACATCTGTTAATAGACTTACTTAAACAATAAATAAAATTAATATGTATGGAGAGTTTCGCAGGGAACGAATTTGACAATCTATCCAGCTATTGCCGAAACGATTGCTGGATCAGAATTAAACTGTGTATAAATGATGAATAAAAAGGCAAAAGAACTTGCTTTGAGGTTTATAAATTTGTCAATTCTTTTGGTTTTAATAATAGTGACCTAATACGGTAGGCATCCAGCTGAGGTAAAGGCTGGTAGTCCCAAAATAACGCTTTTAGAAAGAAGAATTAAAGCGTTGGAACAAGCAATTCAAGCGATTGATGATCTTTCCAATAAATAACTTATAACTAAATAGAGTAACGGGTGCAATAGCAGAAGATAAGCTGTCATTTAGACAGCTTATTTTGCTATGGAATAAACGGTGCAGTATTCTTGTAATGAATGAACGGAATTATGTATGCAAAAACGACTGAGTTTGTTAAGTATTGCACTTAAACTCCCATGAAAGAACGTAACAATCTTTCATTTTCTGTGGGTGTAGCGTTGGTTTAACGCTACATGGATGGCTAACGGAGCAGCATTCCTGTTTGAAGGATGTTCGAGGTCTTGAAAGAGAAAGAGCCCTCTAGTATGATGCATGAGTGTCAACGACCATTGACCCATCATCAAACAAGGAGGACTCCTTTATGCATTCTAAATGGAATAATAAAATTAATC
>NZ_JBIWEY010000010.1:0-116564 GCF_044762775.1 Lysinibacillus sp. NPDC096418
GCGACACATGGAGCTGACGAATACTAATCGATCGAGGACTTAACCAAAAAGTTTGTGAACATCAATGAAACGTTTATCCAGTTTTGAAAGAATAATTCTTTCAATTAAATAAGGTCTAGTGATGATGGCAAAGAGGTCACACCCGTTCCCATACCGAACACGGAAGTTAAGCTCTTTAGCGCCGATGGTAGTTGGGGGCTTCCCCCTGTGAGAGTAGGACGTCGCTAGGCACATGAGACAGTCAACTATATGTTGGCTGTTTTTTTTATTTAAATCTTGAGCAAACTCATCTTAATTGGTAGGTAAAAAAGAGGGAGTTTTACTTAAAGGAGAATTATTAGTACAAAGTTGAATTAGGATTTAGAAATTCTGATAGATGTTTAAAACGATTTAAAGATAGTAAATGAGTGGAGCATTATACGCCACTCATTTTTTTATTTTGCAAATATAACGCTGGACATTCGGGTCTAGTATGTTGCATGGATTAGACGGCAAATGGATTCATGTAGCTAATGCTAAAAAATAAATAGTAGTTTATAAGATATTTAAGTTCAACTTATAGATGTAAAAAAACTTTATAGAAATACTTTGATTTGCTAATTGTATAAATATTTTAAAATTCTAATGTTGATCTAAGGTTGTTAATATAGGATTGGCTTATTGGCAACTCTGTTCCATTCTTTAGAACTACAAGGAAATTTGATGATAAGTCCCTTTTTATTTTCTTTATGAAGTGAATGTTAATAATGTAGGAGCGATGAATACGAACATAGATGCTTGGTAAGCGTGTTTCTAATTCCTTTAATGTAATTGTTGTTTTATATTGTTCGCCATTAACATAAAACCATGTACGCTTTTGAAGACTTTCAATATACGATATGTCATTGATTGGCACGGGTGTCCAGTCTTCGTTCTGTTTGCCTGTTAGAAATTGATATGGCTCTTGTTTTGGCTTAATAAAATTTGGTGGAAGTACTATAACTAAGGCAGCAGGTTGTTGGGCAATTTCGATGGGATAACCTATGCCATAGTAAGGTGCATCAAATAGTGAGTTATCCATAATAGCATCGGTTTTATTACGTGTTGCTAAAACCTTTTGTGCAATACTGTCTTCCTTTACTTTTTCCCCCGCAGCAAGCTTTATCTGATGATGACCAGAAGAAAAGAAAATATACGTATCCTTAATGGCAATAGCTATTGATGCTGTTGCTGGAATCCAATCTTCTAAAATAATTTTGTATTGCAACAGTACTTCTTTTTCTAAATCTGTATTATTGGTTTCCATAATCCAACGCCCCTTTAAATTGAATGTATTACCATTATTCATCCTGTCTATTCTTATTTCGTCATTATTTTCCAGTGTTTTATCTAAAAATAATGAAAATTTAGAATATCTGTTATATAGTAATTTACAACAAATAAACCTGTTATGGAACAGCAACTTAGAAAAGTTTTTTAACAGAGTATATTTAACACAATTGGGAAGGTGGAAATTTAAATGTCAACACGTCAAGAAAAGATTCAAGCTTTAGAAAAACAATGGGCTGAAAACCCACGTTGGGCGGGCATTGAACGCGCTTATACTGCTGAAGAGGTAGTTAAATTACAGGGGTCTGTAGTAATTGAACAAACTTTAGCAACTAAAGGTGCAGCTCGACTGTGGAATTCTTTACACACTGAAGATTTCATTAATGCATTAGGTGCTTTAACAGGTAACCAGGCGGTTCAACAAGTAAAAGCTGGCTTACAAGCTATCTACCTATCAGGATGGCAAGTAGCTGCTGATGCAAACCTTTCTGGTCAAATGTACCCTGACCAATCATTATACCCAGCAAACTCTGTACCAGCTGTAGTTAAACGCATTAACCAAGCGTTACAACGTGCAGACCAAATCGATCATACTGAAGGTCGTGAAGATAACTTTGACTGGTTCGCTCCAATCGTAGCGGATGCTGAAGCTGGTTTCGGTGGTCCACTTAACGTATTCGAACTTGTTAAAGGTATGATTGAAGCTGGAGCTGCGGGTGTTCACTTAGAAGACCAATTAGCTTCTGAGAAAAAATGTGGTCACTTAGGTGGTAAAGTATTACTTCCAACTCAAAATGCTGTTCGTAACTTAATCGCTGCTCGTCTTGCAACAGACGTAATGGGCGTTGATACAATTTTAATCGCACGTACAGATGCTGATGCTGCTGATATGGTAACATCTGATATCGACCCACGTGATGCTGATTTCATCACTGGTGAACGTACGCCAGAAGGTTTCTACCGCACTAAACCAGGTATCGAGCAAGCAATCGCTCGCGGTCTAGCATATGCTCCATACGCTGATTTAATCTGGTGTGAAACTTCTAAGCCATCTCTTGAGGAAGCTCGTCAATTCGCAGCTGCAATTCACGCTGAATTCCCAGGTAAAATGCTTGCTTACAACTGCTCACCTTCATTCAACTGGAAAGCAAATCTTTCAGAAAATGAAATTGCTGAGTACCAACGTGAGCTAGGCAAGTTAGGCTACAAGTTCCAATTCGTAACATTAGCTGGTTTCCATGCGTTAAACCACTCTATGTTCGAGCTTGCGCATGATTACAAAGATAACGGTATGGCTGCATACTCTAAATTACAACAAGCTGAGTTTGCTTCAGAATCAAAAGGCTACACAGCTACTCGTCACCAACGTGAAGTTGGTACTGGTTACTTCGATGACGTATCACAAATTATTTCTGGTGGTACATCTTCTACAACAGCAATGGCCGGTTCTACTGAAACAGAACAATTCGCATAAGTCGTTAATTAGTTAGTACGTCACTTCCTAAATTCATAATCATAGATCAGTCTCCTCCGCCCCTCCTAAGCGGGGGATGACTGCACTTAAAATCACATAGGGTGGGGGATTATACTTATGGAACAAGCAACATCAGGTAAACTTAAAATTGTTGGTGAACAAAACGAGCAAACAAAAGAAGTATTAACACCGGAAGCCCTTGAGTTTGTTCTTGCCCTGCATGAAAAGTTTGATGCGCGCCGCAAAGAACTTTTAGAAGCTCGTCAAGTGCGTCAAAAACGTCTTGATGAAGGTGAGAAACTAGACTTCTTATCAGAAACAAAGGATATTCGTGAGGGAGATTGGACAATTGCGCCCCTTCCTGCGGATTTACAAGACCGTCGTGTAGAAATTACAGGACCGGTAGACCGTAAAATGGTCATTAACGCTCTAAATTCAGGCGCAAAAATGTTCATGGCTTGCTTTGAGGATGCATCTGCGCCGACTTGGGAGAACATGATTAGCGGTCAAATTAATATGCGTGATGCTATTAATAAGACGATTGAATTTACGCAAGAGTCAAATGGTAAAACGTATGCATTAAACAAAGAAACAGCTGTGCTTTTAGTACGTCCACGTGGTTTACATTTACTTGAGAAACACGTACTCGTAAACGGAGAGCCGGTTTCTGGTAGCTTCTTTGACTTTGGTCTTTACCTTTTCCACAATGCGAAAAATGCATTAGCAAAAGGTACGGGTCCGTACTTCTATTTACCGAAGCTTGAAAGCCATTTAGAAGCACGCCTGTGGAATGATGTGTTTGTCTTTGCACAAGATTATATCGATATTCCACAAGGAACGATTAAGGCGACAGTTTTAATCGAAACGATTTTAGCAGCATTTGAAATGGATGAAATTTTATATGAACTACGTGAGCATTCGGCTGGTCTGAATTGTGGACGTTGGGATTATATTTTCAGCTACATCAAACGCTTGCGTAATCAGCCAGACGTAATTTTACCTGACCGTGGTCAAGTAACGATGACGGTACCATTTATGCGTGCCTATACGTCTTTATGTATTCAAACATGCCACAAACGCAACGCACCTGCGATGGGTGGTATGGCAGCGCAAATTCCGGTTAAAGGTGATGACGATGCGAATGCTGTAGCATTTGCGAAAGTCGCTGAAGATAAGCGTCGTGAGGCAACAGATGGTCATGATGGTACTTGGGTAGCACACCCTGGCATGGTTGCAACAGCTATGGAGCAGTTTGATGCAATTATGAAAACGCCAAACCAAATCAATAAAAAGCGCGAAGATGTAAACGTTTCTGCGGCAGACCTAGTAGCTGTACCAGAAGGCACAATTACACTTGATGGTTTGCGTTTGAATTGTAGTGTTGGAGTTCAGTATATTGCTTCATGGTTACGAGGCAATGGAGCTGCTCCAATTCATAACTTGATGGAGGATGCTGCTACTGCAGAAATCTCTCGTACACAAGTATGGCAATGGATTCGTCATCCAAAAGGCATTTTAGATGATGGCCGTGGTATCACGCTAGCATTCGTGCTAGAAATCTTGGAAGAGGAACTTGTGAAAATTAAAGAGGCTGTTGGGGAACAAGCTTATAATGGTGGTCGCTACGATGAAGCTGCTGAACTGTTTAAATCTTTAATCTCGCAAGATGAATTCGTGGAATTCTTAACACTTCCAGGCTATGAAAGATTAAGCTAATTGTTTTAAATCTACTAATTTACATGTCTAACTTTCCATGATCATAGTGGACTGAACTCGAATGCAGTCCACCGTATTCCACCAATGTAACGAGCGGGGTCTGTTCCCTCGTTCCTTACCGAAAGAAATGAGCACAGTTTCAAAAAGGGGTCTACTTATAAAACATAAGTAAGAGATTTAAAAGGGGTGAAAGATGTCTTGTGAGCTCAGATGGGGGGCTTACAGGGCATCTTTTGTATATTGAATAGCAGATTTTTTTGTAATACATAAAAGTATCACTTAAGGGGGAGAAGAAATGCGTAATAAAGAAATGTTATTAATTCCAGGACCAACACCTGTGGTAGATGAGATTTATGATGCATTAGCAAGTGAAACAAGAGGCCACACTGATCCTCGATTTGTAGCGATTTACAAAAATGCGTTAAAACAAACGAAGGAACTTTTCCAGACAGATGGCGAAGTATTTGTCGTGGCTGGTTCCGGGACGCTGGCGATGGAGATGGCGATCGTTAATACAGTCGGGAAGGACGAGAAATTACTTGTCATTAGTCATGGTTATTTTGGGGATCGTTTTACGCCGCTAGCAAAAGCATTTGGCATTGAAGTAGAGGTATTACAGGCTGAATGGGGTAAGCAAGTAGATGTTGTAGCAGTTGAGGATAAGTTAGCAGAGGGTGGGTTCAAGGCTGTTACCATCACACATGCAGATACATCGACTGGAGTTGTCTCTGACTTAGATACGTTAGTGCCAGTCATTAAAAGGGCAGGTGCCCTTGTTATTTTAGACGGTGTTGTAGCAACAGCTGCACTTGATGAAAATATGAGTAAGGAATATGGTGATCCAAGCTATCAATTAGATGTGGTATTAACGGGTTCGCAAAAGGCAATTGGTATACCACCTGGCCTAGCTATAATTGCTTTCAATCAAACTGCGTTAAAGGCGCGAGAGGCACTAGATATTATTCCGGCGTACTATAGCGATATTTACAATTGGATACCGATTATGAAGGATCCAGGAAAATATTTTGCAACACCACCTGTAAATTTAATTTATGCGTATGATGTGGCAATGAAAATTGTATTAGACGAGGGGATTGCGAAGCGAGAGGCGCGTCATATTGCATACGGGCGTGCAGTACGTGCAGCGCTTTCTGAATATGGTATGACGGCACTTGCTGAAGAAGCGGTAGCAGCACCGACACTTAGTTGCGTATTGTATCCTGAGGGGATAGAGGATGCAATGTTCCGTGCGAAACTTGCAGAAAAAGGTGTTATCGTAGCAGGTTCGTTAGCGCATTTAGCTGGCAAGGCATTTCGTATTGGACATATGGGGAATACGACAGTGGAAATGCTTGAAGAAGCGGTTAAACTAATTGGTGAAACGCTCAAAGAATTAGGACATGAAGTAAATATAAGAGCAGCTGTTTCTCGTTTAAAAGAAGAGTTACTAGTTGCAATAAAATAGATGATTGAGGGCTGTGTCGAACTAATTTCGACACAGCCCTTTAATTTTAGCTAATAGGTATAGGAGCTTACCTTGCGTAGGTGAGACATCGATTTCAGGAATCCTTGCCCCTTTATTCCCTTTATTGGTTTGCAATACTCCTTTAAGTATTGCATTAGAAGGTATTAGGTTATCGAAAAATATTTATCTACATCTTTCCAAACATTGTTCACCATAAAGGTAATCTCTTTTATATTTTCATTGTTTCTTACAAAAAGGGTGTATGATAATGTATGTCATAATAGAAATATATAATCCTTATGCAAGGACAGGTATTTTCACAAAAGCAGGCGAATCAGTGAGAATATAAAAAATTTTATTTGTGGAAATTTTTTTGATATTTGTTTGAAATTCACTGTAAGAATGTCCTATCCTTCTAAGCAGTGATTGTCTAATAAGTAAACGGGGGAAATTTAAGAAATAAGGTCTTTATTGCATTCTCCTTACGAAAAAAAGGGCGTGTATTAAACGCTCTTTCCATCGCAAATGAGGTAGATGTTTGTTACACTATTTATATAACAAATGTGGAGTTGATTAAAATGATAATCCAAATAGAGCCGCAATCGGATGTACCGATTTATGAGCAAGTTACAAGACAAATTATCGAAGGCATTGCAAGAGGTGATATGAAGCCAGGGGATATGCTACCATCTGTGCGAAATTTAGCAGCAGATTTAGGCGTCAACATGCATACTGTAAATAAGAGTTATCATGAGCTAGAAGCAAAGGGGATTTTAACAATTCGTCCTAAGTCTGGTGCGATAATCCGTTCAGCTGAGGAGCGTGCGCTAACGCCTGAACAGTTGAAGCAAATTGAAAAAAACTTAAAACCTGTTGTGGCAGAAGGAATGGTGCTCGGCGCAACAGCAGATCAAATTGAGCACATGATGAAAAAGGTCTTTGCAGATTTACAGGTCATAGTGGAAGGGATGTAACGAACGATGCTACTAGGAGTTTTTACTGTTATGTACATCATTATATTGGCTTTACAAGTTTCTACACCATATTTAGTGCGTGAAACAATTGTTTTTGGTGTGACTGTACCTGAACAAAACGTGCAGCATCCTGAGCTTAAGAAGGCGAAAAGGCGTTATAGCCAAATTGTAGGGAGCATCGGTTTGACGTTAATTATCATCATGCTTGTGATCAATGGGGCAATAGAATTTTCAGAACCAGCACAGGGGATGCTACTAATTTCATTTTTATTTGTCATACTTGCGGTGAGTATGGCAATGTACTGGATAAATCATCAAAAGGTTATAAAACTGAAAAAAAGTGAACAGTGGGGTATGCATTTAAAACAAGTGCGCGCAGTAGATTTAACAGCACGTAATCGTGATGAAATGTTGCCTTGGTCTTTCTTTTTGGCTCCAATGGGTGTAACGGTATTCCTAATAGCCTTTACATTGTTGAATTATGACCGAATGCCAGAGAGTATTGCTGTACACTGGGGGCCAAGTGGAGCGGCAGATGATTGGGTAGAAAAAAACTATTTCACAGCAGTTTCGCTGCCAATTGTAATGCTGATGATGCAGTGTATGATGTGGGGGATTGTGGATTCAATAAAACGTTCTGCTATTAAATTATCCGTTAATCATAAAGAAGAGTCTTTAGAAAGCCAGCTGAAAATACGAAAATTTACCAGTTGGAGTATGATGTTAATAAGCTATAGTCTAACGGTGTTATTGTCGGTACTACAGCTAAGCAATATTTACCCAGCGATGGCTGAAGGGAACAAACTACTACCGTTGTTTATTGTATTTTTGGTGTTAGTACTTGGTGGAATTCTTGTTTTCGTGTGGAAAATGCGTGAGTGGCGACTTGATTATACAGATAGAGTGTCATCTGAAATAACGGATGTGGATGAAGATCGTTATTGGATAGGCGGAGTGATCTATAAGAATCGTGAGGACCCATCTATCTTTGTAGAAAAGCGATTTGGTGTGGGCTGGACAATGAACTTTGCCAATCCACATGGCTATATTGTAATTATATTACCATTAGTTATATTACTGTTGATTTCCATTTTTTCATTATAGAATGAAAGGGTTACTACCTAAGTGTAGTGACCCTTTTTGAATGGAGGGAAAAGTAAATGAAAATTTTAGTTGTAGATGATGATGTGCATATTTTGCAATTAGTAAATATTTATTTAACACGTGAAGGCTATCAGGTCATGCAAGCAGAAAATGGTGAGCAAGCATTGCAATTACTTGATGGGGATATGCCGGATTTAGCAGTAGTGGATGTGATGATGCCTGGTATGGATGGCTTTGCGTTAACTTTAACACTAAGCCAAGATTTTGACATTCCAGTATTAATGCTAACGGCAAAAGGGGAGCTTGAGGATAAAGAACGTGGCTTTTTAGCGGGCTCAGATGATTACGTTGTGAAGCCATTTGAGCCAAAGGAGCTGCTTTTCCGTATCGCGGCTATCTTACGCAGGCTGGATAAAACCAATCAAGTGACGATGCAGGTTGGGAAACTAACGATTGATCGAAGAAGCTTTGAGGTCATGGTAGGTGAGAATACGTTAGTGTTGCCGCTAAAGGAATTTGAGCTATTAGCACTTTTGGCGTCTCGTCCGAATCAGGTATTTACACGCGCAATAATAATGGAGCAAGTATGGGGCTATGATTATGATGGAGATGAACAGACGTTAAATACACATGTGAAGCGGGTACGTGAGCGTTTGCATCGTTACGATACGGGTGTCGAAATCACGACAGTACGGGGTGTGGGTTATAAACTAGAGGCTAAAATATGATGAAAACCTTATACAGTAAATTTGTTGTTACAACAATCTTAATTATGGTTGGGAGCTTATGTATAGGATTTTTACTGACAAATACGTATTATCATCAAGTGATAAAAGAGCAAAATGATGCAAAAAATGTAAGGATAGCAAAAGACATTACTGAATATATCGAGAAAGCAGCGCCAAGTGACTTAGATAGTTATTTAATGACACTAGGTGAAATAGGTTATCAGATTTATGTAACGACGGGCACGGATGAACAATTTTATGGTGGTGAATATCGCGATAAAGCATTATCAAAAAGTGTTGTTCAGCACGTGCTAGACGGCGAAATCTATCATGGTATGCGGGATTTTCCGAAAGAGACATTTGTAACAGGATTTTTTGCAAATGAGTTGATTAATACGATTGGTGTACCGTTTGTGTATAAGGATCAACAGTATGCATTGTTTATCAGACCGGATATTCGCTTATTATTTTCAGAGGTGCACACGATTTTAGGTGGACTGTTTTTGGTGATGGCGATTATTAGTTTGCTGTTGATGTTGTTATTTGCGAAGGCCTTAATTCGCCCGATTACACAGTTAACTGAGGCAACACATCAATTAGCACTTGAGAGATTTGATGTACCTCTTGAAATTGATCGAGCGGATGAAATCGGGCAACTTGCCAATAGCTTTAATGTCATGACAAAAAAATTGCAGGAGAATGATGTCATTCGCAAGGAGTTTATTGGAAATGTATCGCATGATTTTCAGTCGCCTTTATTGAATATTCAAGGGTATGTCGATTTGCTAAAGAGTCCACAGCTATCTGAGCAGGAGCGACAGGAGTACACGCGGATTATTGAGCTGGAGACGAAGCGGTTGTCGACCTTGACGAAGCAGTTGCTCTTATTAACGTCTCTCGATCAATCGACGCGCCTACTCAAACGTGAGCCTTATCGTTTGGACGAACAGTTAAAGGATACGGTGCGCAAATATCGCTGGCAATTGGAAGAAACGAATGTGCAATTGTCGTATCAATTAGTGCCTGTGACGTTTAATGGAGATGCTAATTTGTTGCAAAATGTATGGGATAATTTACTGACGAATGCTATTAAATATAATGTGGAGGGCGGGGAAATTAGAATTCACTTGCAAGAGCAGTTATCTTATGTGGAAGTACAGATAGAGGATAGCGGAATTGGCATAACAGAGGATCAGCTATTAAAAGTATTTGATCGCTTTTACCGTGCAGATGAGTCGAGAACAAAGCAAGGGACAGGACTTGGACTCGCCATCGTAAAAAAGATTGCCGAATTGCATGATGGAGAAGTACAACTAAAAAGTACGATTGGTTTAGGTACGACGGTAGTAATTCAATTACCAAAGTTATAATGAACAGTTCATATAAAGTTCATGTTCACACTATAGACTACTAAGTAAACAGTTGAAAAAACTTAGGGGGTTACTATAGTATGGAACAAAAATGGAGTCTGCGCCTCATTCGTTTAGCAGCGATTTTTGGGCTAGTCGGGACGTATTTAGGATCACATATGTCAGGTTCAGGTAGTTATGAATATCGACCACTTCACGCACACATTTTACTGGTCGGGTGGTTAAGTATGTTCGCATGGGGGATTTTCTACCGAGTATTCAAAGTGAAATCAAAAAGATTAGTTATGGCACATGGCTGGACAGCTATTTTTGGTGTATTAGGCTTAACAATTGGTATGTGGTTATACAATTTAAATCCATTCAATTTAAATGAAACCTTTACAATGATTTTCTTCATTGTAGGAGGCACAACATTATTAATTAGTTTTGCTTTATTTATAGTTGTAACAGTTATGGTGGATCAAAAAGAAGAAGCGAAGAATTAAGAAAAACCGCGTCAGTCTTATAAGACCTTGACGCGGTTTTTTATTTTACTTCTTCTAGTGATTTTTTAAGCCAGCGTGTAGCTTCGTTATAATCTTGAGCGACGCCCTGGCCTTTTTTGTAGAGCATGCCGAGTTGGTATTGTGCTTTTTTATGGTTTTGTTTGGCGGCTAGGCGATAGTATTTTGCTGCCTTTGCAAAATCTTTTGGCACACCTTGCCCATTTATATGCATTTGTGCGAGTTGGAATTGTGCCTTTGCATGCCCTTTTTCCGCAGCTTGCTCAATCCATTTAGCAGCTTCAGTATAGTCTTGCTCGACACCTTTACCTTTGTCGTATAAATTACCGAGTTGATATTGGGCGCCAGAATGGCCTTGAATGGCAGCAAGTCGGTAGCAACGTCGAGCTTCCTCTAAATCTTTTGTCATACCAAGTCCTTGTTCATATAAAAGTCCGAGTTGATACTCTGCATGCAAATGTGACTGGTCCGTAGCAGCTCGCCACCATTTTACAGCTTCAGCATAGCTTTGAACCACACCAGTACCGGTTGCGTAAAGGTAACCAAGCTCATATTGCGCTTCTGCTAAACCTTTGGCTGCGGCTTGTTTAAAATATGCTAAAGCGTTCTCCATTTGGTCGAGTTGACGTGCAAATAGAAGTCCTAGTTCATAACCTGCGCTAATATGTCCCTTGTTTGCTGCAAGTGTCAGCCATTTCTCGGCCCGTTCACTGTTTTTTTCTTGTGCATAAAGAACGCCAAGGCAATACTGAGCATTTGTATGTCCTTCATTAGCGGCTAACTTAAACCACTTCATCGCTTCTTCAGTATTTTGTTGCAAGCCGTGCCCGCTATTATAAAGCATAGCTAGCTGGAATTCTGCGTTTGTATGGCTTTGCAATGCAGCAAGATGGAACCACTTCGCTGCTTTTTCAAACCTTTGGGCAACCCCTCTCCCCTTTAAATACATATAGCCAAGATTATACTGTGCACTAGCATCACCAGCAGTTGCTGCTTTTTTAAAATAGGCTATTGCTTCCTCATAGCTTTGCGGTACCCCATTACCGTTATGATAAAGGAAGCCTAGATTGTTTTGCGCACTCGTATTGCCTTGATTCGATGCAAGAATATACCATTTAGCAGCCTCTGCAAAATTAACAGGCATACCGAGTCCTTGATTGTAAAGTACACCAAGATTATATTGTGCATCTGCATTTCCTAAATCTGCAGCTTTTTTATAGTAATGAGCTGCCTCTTCGTAATTCTTTATGACGCCATGCCCAAGATGATACAACACACCTAAGCTATATAATGCATTTTCATCATTTTGTGCAGCTGCTTTTTCATACCACTTTTTTGCTTCAGTATAGTCTTTTTTGACGCCACGTCCATGATTATAAAGTACGCCTAGATTGTATTGCGCACTCGCATTGTCCTTTGCAGCCGCTAGTTCAAACCAAGTAACTGCACGTTCATAATCTTCAGTAGGCTGACCATCATATGCGAGTACATTTGTAGCAAGGGGTGGCATTATATCTTCAATCGGAGAATGGGTTTGGACAGCCACAGAAGCTTTAAAGCTACGATCATAGCGTTTGATAAACCATTCAACGATATCACTGACGTAATCTAGCACGATTTTAGCAGCCTTTGCTTCAACAACATCATTACTCCCGCTGTTTGTCATTTTACGAACTAGATTCATCAATAAATGAATACGTCGTGGATGAATTCTTGCGACAAAGTCTTTGTTAGTAAGTACATTAAGGATGCTTTTTAACCTTGGCTCAGTCTGCATTTCAATTTTATATAACTCAAATAAAATATCTTCAAGTACAAGACGACTTTTTTGCAGGCTGATAGCAGGTTTTGAAATTGCATATGAACTAGCATCTTGTAGATTTTTGGCTAGGTTATTGAAGGATAATGTGTGTAGTTTAATGCACTGCTCACGTAGTATTTCATATTGAATGACGATAGTGCTCACTCCTTTTCTATCGGCTATCATAGAAACCGTCTCTTTTTATCATATATCGGAATAATATGAAAAGTATTGATGTTTTAGAATGGACAATCCTTTTGGTGTAGATATAGTCTATGGAAAGGTTGATTGAATTGCTTACATAACATGGTAGTATTTAAGTGAGGAATAATTTAAAGAAGTTTGGAGGCTTAATTGATGAACACAGTTGCGGCGATTATTCCAGCCTTTAATCCACAACAGTCATTTATACTTTTTGTACAAAAGCTTTTTACTTTAAAAATAGCAAAAGTTATTATTGTCGATGATGGTAGTGATGAAAAGTATGATGCGATTTTTAAAGAGTTGGCGATGCTTGAAAATTGCCATGTTATACTCCATGATCAAAACTACGGCAAAGGGCGTTCGTTAAAAACAGCCTTTACATATATGCTAGCAAATCGAGAGCACTATCAAGGGGTTATAATCTTAGGCGCGCACGGGCAACATACATTGCAGGATGTGAAGTTGGTACTTACGATGACAAAAGTATTCTCTGAGGGCATTGTGCTAGGCGTACGTAACTTCAATTCTCCAGATAGTACATTATCGACGTATTGGGGTAATTGGGTGACAAGTCTATTTTTCGAAGCATTATATCATCGCAAACTATTGGATACGCAAACCGGATTACGCTATATCTCGATGAAGGAGTTACCATGGCTGCTGGAAGTAAAGGGCGAGCATTTTGATTATGATACAAATATGCTTGTAGCAGCACTGAAGCGAAAATGTCCTATTTTTGAAGTAGAAATAGGCACATTACGTTTAAAGAAAAATTCAGTAATTCAATATGATGAAATTACTAATGCTAGGAAAATTATTGCACAGATGCTCACAGATTATTTACAACCATGGAAGAAACAGCGTTAAAACCAAGTCCTTATGATAATATGTTAGGATAAATATAATGGTAAAGTAACTGCATGCGGTGATTATTTCAGTGAAGGAGTCATAGGAATGGAATATACAGACCAAGTGAAAAATCGTGTTAAGAGAATGGAAGGTCAGCTTCGAGGGATCTTGAAAATGATGGAAGAAGAAAAAGATTGTAAGGCTGTTATTACACAATTGTCAGCTGTCCGATCAGCGGTCGATCGTACTGTCGGCGTTATTGTCAGTACAAATCTTCTGGAATGTGTACAAAAGGCAGAAGGTGATGGCGAAAAGATGAATGAAGTTATCCAAGAAGCTGTTAATTTAGTTGTAAAAAGCCGCTAATAACATTGATTATAGATGGAAATAGAAACTCACTGAAAAATCAGTGGGTTTTTTGTTTCTATATTATGATAAATAATAATTTATTTATGATGTTACATAGTTTGTTTTAGGTCTAAAGGTTTGTAGGAGGTACTGGGTAATGATGAAGTAAGTCTTATGTAGTGATCTAGACTTATAGCTTTAAAGATACATTTTTTCTATAATTATACATATGAAGGTGATACAGAGAGCGAAAGGAGTGTTTAAGGTGAAGAAATGGCTATTAAGCAGTGCTGCGTTACTAATGTTAAGCCCAACAGCTGCATATGCGAAAGGTGCAGATATATATGTCAATGAAGGGGTATCGAAGGTTGCTTATAATGTGGTAGCGGACTCAACAATTACAACATGGGATCAAGTAGTAAACGAAGTTGTAAAACAACTGAATGA
The DNA here is from genome assembly GCF_044762775.1 of Lysinibacillus sp. NPDC096418. Classification (NCBI taxonomy): domain Bacteria; kingdom Bacillati; phylum Bacillota; class Bacilli; order Caryophanales; family Bacillaceae; genus Lysinibacillus; species Lysinibacillus sp. NPDC096418. The sequence continues at coordinate 14,292 of NZ_JBIWEY010000010.1, forward strand.
ATTTACTACCGAAATCAGCATCACTTACAAAGGTTCAATGAAAAACCATAATGACAATGCGCTTGCAGCATTGAAAAAGGCAACACAACAAGCTATATATGCAGGTGAGCATATAGAGAGTACGGTCATATCAACTAATTCAGCAGGTAATATTAAATTTAAAATAAAATATTTAACGAATAAAGAACAAGAAGAAAAAGTGCAAAAGAAAGTAGATCAAGTAATAGCTAGTATCATAACGCCTTCCATGACAACGTTCCAAAAAGTGAAGGCAGTAAACGATTATATTGTGTCAAATGCAACTTATGGTGAAAAGACAAAATCCAGTCCTCATAGTGCCTATGCATTGTTAATGGAGGGACAAGCAGTATGCCAAGGTTATGCTTTATTAACTTATAAAATGCTTAATCAAATTGGTGTGGAAACTAAATATGTTGTTGGTTTTATCGATGGAGATGTGCCGCATGCATGGAATTTGGTGAAGGTAGACGGCAAATGGTATCACCTTGATACAACTTGGAACGACCCCCTACCAAATCGTCCAGGTACCTCCTCATATGATTATTTCCTAGTAACGGATGAGCAATTGAAAAAAGACCATACTTGGGTAACTTCTGATTATCCAGCGGCAACAAGTACAAGCTATAGTTATATGCAGAATGTACATTATGCTCAACAAATTAATAATACGTTATACTTTAGCAATACTGCAGATAACCATAAATTATATCAATTAGACTTAGCGACAGGTAAAAGAAAAAAAGTTGTAGATACACGTGCACTTTATATTGTTGGTGCAGGGGACACGATTTATTTCAGTAATTATAGCAATAGTGGTTACTTAACAAAAATGAATATTAACTCGCTAAAAACTGAAGTGCTCGTAAAACAGGCAGTAACGGACCTAACAATAAGTGGAAGTGATTTAGTCTATAAAGTTGGTACTAAAGAGCAAAAAATTAAAATTGATATACCTACAAAATCTAGCGAATCACCGAAAAAATAATTTATATTATTGCAAATTATAAAAATGTCATAAAGATTTCTTAGCACAAAGGAGCCTCCGATGGATTTCTTTGTGCACTTTTTGTATATAATGAAGAGAAGTGTTACTACATCTCTAGATGGAATTATTGCAAATGCAAAAAAGAAATGTTTGTGGGGTGGGTGATTTGTGGAAAAGGCTAGCGCTAATACTCATTATCGTTATTTTTATTGAACCGATTTATGCTGTTGGGAAAACGACAGTTCAAAAAATTATAGATTGGGCAGATCGTGAAGAAATAGCTACAGTATTTACGGCTACAAAAGAAAAAATTGCAGAGGTAACTGCTACTTTTTCTGAGGATTCCTCGATTGAAACAGCAACACCTACAGAAAATATGGATGCCGTTGCGCAATTGCCGGCTTCTAATGCTCCGGTAGTAACGCCAGTAGCAAAGATTGCTGTAACGAATGAAAAAGAGTTAGCAGATGCGATGTATTCTTACTTTAGTAGTTTTTCACCTACGTTTGAAATTCAATATAACGGTAGCACCAAACGCATAGAGAAAATTATAGAAGAGGCATATGAAGAAGCGCTTAAACGGGATGGTTATGTTTATGGCCATATTAGTCAGCATGCCATTCGTTATGAATATAACAAAATATCAGCAAAAATTTATGGTGAACAAAGCTATCTAATGACACCTGAACAGGCAGCTTATGTAGAGATGAATGTTCAAGATATTTTAGCGTCCATTGTGACGAGTTCGATGTCAGATGTTGAAAAAGTGAAGGCGGTCAACGACTATATTGTGTCGCATACGGCTTATACAGACGAAACTAATTCTAGCCCTCACAGTGCGTATACAGTACTTGCTGAACGTGGTGGTGTTTGTCAGGGCTATGCATTACTTGCGCATTCGATGTTACAAAAGCTTGGTATTGAGACCGAATATATTGTCGGTTATGTAGGGGAAATTGGACATGCGTGGAATTTAGTGAAGCTAGAAGGTCAATGGTATCATTTAGATACGACATGGAATGACCCAGTGCCGGATCGTAAAGGTGCAGTACGGTATCAGTACTTTTTAGTAGATGACCGTACAATGGCTCAGGATCATTCATGGATTGCTTCAGATTATCCAAAAGCAACAAGTGCGAAATATAGCTATTATCATGATGTAGATTTCCCAGCACAAGTAGGACAACAGTTATTTTATAGTAATGAATCAGACAATAATAAGTTATACGTACTTGATATGAATACAGGTAAGTCTGAACGTGTGACGAACTCACGAGCTCAGTACATTGTATATGCAAATGGCTGGCTGTATTTTAGTAATTACTCGCGAGGCGCTTATTTATCGAAAATACGCCCAGATGGAAGTGGCGAGGAAGTTTTAAACCGCGAAGACACAAAAGATTTATACGTGAAGGATGGCTATTTATACTTCACAACGAACGAACTGAAAAAAATGGTCATACACTAATCAAAAATGAATTGTACTGAAAATGGAGGTATCTCAAAATTTTTGAGATACCTCCATTTGTGTGCGTTTGATAATATAATCAATTGGTGCTTGCTGGCAAAGAGTGATACGAATTTTTGGATACATCGATGTCATTTTTTTTGTGAACGTATGGAGGATAAATGGATTATGCTTGATGGCACCCCCATTGCAGTACAACGTAAATACATCACCGTTATAACTGATTTGCTTTAATGCAGCACATGCTAGTAAAACTAATTCATGTGCTGCCCTTGTGGAGATTTGTATGGCACAGGCATCATTTTTGGCTGTCGCTTCTGCTAAAAATGATCCCATTTTTGCTAGCTGTGCGTTTGTATATGAGGGACGGAACAACCATGACGCAAGCTCAGTTGCTTGCTGAATACCTAAATAGTTGAACACAGCTTTCTTTAATAGTGTCGGTTCACCTCTACCATCTTCCATTTTAAAAATGGCTCGTACGACTTCTTGACCTAGCCAGTAGCCGCTACCTTCGTCTCCAGCTCGATGGCCCCATCCACCAGCACGTACAATTTGTTGCTTGCCATTACTTGCATAAGCAATCGCACCAGTTCCAGCAATAAGCATTGCCCCAGCTTGTCCAGAAGTAACACCATGAAATGTCGCTTCCGCATCATTTTCTATAATAAGTTTATCAATATCAAGTCTATGAGTGGCGATTGCCTCATGGACGGTTGTTGCTACAATTTCATAGTCTCTTGCTGAGTCAATTCCTGCCATCGCAAAGGTAGCGGCTGCAATTTTCTGAGAGGGTTGCTGTTGTAAAAATCCGTGAACTTGTGATAACAAGGCTTGTAAAACTTCCAGTGTATTATCAATGCCAATTGCTTGATAGTTGGATCCACTTGTTGTTTTGATAAAGTGGATTTCACCAGAGTCTGCATGTGCGACTGCACATGCAGTTTTCGTTGCGCCACCATCAATAATAAGTAACCATTTTGTCATTGATTCCACTCCTCAAGAAAAGAAGCAAGTTGCTTTTCAGCACTTTGAATCGTGGATTCCTTTTGTTTAATCCAATCAGAAAAGCCGAGCGCGTTCTCTTTAGCCCGATCAAGGGATGCTTGCATTGTTACGGGAGCAGGACCACCCAGTAATGTACGGATACCGACAAAAAACTCTGGTTTTAAGGCATTATAGAAATCCTCTTCAGAGATCATTAATGTTTTGCCAGTTACGAGTTTGGACTGCGTATTTGCTAATCCCCATGTAAGGCTTGCTAATGATTCCTCACCATGTGCGAGTAATACTTTGATACATTTACTTACGATACTATGCGCTTGACGGAAGGAAATACCTTCAGAACGGACTAACGTATCGGCAAGTTCAGTGACATTTGCAAAACTGTTCTCGGCACGATTCAGTAGCTTTTTCTTATTCACATCCATTGTCACAACAAGTGAGCCAAATAGCTTATAGATACCAATTAAACGGTCAATAGCTCGCCATAAATAAGGTTGCATATCGTCTTCTGTGTCTACGATGTCGCCAAATGGAGTATTATGTACCATTTGCAGTACTGTGCTCGCATCGCCAACAACCGATGATAATAATGAGCGTGTATGTTCAATGGAAACGGGGTTGCGTTTTTGTGGCATGATAGAACTAATTTGCACATAAGGACTAGCTAATACGAAAGCATTGAATTCTTGTGTTGCCCACAATAAGAAGTCCTGCGATGTGCGACCGAGATTTAATGCGGCAAGCTGCACCGTACTTGCTGCTTCAGCAATATAATCAGCTCCTGCAACGGCATCCCAAGCATTTTCGATAATATCATCAAAAGCCAATAAATCACGCATACGTTCACGGCTGATATTAAAGCCAGTTGTCGTTAATGCTGCAGCTCCCATGCTACTACGGTTTACAGTTTTATACACATGTTGCATACGTTCAAAGTCACGATCAATTTGATCAATAACTGCTTTTAAATAATGAGCAAAAGTCGTTGGCTGTGCTTGCTGTGTATGTGTATAGCCAATCATAATGGTATCAACATGCTCCTCAGCAGCAGCTACTAAATCACCTCGTAATGTAAGTAGTTCACGCATAAGCTGAAGTAATTTTTGGCGTAAAGTAATTCGATAAATAGCAATACCCATATCATTACGGCTTCTACCAATGTGAAGATTTCCAGCAACATCGCCAGCAAGTTCTATTAATTTATTCTCTATGCGGAAGAACAAATCTTCATATTGTGGGCTGTAATCTTGTATACGATAGTAGTTCAAATCAAGTTTTTTCAATGCTATGCCAATTTGAGTGGCTTCTTCTTTTGTTACAAGACCTTGTTCTTCTAACATTTTCAGATGTGCAATATTAATTTGTAGCATAATCGTTAAAAAATTTTTCTTTGCTTCATCATAAGCTGGCTGTAATACAACCTTTCGATAAATATTTGAAGGGAAAATCATCCCATCCTCTTGCTGTGTTTTGCTACGGAAATCCTCAAACATATGATAGCCTCCTATAGATTGACAGCTAAATGGCTGAGCCAGCACTGCCTTTTGATAACTTTTCAGAAATAATAAGTACAATTAAAATTAAACAAATTTGTAATACGCCGTATGCACAGGCTGTTCCAAATTTAAAGGCATATAATTTTTGAAATATAGCTACAGATAGTGGGATAGTAGAAGTACTATAAATAAGAATGGACGCAACGAATTCACCTAAACTTTGGACAAGTGCTAATAATGTACCAGCTAAAATTCCGGTAAACGTCAGCGGTATAACGATACGTCTAAATGTATACCACCAAGTGGCGCCTAAGCTTCGTGATGCTTCTTCGATGGATTGATCTAGTTGGACAAGTGATGCTGAGGTCGAACGGAAAATAAGTGGTAAATGTCTAATAAAATATGCTAATGGTAAAATCCAAAACGTTCCAATTAACACTTGATTGAAAGCAAAAATATTTTCAGTACTAAATGCGGCGATTAAATTTACGGCCACTACAGTCCCGGGTAACGCCCAAGGTACCATGATTAAAATATCGAGTAATGTTTTGCCTTTAAAATTCAACCGCACCATTGCATAAGCTGCTGCGACTCCGAAAATGATATTGCCTAGCGTTGCGACAATCCCCATTTGAATGGAATTCCAAATTGGTCGCCATGTACGTTCATCAGTAAACAATGCAATATAATGATCAAGTGTATAATCGGTAGGCAATATTTGTGTTTTCCAAGCGCCATCGACCGAAAAAGAAATTAAAATGAGCACTAAAATTGGTAATATTAAAATTAATGTGCCGATGAAAGAGGCGACGGTTGCGACAATTTTCATCCATTTTGAAGATACTTCAGAGCGGTGAACGCTGATACCTTTGCTCAAATTTTGATAATTACGGCGGTTTTGATACCAACGCATAATGATTAAAAATGATATTGAAACAAAGGATAAAATCATCGACTGTGTCGCTGCCATGTCTAAGTTCCCATTTGTGCGAGATAAATAGATTTGCATCGTCATCGTCCGCTCAACGCCAAACATTAATGGTGCTGTGTAAGATGCCATCGATACCATAAATACAAGTAGCGCTGAGGCAATAATGGAAGGTGTGAGCATTGGCAAAATAACCTTTGTCCATACACGAATACGCCCTGCGCCTAAGCTAGTCGCTGCTTCTTCTAAAGAAGGATCTAGTCCTTTAATGGCAGCGGAAGCGGTTAAATAGAAGTATGTGTACATGGTGAATGTATGTACGACGATGACCCCCCATATACCTTTAAGTGAAAAAGGTACTTGGTCTAGTCCGAATAGATGCTGAATAGCACGTGGGAAAATTCCGCTTTCCCCGTATAAAAAGGTGAATGATAATACACCGACAAGGGGAGGGAGAGCCATAGGAACTAACACTAAAATGGATAGTAAGCGTCTACCTGGAAAATCATATCGCTCTAATAAGAATGCCATTGTCACACCGACGATTGCACAGGAGATTACACTAAAGACAGAAATATAAATACTAGTCCATAGTGCTTCCAGATTGGCAGGACTGGCAAGGTTGAAAAATTTTTTATAATTATAAAGTGCATCGTCTCCAGAAAAACTCTGTATTAACGTTTGATAGAAGGGGAAGATCACATAGGCAAACAACACTAAAAATAAAGGCGAGATTAAGATATAGACGAACCACTTTGATTGAGTTAATCGTGTCCAGACATTTTCTTGATAAAAATTCGCAGGTGGTTTTTCCATGCTGGTTCCCTCCTATTCTCCTAAAAAGTACAGTGATTCACTGGCAATATTTAAGGTAATGTTGTCGCCAATACTTTTTATCTGCCCATAGGTATTAATAATCATTACTTTTAGCGAAAAACCCTCACAATCTACGATGTAGTTCACACTAATCCCCGTAAATTCGACAAATGAAATTTTCCCCGTTAGAGTGTTATCACCAGTACCTTGATTAATGGACTCAGGACGAATTGAAAGAAATACTTTATCTCCAATTATATGCGTTAATGAAGGAGAGCTATGTTGCTTTTGCCCAGTAAATACTAATCCATTTGTCGTTTTTACACGAATATCGTCATCTTGTATTGCTTCGATAGTTGCTTCAATTAGATTTGTTTCACCAATAAAATCTGCGACGAAGCGATTTAAAGGGCGATTATATATGTCTTGAGGTGTACCAATTTGTTTGACGTACCCATTTTCCATGACCATAATACGGTCTGACATAGCCATAGCTTCCATTTGATCGTGTGTTACATAGATGGTTGTCACACCAAGCTCTGATTGAATTCGTTTAATTTCAATTCGTGTTTCTTCCCGTAATTTAGCGTCTAGATTGGATAGAGGCTCATCGAGTAATAATATATCTGGCTCAATGACAAGCGCACGTGCTAATGCCACACGTTGTTGTTGACCACCTGATAGCTCATTAATTTTACGGCTACCGTATTCCTTCAAATGTACAAGACCTCGAATACGATCGACTTTTAGCTTTATTTCTGATTTAGAAAGTTTACGTACTTGTAAACCAAACGCAATATTTTCGTCTACGGTCATATGTGGGAAGAGGGCATAGTTTTGAAACACCATACCGATATTACGCCTATTGGGTTGGAGTAAGGTCACATCACGATTATCAAAGTGAATTTTCCCTTCAGTAGGGTAATAAAAGCCAGCAATCATACGGAGCGTTGTTGTTTTCCCACAGCCACTTGGACCAAGGAAAGTAAAAAATTCGCCAGCTTTAATGTCCAAATTTAAATCTTTTACACCATGCACTTGCCCAAATTGTTTAGAAACATTTTCTATTTTGACACTTTTCATATGAAATGCTCCTTTCTGACTGGTATTTAGTTGTATAGGAAACCTCGAGTGAAAAATCACTCGAGGTTAAAAACGTTAATTATACAAATATCATTTACCTCGACCTTTTACGTTTGTATCCCAGTACTCCATCCACTCAGCTTCTTTTTCAGACATAAGCTGCCAATCAATATCAAATGTCTTTAAATCTAACTCTTGATACCATTCTGGCATTGCAGCTTTATCGATATCTGTACGTGTTGGTATTTGATAGTAATCATTTGCTAGTTTTGTAACCATCTCTTTTTCAAATAAAAACTCTACGAACAACATTGAGTTTTCTAAGTTTTTCGCATTGTTCACGACACCGACACCATCAACTAAAATAGGGGCACCGCTCTTTGGATAGATGTAATCAAACGGATAGTCTGTTGTATGTTTCTTTAACAAAATGTCTTGAAGGTTCCATAAAGAAACACTGCCTTCTTGGCGTGTTAATTTTAAATAAAGTGCATTTGGATCCTGTGTATATTCTTTCGTATTCGCATCTAACTTTAATAACCAGTCATAGCCTTTTTCAGGTGTATCGGCACCTTGGCGAACAATCATGGATGAATAAATTGTACGCATTGTGCCAGAGGCTAGTACGCCACGAATTAAAATTTGGTCTTTCCATTTAGGGTCTAATAATTCATCCCAATCTTGAGGTCCTGTTTCTTTTGTTAGTGTATCGCTATTAATCATAATAACTTCTGGTAGTAGCATTTCGCCGAACCAACGACCTTTTTCATCTTTATGATTCGCGTCAATTGCATTGATAAAGCTCGGTTCCCATGCATGTAGCAAGTCTTCATCGGCTCCTACAATGAGAGCAGATTGTGTACCCCCCCACCAAAAATCTGCTTGAGGATTTGCTTTTTCACCGCGTAGACGCTCTAAAATTTGTTGTGCGCCCATTGTTAAAAACTCCACTTCAATGTCCGGGTACTTCTCATTAAACTGATCGATTACGCCTTGCACCATTTCTTCATCGCGACCTGTGTAAATCACAAGTTTTCCAGATGGAGACGCTTGTGCATCTGTTTTTTCAGAGTCGCCATCTTTTGTATTATTTGCAGTATCTTTGCCGTCATCGTTACTACATGCAGCTAAAATCAAAAGCATAAGTACAAGTAAAAAGCCGAAAATACGTGTTTTCTTCATAATCATCTTCCCCTTCCTTTATAGTGAATAGCATACATATAGAAGTATAATACATACGCCAACCATTAATGTCATCAATAGTTAAAATATTCTAACATTATTACCATCATAAACGAAGTAAACATTGGATATCAATGGTATTTGGGTGTAATTCAAAAAAACTCCTTAAAATGGAACATTACCATTTTAAGGAGTTTTGGAGTTTTTATATTCTTTGCCGTCTTAGACCGAGTAAAGTCGGAAGCATCATGCCGAGGATGACAAGAATGATACCTGCTACTTGTACCAATGTTAAAGGTTCGTGTAAAACGATAACTGAAACTGTCACTGCAACGGGTAATTCCATGGCACTTAGAATGGAAGCAAGCGCACCACCAACTTTTGGTACAGCAATGGAAAATAAATAAATCGGTAAAATAATACCAAATAGACCAAGTGCTAGTCCGTATTTCCATAAGCCTTCACTAAAAAGCTTACCATTCCAAGCGATTTCAGGATTCAGGAAGATACTGATAACAACAAGCGCGACGAAAGACATAATCAGTACACGCGCTGTCGTAGTAACACCCTCAACGTAGCGAGAATTAAACTGAATAAAGCAGGCAAAGCTAAAAGCAGCAGCTAAACCAAATACCCAACCTTGCCATGCTATACCACTTAAATCGACATCAATTAAACCAGCTGCTAAAATTGTGCCGGCAAATAAAACGATAAGTGAGAGTGTCTCTGGGCGACTTGGAAGGCGTCTATGCAATGCACAATCTATAAATAAGCCAATCCATGTAAATTGGAATAACATGACGACTGCAAGAGAAGCTGGCAAATACTTCAATGATTCACCATATACAATGCCTGTAAATCCGGTGAAAGTACCAGCACAGATTAAAAGGAGAAGCCCCTTCTTTGAAAGCTTAGGTAATTGTCTCTGGGTTACGATGAAAATCGTCAAGATTAGCATAAAGCCAATAATATATTGACTCGAAATTGCCTCTGATGATGTAAAGCCATGTAGCATCGCAACTTTAACGATAGTTGATAGAATTCCATAGCTACTCGCAGCAATGACAACCATTAGAGGATAAAGTAACTTGGTTTTCATAATATATTTTTCACATCCTAAATTTCTTTCACCATATGATGAAATGGTTCGTCTATGATCGACCAAGGTTCTGTAATAATAAAACCTGTGCGCTCATAAAGACGAATCGCTTGTTCTTTTTTTGTCTCAACATTTAACGACAATTTGCTAAAGCCTCGCTCTTTTGTTTGATCAATCGCAAATTGTAATAATAATGTACCGATGCCCTTACCGCGAGCTTCAGGGGCAACACAAATAGTGTCAATATAGTATTCATCTTCGTGTGCTTCTTTATCAATGATAATGTTTGGCGCATTTTTTGCAGATAGCCATTTCACCAAGTTGGCATCCATTTCTATAACTTCTTCACCGTTATAGTAAACGAGAATCCCTAATATTTTTTCGTCCAGGACAGCAACGAATGTATTTAAATAAGAATGGCGATTATCTTCACGTTTGAATAGGACTGCAAGCTCACGTTCAATAGCTTTTGGTTCTTGTTCGCCTGTTAAACGATTAGCAATATCACCAATGGCATCGATAATTAATGGTACAACTGCTTGGGCATCCTGTGGTTGCGCTTGTCGAATTGTAATACTCATAATCAAGATCCCTCCTTTTCTATAGGAAAGTATAGCAGAAATGAGTTAGTTACATTAGTTTTCGTTAGTATTCAGAAATATGAAATTTCAATGAGATTCAATTAACAAATGAATTGAAATTTTGCATTAAAAGATATAGCTAACAAAATATTTGGTACGAATTTGATATGCAGTGAAGCTTCATGTTAATCTAGGATTGAACAGACTTCCGGAGGTACTATAATGACAAAGAAAGATAAAGATTTGATATTAGTTTATGGAGATGCCTTTATTGACTATATCGCAGACGATGTGACGAACACATCTTTTACTAAATATATGGGTGGGGCAACAGTAAACGTGGCTGCCGGTATTAGCCGTATTGGAGCACCATCTGCATTAATTACAATTACAGGAGATGACGAAACATCTCAATTTGTACGTGATGAGCTGGCTAAAGAAGGAGTTAACATGGATTATGCTGTATTTGACCCTGTAAAACGAGTTAGTGGAGTATATGTACATTTAACAGAGGCTTGCGAGCGTATTTTTAAAGATTATGTTGATGAGACACCGGATTTACAAGTAACTGCCCTGCAATTAAATGAGGCTGCGTTTAAACAAGCATCTCTACTAAATGTGTGCTCAGGCACAATGTTCCATCCAACGGCACTGGAAACAACACGTGCTGCTGTTGAAATGGCGAAGGAGAAGGGTGTTATTATTGCAATGGATGCTAATATTCGTCCACTACGTTGGAGCAGTGAGGAAGTTTGTAGAGAAACAATTATATCTTTCTTTGAGGACGTAGACATCTTAAAAGTAACGGATGAAGAATTATTTTTCTTAACAGAAGCGACTACATTAGAAGAGGGAATTAAGAAATTAGACAGCTTATTAGTACCTATTATTCTCGTGACAGTTGGCGAAGATGGTACCTATGCAGTTTTAAACGGCGAGGTAGTACATGTACCGACAGAAAAAGTCGTACCAGTCGATACAACAGGTGCTGGGGATGCATTCATGGCAGGTGTATTACGTGACATACATTACAACGGTTTACCGACGACAGAGGCCGAGCTAGTGCGATGTGTAAGTTTTGGTAACAAGTTAGGCGCTATGGCAGCTACAAAAGCAGGGGCATTAACAGCTCTTCCGTATTACGAGGATATTAAACATTTGTTACGATAATAGTGCGGGGGGTGCCAATGATGGAGAGAAACTATGATGTTTTAGTGAAAGATCGATTATATTTTGGGGGCGTCAAGGACGCGGAAGCTGCTTTTGACAATGAAGCAGTAGATGTTGTTATTGATGTACGTGTGAATGGCTTAACTGATGCAGAACAGAAAGAACTCCGCTATCTGTACAAGCATCTTCCTATTGCAGATGAGGATTTAGCTGTGGCTACTTCGATTGACAAGGTGGCAAAAGAAATTACAGCTGCTTATCATGAAGGGAAAAAAGTGTACTTCCATTGTGGTAGTGGCGGAGGTCGTGCTGGTGTTGCAGCGACGGCTGTATTAATGGAGCTTGAATTATCTGATTCTTTAGAGGAAGCACAGTCAGCTGTGAAGGAAGCTCGTCCACAAGTGACAATTCGTCCGAATATGGCAACAGCTTTGCAAAAATTGTATAAATAAATAGAATGCGACAGTTAGAACGATTTACTCTAGCTGTCGTATTTTTTTGTCGAAAAATTGGTATATACATATTAGAACAATTTTTGTTATAGTTATGTTATAACAAAAAAACGAGGTGTTTTGTATGATGGAGGAATTATCAGCGGTTCCATGGGCAGTCATTGCGCCACTACTTGTGGTTCAATTCATTTTAGTAATTGTGGCGCTTGTTGATTTACGTAAAATCCATGCAACGAACGGCCCGAAGATTTTATGGGTATTTATCATTTTATTCGTTAGTTTGTTTGGACCGATTGCATATTTCATAGTGGGGAGAAAACAAACATGACAACTTTGCTAGAGGTGAAAGGACTTACAAAACAATATGCAGACAAGACCGTTGTAGATGCATTGGATTTTAAACTTGAAGAACATACATCAACAGCACTTATTGGACCGAATGGGGCTGGCAAAACGACCACATTATCAATGTTAATAGGTTTATTAAAACCTACGGCAGGTAGTGTGAAAATGGTAGGTGGAGACTTGCGTGAAAATATCGGTTTTTTACCACAATATCCACAATTTCAGCCGTGGTTAAGTGCACTAGAGTTTGTAGAAATGGCTGCAAGATTAAATGGTGTACCTGCAAAAAAAGCAAAATTAGAGGCACAAAAAACATTAGAATTTGTGGGCTTAGAAGATGCGTTGCATAAGAAAATTGCTACATTTTCTGGCGGTATGAAGCAACGACTAGGTATTTCCCAGGCAATAGTGCATAAGCCTAAGTTACTATTGCTAGATGAACCAGTATCCGCGCTCGATCCAGTTGGACGAAGAGAAGTACTGAACTTGCTGAAAGGTTTACAGCAAGAGACGACGATTTTGTATTCTACACATATTTTAAATGATGCAGAGGAAATGACAGATCAGCTATTGTTTTTACGAAATGGTAAGCTTGTAGAGCAGGGGACTTTACGTGATGTACGTCAGCGCTTTGATGAGCCAATGTATGTAGTTGAATTTGGTTCTGAAGAGGAAGCGAGACTATTTGCTAGTCAGTATGAGCAGTTTGTAAAGGCAGAAGGCTGTTACACATATGTAGATATTCATGAGGAGAATTTGAATATGCAGCAGCTATTAGAGCGACTAAGTGCATCAACGTTTACAATACGAAAGGTAGAGCGCAAAACTGCTTCACTTGAAGAAATTTTTATGAAGGTGGCGAAAAGGACATGAGTGAATTTAACGTACTCCTTCTGAAGGAATTTCGTGAGGCATGGCGAAGTTGGAAGTTTCTATGGATTCCACTAGTCTTTGCACTGCTTGGCATGAGTGACCCATTAACAAACTATTATATGATGGATATTTTAAATGCTGTAGGTAATTTACCAGAGGGCTTTGCAATCTCAATGCCAGAACTTGCACCAGCAGATTTATTGCAAGCGTCAATTGGGCAGTTTCAAACAATTGGTTTACTTGTGTTAATAGCTGCTTTTGTAGGAGTGATAAGTAAAGAGCGAGCAAATGGTATGGCGACTCTTTTATATGTACGCCCAATTTCGTTTGTGGCATATTTTATGAGTAAATTTGTCGTGATGGGTGCTGTTGGGCTAATGAGTATTGTGGCAGGCTTTGCGGCAAGTGTTTACTATACAATTATTTTATATGGGAAATTCGAAGTGACGATGCTTTTAGCCAGTTTTGCAACATATTTCATGTGGCTATTATTTGTAATATCGATAACATTACTAATGAGTGCAGCTTTTAAAACTAGTGTAGCGACTGCTTGTACATTTGTTATTATTTTTGTGGGGCAGATTGTGGATGCAGTTGTGGGTACATTCTGGCCAGTGTCTCCATGGAAATTACCTGCGTATGGTGTTCAACTTATTCGTGAAACAATGGAGACGCCGGACTATTGGTGGAGCATCGCATTGACTATAGTATTACTAATAATTTGTATTGTCATAGGTACTTTTGCAATGAAAAAAAATGCAGCTATGGCGAAAGTATAAAGACGGAGCAAAATAAATTTGCTCCGTCTTTTTCTAGATATACAGGAAGTGGCGCACACCGACAATGGAATTCTTCTAGATTAAAGACCATAATGTTTAGTCAGCGGAATGATGCCCACTTAGCTTTAATGGTAACTACATTGTGTATGGCATTTATAGGTACTCACCGTTCGAGCTAGATTTGGATATTAATATAGTGATAGGTTTCTATTCTTTGTAGTTTTCAAAGTTAAGTGTTATCTTTTTTGATAAAATTGGATAAATTTCATCTAATCCGAAGAGTTGTTCAATAAAATGTACGCCAACAGGATAATTGTTGCTAACTAACTTTTCGCCAATTATTGAGGCAACTTCTCCTGTTATCTCAGTATTATTGTTTCCTGAGAGGGAGGTGTGAAGAATAAATTCCTCGTCATCCTTCATTCCTTTTACTTCGGCTTTTATCGCATAAGAATCTGTACCGATATGTAGTTTTTGAAAAAGATTGAGCAAACTTTCGAATAGTTTTACAAAAAATCTTTTGAAGAATTCTATTTTCAGCAGATTAAAAATCCCAGCCTTCTTTAATAGCATTACTTCTTTTGTTACAAAAGTAGAATCATAGCAAAATCTAGATGAAACAGTTTCTATTCCAAGTGTTTTTTGAATAATGTGTTAATCTGCAAGGTCAAATCTATAAGCAGTTCTAAAACCATGTTCTTCTGAAAGTTTTGTTTTTTTACCATCGCTAAAACTATTCATTAGTTTTGGTGAGTTGTTTTCAAGTGCGTAGAAGGATGAATTTATGCTGTTTAATAACCATTCGACTCCATCTCTTCCATGTCTTTCGCCAATTCCAAGCATAAGATACATGTCAACTGAGCTTATTTTATCAAATTGTTTTATGCTTTGTTTTACTAATAAATTGGATAAACCGGGTGCCAGACCGACACCTAATACGATTGTCGTACCAAACTCTTTTGCTTTGTCGTTTAATTTTTCGACTTTTGATAATAGTTTATATGAGGGAGATATATCTATATAATTTATCTCATTCTCAATACATATTTCTACAAAACGTGTATCTTTTTGGTCTAGGCACATAATAACAAGACCTGTATCATTAAAGATTTTATCTGATTGTTTAATAGTATAAATATCAAGCTGTTTAGGAATTATGGCCCCGTTTGTTTCAATTGAGAATTCCCTTGCTTTTGAAAAATTTCGACCAGAACAAATAACTTTACCTGAGTATAGTTGAGAGAGGCTATGGCATACTATCTTACCTACTTGACCATATCCTCCTACTACTAAAATTTTATCTTTCATTTACTCATCCTCTCATCGTAAAGGTGAGTAAAATACTCACGTTATTCTTATACCGTTTCTCACATCTATTTTTTATCTAGTTTAGTTCAAGAAAATAAAAAAAAGGAAAGCTTCTCTTATAAAATATTAAAAATTCCAGCAAACTATTTCACATATAAGAGTATTCTTCCTTGGTTAAGAATAGCATAATTTAGGATAACTCCCAAATTTTCCTTTGAGAAAAGAGATTTAATTCATACCTGGTAAATTTAACTTTACCGAAATTCTATGTAATTTATGGTTTCTATAAGATGTACGTAACACTAGTAAATGTAAGCGTTTACTATCGATAAAACGATAGTGTTGAATTTCCTAATAATTACCACATTGGCAAATTGGAATGGAATAAGAATCAAGCGATGTATTGTTATAAGGTAGTTTGACATAAGTATCCAAATTTTAGAGGTTTTTTATGTTATACAAAACAGAATGACTGGGGCTATTAAAAAGGGGGAACAGTATCTGAGCAAAAGAGAAGTGACATAAATACTGCCATGTTCCATTAATAATATAACGTATTCTAATAGTAAAACGCCTGTAACCTAAATAAGGTTACAGGCGTTTTACTATTAGAATTACTAAAGAAGTTAGATTAGTAATTTCGGTAAGTCTCAATAAGTTAGAAAATACCTTAGGTTTTAGGACTATGATGTCTCTAACTGTTAGTTTAGCTGCTTTCCGAACAACTGAACGCCGTGGACTCCGTAACTATTTATGTAGATTCCTATACCGATATCCTCTGCATCTTTACTTAACATATTGGCATTATGGCCTTGGCTATTTTTCCACATGTTAAATAATGTTTCTGCAGATTTTTGAGTTATCGATTGGGTAGAAAACTTAGCGATATTTTCAGCTGCATATCCCCAATTGTAATTTTGTTCTTGTACAGCTGTCACATACTTATCCCCATTCGGGCGGTTATGACTAAAGTGGTCAACTATTTCCATTGCTCGCTTCTCTGCTGCATTAGTTAGTAATGAATTTTTAGTTAAAGGTGAAAGTCCCTGAGTTGCACGATGCTCGTTCACTAATTTAATAACGTAATTTTCCAATTCAGTTTCGTCCACTTTTTCATTATCAATAACCGGGCTATCTTCTACTGGTTTATCATTTTCTAAAAGCTCAATTACTCTATACAAAAATACTGCATAATGCTGGCGGGACACCATATCATCAGGTTTAAATAAACCGTTACCATAACCTGTTGTAATGCCACTTTCCACTAAGGTTTGGACGTATGGCGCTGACCAGTGTGACTTTGTATCAGAAAATTGTACTCTTTGTTGGGATAACTCGAGTTTTAGTGTATTAACTAACACTTTCGCCATCTGACCACGTTGTAAGGGTGACGTGGGGTTGAAATTACCAGTGGCATTTCCGTCAACGATACCCGCACGGTACACAGCTTGAATATCATTATAGTATGCACTCGTTTTTGGGACATCCTTAAAAGTAATGCCTTCTCGAATTGGCTCTAAATCAAAGGCGCGATTGAGCCAAGCTGCTACGTCCTGACGTGAAATATTTGCTGCTGGTTTGAATATGTTATTGTTATAACTATTTAGGATGTTAGACTTTTGGAGTGTAGAAATTTCTTTGTAGTAGGTATGGTTTTTAGGCACATCTTGAAAGTCACTACTTGCCTGTGCGACCGGTGCGATTACTACAGGTGTTATAAGGGATAAAGTTAAAGCTGCGGTAAACAAACCTTTATGTACTATTTTCAAACTAATCGCCTCACTTCGTATGTTTATAAAATGTGTATAACTCTTTAATATCTGTTAATTCGCTTGTTGTGACATTTGAGTAGTCTTGAAAGATATTAAATTAAGTGTTTAGTGCTATAAGATGTATGGTAGAAACAGACTTTGTAACATTTTTTTGCGTAATTTGTATTATTTTGCTCTTCTTTTATTTGGTCGGAAATTGTTTCTGCCATTACCTTATATCATTATACAGATTAATTGGATAAAAAGGCATATATGTATTAACTTTTATTGGAATCTACATAACTTAAGAATATAATGTAGCTATAGCTCGTGATTTATCAAATAAATCTGAAAAAATGTGAAGGGAGTAGGTGTTGCGATTGGCTACACAAAATTCAGACCGCTTTCTCACGGCATTTAATCGAATTGATCATCGATTGAGAGATATTATTGGTGCAAAGGATTTTATGCCATTTTATCGGCTTGTGGATCAGGCGAAGAAGAAGGATGTATTAGTACGTAAATATGAGGATGATTTACGTTCTTATGCGGATTTGCGTAATGCGATTGTCCATCATCGAACGGCGATGGAATATGTGATTGCCGAGCCACATGTAGATGTTGTGGAAAAAATTGAATATATGGACTCTACGCTTGCAAAGCCGACGCTCGTTGGGCAAATGTTCCGTAAAAAAGTACATGTTTTCCAAGAAAGAGATTCGTTAAAGCATGTACTAAAGGTTATTCGAAGTCGAAAATTTACGCAATTTCCTGTGTATCATAAAGATCAGTTTAAGGGTCTTGTAACAACAGTAGGTATTACAAACTGGCTTGCAACTACGATGGCAGGCAATCAACTGCCTAAACATATTCCGACAATGCATGATATTTTATTGCATGAAAAAAATAAAGTGAATTATAAATTTGTTAGTAGATACATAACGATATATGAGGCGGAGGAAATTTTTAAGCAAGGGGTGGAACGAGGTCGTCGTTTTGAGGCGTTGCTAATTACTGAGCATGGAAAGCCGCAGGAGAAGCTAATTGGTATAATTACACCACTTGATATTATGAAAGTTGACTGACATAAAAAATGAGACAAGCTATTATGGATTTGCTTGTCTCGCTTTGTCTTTTAAGCTTATATAGAGTGATCCGTTCGATTGAACTTGTGCAAAATAGATATCTGTAACATTATGGATATTTTGTTTCTTTAACTTTTTCATAAGCCAATCTTCTGTTAGATCAAGTTCTACAAGGTTTTCGTAGATGAGCTGACCATCTGATACAACTTCTGTTGGTATATAGGCTGCAGGTGTAACATCAGCTTTTACATCTTGTTTTGTTGCAGCTTGCTCAGCCTTTTTTGAAAGTACACTTAGCTTTCCGTTTGTTTCAAAAAGTGCATATTGCACGTCTTGGACAGAAAAAATGGATTGTTCTCTAAGTAACATCGTTAGCTCATCCATATGAAGGCGGCTTTTTTTCAATGCAGATTCAAGTAATAAGCCGTTTTGGATAACAATGGTTGGCTTATCATCGACAAGGACACGCGCTTTTTTTGACTTTATGGTGATGATGGTCATTAGATAAGTTAAGACACTCCACCAAATCACCGAGATGAGTCCATCTAGAAATGGTGTTTCAGCTTGTGAGGCAATCTCAGAAGCGATAGATCCAAATGTAATACCCGTAATGTAGTGGAAGAAGGTCAATTGTCCGAGCTGTTTTTTACCAAGTATACGCGCCAAAATTAGTAGTGCGAAAAAGGAAAGCGTCGTTCGAAGAATCATTTCCCAAAAGTTAGCATGAAAAAAACTTTCCATACATATCAACTCCTTTAATGCTGTCGAAATATAGCTTGTGCAAAAAGGAAAATAGTATGCGACAAATAAATATGTAGAGTAAAGAAAGTGTGATGACAGCAATGAATAAACAATCTGCCAATTTTAATAATCCAGTGTATCCGATTATGATTGCAATAGGGGTTGCCCATTTAATAAACGATACGATGCAATCGGTTATTCCAGCGATGTTCCCTTTGTTAGAAAGAAATTTAGGATTAACCTTTACACAGCTAGGATTAATTTCATTCGTGTTAAATATTTTCGCATCTGTACTGCAACCAGTTGTAGGTTTTGCTAGTGATAAAAAACCAATGCCCTATGCATTACCAATTGGTATGTTTAGCTCATTTATTGGAATAGCAATACTAGCGTTTTCGACACAGTACTGGATAATAATTGTTGCGGTATTGTTTCTTGGTTTTGGCTCAGCAGTATTTCACCCAGAAGGCTCGCGTGTATCTTTTATGGCTGCAGGATCGAAAAGAGGATTAGCGCAATCCATTTACCAGGTCGGGGGTAATTCAGGACAAGCACTTGCCCCATTAATTAGTGCATTTATTTTGGATGTTTATGGCCAACGTGGAGCAGCACTTGTATTACTGGCTACAACAGTGGGCATCATCTTATTAGGGAAAATTTCGAAGTGGTACAAGGAGCAATTAGAACAAGAGCTTGCTTCTAAGAAAAAACGGATTCTAGTCTCATCATTGCCTCCACTGACAAAAAAGCAAGTGGGCATTGCAGTAACATTATTATTTATTATTATTTTTGCCCGATCATTTTATACTACGAATATTACAAATTTCTATGTGTTTTATTTGATGGATCATTATAATGTCAGCTTACGTATTGGACAAATATTAATTTTTGCATTTATGGCGTTTGGTGTAGTAGGGACATTTTTCGGTGGTTCATTGTCAGATCGTATAGGCCGAAAAAATGTAATATTACTTTCTGTAGTTGTCCCGTTACCATTTTGTTTAGCGTTACCATATGTACCATTATGGGTAGCAACAATATTTTTAATTATTATTGGAACTCTTATTATGATTAGCTTCTCGGTGACAGTTATTTACGCACAGGAGCTTGTTCCAACGAAGATTGGTACGATGGCAGGCTTAACAACAGGCTTTGCTTTTGGTATGGGGGCAATTGGTGCGATTGCGATCGGTGTCTTAATGGATCATAAAGGTATTGATTTTACAATGATTGTGGTATCGCTATTACCTTTATTATTATTAGTTGCATTCTTCTTACCAAAAGATAAGCCAGCCTCTACTTTGTAAGATTTAGACGGATAAGACGGGGAAAGTGACGGATAGAATGTTTCAACTGACGGATTAAATTCTAAAAATGATGGTTATACGAAAAAAACACGCCTTCTTTTTATAGAAAGGCGTGTTTGTATTTATTGCTGTAGTGGTGATAAAAATTCTGCAGGTAAATGCTTTTCGTCGACAACGAGACCCTCAACAATATGGACTTCGTGCATTTTGTCGTTGTACGTAAATTTGAAAATACCATTGTCGAAATCGGTACCGATTTCTTTAAAGAAAATCCCCTCAATTGAAACATATTTTGGACAGGTGAATGCTACTTTAAAGTGATTGCTCTCTTTAACTAAATACGCACGTACACCTTTTTCATATGTATCGTAGATTTCTTCTTCTGTAGGACGTTGCACGGCAACGATGTGGAAATCAACAAATGGGACTTCTTTTAACAAGACATTCAAGAATGAACCTTTCGTAATTTCTTCCCAGCGACTTTGAGCGCTTTGACCTACGATAATTTGAGAGATGCCATAACTTTTTGCTACATCACTAATTACTTTCTGAATAGGACGTTTTTCATTATCTCGTAAAATAAACTTTTCTACCTCAAGCTCTTCAGATAAACTCTTCCATTGCTCAATGTATCGAGATTTTTCTGCATCGAATGTATCGAATGGCTGCGAATCAACGGATAAAATATAAAGTGGACAATCGAGCATTGATGCAATTTTTTGGCCACGGCGAATTAAACGTTCACCATTCTGTCCATAATACACACATACTAAAATACTTTCGTCCAATCTTCCTTTTACATGTTTCAAAAAAATCACACCCCTTATCCTATTATAATTTTGTTTTTTTTCGTTCGTTTTTGAGGAATTCATCCTAAAACAGCTAAAATCAATACTGTTACAGTGCATAATGGATATTTATAATGTATACTTTAAATTGTATAAAATTATCTTGCAATATATCGGTTAACCTTGAGAAATCAAGTTTACATCAATGCTTTCTAGTTAGTTAATTTATGCATACAGTACATTTAGAGGAAATGCCCCCTACATGCCACATTATTATGCAGTTAGTTAAATAGTTAGTCAAGTGTCTTAAAAAAATCCGATATTTCAGGGAAATTTTGAAATGTTAGATTTATTAACTTAATTCACCAGATGTTTTGTGCGCGAAAGCGAAGCGTCAGTAGCAGATGTTTTTGCACGAAAGCGAAGCGTCAGTAGCAGTTGTTTAAACGCCTGCTGAATTAAGTTAAAATCCTCCGAAATGTTGCTGATATTTTTTAGAAAAGAACGTATCAGTGGCAAAGTTGCGGAGAAGAATTTGAGTGTAGGAGGTTTTTATTTGGTTACAGTTCTAATAGCGATATTTTTGCCATTTGTATGTGCGGCCCTAATTCCGCTTTTGTATAGGCGACTAAGGCGACCGATTCATCTTGGCTGGTTTGTTTTGTCCGTTCCAATCATATTGTTTCTTTTACTTGCAATGCATATTCCTCAAATTGCTGCTGGTAAAACATTTATTTATACATATGAGTGGATTCCCTCTTTTGATATAAATTTCACGACGTACCTAGATGGCCTCAGTATGATTTTTGGATTGCTGATTACGGGTGTGGGTAGTTTAGTCATTTTATATTCTATTTTTTATTTATCAACGAAAGAATCACTTCATCATTTCTACTGCTATTTATTACTATTCATGGGCGCTATGCTTGGTGTCGTCTTTTCAGATAATTTGATGGTACTTTATACGTTTTGGGAATTAACGAGTGTTTCATCATTCCTATTAATAGCATTTTGGCATCATCGTAAAGCATCTCGTGCCGGTGCACGCAAAGCAATGACGATTACTGTCTTCGGTGGGCTGTCGATGCTTGCTGGCTTTTTAATGCTATATGTAGCATCTGGAACATTTAGCATTCGCGCAATTATTGCAGATGTTGCTACAGTAAGTGAGCATACGTTATTCTTGCCAGCGTTATTCCTTGTATTGCTAGGTGCATTTACAAAGTCAGCGCAATTTCCATTCCATATTTGGTTACCTGACGCGATGGAAGCTCCAACTCCGGTTAGTGCGTACTTACATTCAGCAACAATGGTGAAGGCTGGAATTTACCTTGTAGCACGTTTTTCACCAGTATTTGGTGGAGAGTTACTATGGTTCTGGCTTGTAAGTGGTATCGGTTTAGTGACACTGTTTTGGGGCTCATTTAATGCAGTGCGTCAGACAGATTTGAAGGCACTGTTAGCATATTCTACAGTTAGTCAGCTCGGGTTAATTATGAGCTTGTTTGGATTAGGTTCTGTGGGGCATTATTTTGGCTATGCAGAGAGTTCTATTATTTATACGCAAGCAAGTTTCGCCGCGTTATTTCATCTCGTCAACCACTCCACGTTTAAAGGTGCGCTATTTATGATGGTTGGTATTGTCGATCATGAGGTAGGGACACGTGATATTCGTCGTTTAGGTGGGTTAATGGCACTGATGCCAATAACATTCACGATTGCGGTTATTGGTGGATTATCGATGGCCGGCTTACCGCCATTTAATGGTTTTTTAAGTAAGGAGATGTTTTTTGCAGCTGTAATAGCTATTCGTGATGTTGAGGTGTTCTCTATTGCAGATGTAGGTATTTTATTCCCGGTTGTCGCATGGGTAGCAAGTATTTTCACTTTTGTCTACAGTATGATTCTTATTGGAAAAACGTTTTTGGGGAAATTACAGCCTGATAAGATGGATAAAAAACCACATGAAGCACCGATAGGTATGTTAATTTCACCGCTCGTGCTTTGTACGTTAGTAGTGGGGATCTTTTTCTTCCCGAATATCTTAGGGCATTATATTTTAGAGCCAGCGATGGCAAGTATCTATCCGACATTCCCATCTGCTAGCGAGTTAACGCCACATATTTATGCATGGCATGGCATTAATACAGAGTTATTGATGACGTTTGGCGTTGTAATAGTTGGTGTAATTTTGTTTATAACGCTAAAAAGATGGAAGCCAGTATATCGGATGTTTACGCAAAAATATTCATTCAATGCTTACTACAATAGCGTGATTACTTTTAGTGAAAATAGCTCAGCGAAGTTAACAAATCGATATATGACAGGGAATTTAACGCATTACTTTGTTTACATTTATGTTTTTTTTGTAGCGCTTATTGCGGGATACTTCGTTTGGTCTGATGCATTTGCATTTAATTTTGCTAAGGATTCTGCGGTAGAATCTTATGAGTTAATTTTAATATTCGTCATGATGTTCGCAGCTGTCTTTATGTTGTTTGCCAAAGGGCGTATTACAGTAGTGCTGTTAAATGGAGTACTTGGTTATTCAATTGCGTTTTTCTTCGTGATTTTCCGGGCGCCGGATTTAGCATTAACGCAGCTTGTTGTAGAATCTATCACAACAGCATTGTTCTTACTATGCTTTAAATATTTACCAGCTTTAATGCCAGAAAATTCGCGAAAACGTGTGAAATGGTCGAATGCAATGATTTCGATTTTTGTTGGGGCAACAGTGACATTAATTGGCCTAGCCGTCGTACATTACGATAAGTTTGAACCAATATCAAGATATTTTAATGATGCGTATGAATTAGCAGGGGGCTCGAATATTGTGAACACGATATTAGGAGATTTCCGTGCATTTGATACGATGCTCGAAGTTGTTGTACTTCTTATTGCGGGCTTGGGCGTATATACGCTGATAAAGCTAAAGCCACGAAAGGAGGAGACAAACCATGAAGATTAATGATGTGATATTGCGTACCGTGGCGAAGGCGGTCGTATTCATTATTTTAACGCTGGGTGTGTATTTGTTCTTTGCGGGGCATCATGCACCAGGTGGTGGGTTCATTGGCGGGCTTGTCCTTGCTTCGGGTATTGTCCTTTTGTATTTAGCTTATGATATTGAGACGGTGCATAAAGGGATGCCGTTTGATTTTAAAAAGGTTGCTGCATTAGGTGTGCTTCTTGCCACTGGGACAGCAATTGGTTCACTTTTCTTTGATGCACCTTTTTTGACACAAGTTTCTAGTTATGTGGAAGTCCCTGTTTTTGGAAAGATGGGTTTTTCCACTGTGACAATTTTTGAAGCAGGTGTTGCTTTAACTGTTGTAGGAGTTGTAGTGACGATAATTTTAAGTATAAGTGAGGATGAATAGCCTATGGAGTCTTTAATACTAATTTTAATTGGCGTATTAGTAGCTGTAGGAACGTATTTAATCCTCTCCAAGCAATTATTACGTGTAATTTTAGGAACAGCAGTATTATCGCATGCTGCGCATTTGCTTATATTAACAATGGGTGGACTGAAAAAAGGCGATGTGCCATTAATCGGTGAATCAGAAGGTCCATATACAGATGCGTTGCCACAGGCGTTAATATTAACAGCAATTGTAATTAGCTTTGCAGTGACGGCGTTCGTGCTTGTTCTAGGCTACCGTGCTTATAAAACAAATGGTACAGGGGACTTTGATGAATTGAGAGGTACGCCAGATGAGTAATATGATTGTTTTACCTTTAATTATACCCGTTATAACAGCAATTTTATTAGTATTTTTACGTGAGCATGTTGTGTTGCAACGGATTATTAGCTTAGTGACCTTGGTCTTTGTAGCGATTGTCAGCATAGTTTTACTGCATGAAGTTCAAATGCAAGGTGTACTACGTATTGATTTTAGTGGTTGGCTACCGCCTTTTGGTATTTTATTTGTAGCAGATTCATTTGCCTTATTACTTGTTCTTGTGGCGAATATTGTTTCGGCTATTTGTGTGTTATATGCGATTTTCACAATTGGTGTACCGTATGAAAAAATGTATTTTTATCCATTTGTACTACTGATGGTAGCAGGGGTCAATGGATCATTTTTAACGGGCGATATTTTCAATTTATTTGTGTGCTTTGAGGTTATGTTATTGGCATCGTATGCATTGATTGGCCTTGGCGGTGGGAAAATTCAGCTACGCGAAGCGCTAAAATATGTACTTATTAATGTTGTAGCATCATGGATTTTTCTTGTGGCACTAGCTTTTTTATACGGCACAATTGGTACATTGAATATGGCGCATATTTCAGTGCGTGTAATGGAAGCGGGCGCTGATCCACTTATTACAACAGTAGCGCTAATATTCTTAGTGGTCTTTAGTTTAAAGGCGGGACTTCTATTATTCTTCTGGTTACCAGGTTCGTATAGTGCACCTCCAACTGCGGTGGCAGCATTATTTGCGGCACTTTTAACAAAGGTTGGTATTTATGCACTTGTACGTACATTTACATTATTGTTCCCAAATAATACGGACGTAACACACACGGTATTAGCAGTTATGGCTGCTATTACAATTATTGCAGGTTGTTTGGGTGCATTAGCAGGCCGCGATGTGCGTACGATTGCTTCTTATAATGTAATAATTGGCGTAGGATTTATTGTAGCGGGTCTTGCCATTGGTACAGAATCTGCGTTACAAGGGGTAACGTATTATTTAATGCATGATATGGTGGCAAAGGCGATGCTGTTTTTAGCAGTTGGCACAATGATTTATGTAACTGGTGAAACCGTTATTGATAAAATGAGTGGACTTATTCGAAACTATCCGTTATTTGGGTGGCTGTTCTTTATCGTTATGTGCTCTCTTGCTGGAATTCCACCACTTAGTGGATTCTTAGGTAAGATATTAATTGGACAAGGTGCGATTGAAGGCGGTAATTTTGTTCTTTTAGGATTAGGTTTCTTATCAAGCTTAGTTGTTTTGTATTCACTATTACGCATTTTTCTTTCGTCATTTTTTGGTGAAACAATTATTAGTTTGGAAGATGAAAAGCCATTACCGAAGCGGATTGTGCTTCCATTGGTGTTACTGGCGGCTTGTACGATTGGTTTAGGTGCAGGAGCGGAACTAATGGCGCCGTATGTCACAGATGCAGCAGAAACACTCTATGACCCTTCTATTTATATTGATGCAGTATTAGACGGCGAGACATGGCAAGGCGAGGTGAGTGAATAGTGGCAGGACAATTTATTTTGAATTTATTTATCGCAGCACTTTGGCTTTTATTACAAGATGAAATCACACCCAAGTTTACGACATTTTTAATGGGCTTTATCGTGGGTATTGGTATTTTGTATGCGATGCACCGCTTTTACGGTACGCAGTTTTACTTGCGGCGTGTATTTTCAATATTTAAGCTTATGATGTTATTTATTTGGGAGCTACTATTATCGAGTTATAGTGTGTTGAAACAAATTACGACACCGAAACTAAATATCACACCAGGTATATTCACATATAAAACGGAGCTGAAAGGTGATTGGGAAATAACAGCGTTAGCACTATTGCTGACGTTGACTCCGGGCTCTGTTGTGATGGAAGTGTCTGAAGAGGGCGACTTGTTTTATATACATGCTATGGATATGGAAGAGTCAAAGGATGCCGTCATTCGTTCCATCGGTAAGTTTGAACAGGCAATTATGGAGGTGACACGCTAATGATTGATAAAATTTTGCTACTGGCACTTGCACTTTTTAGTGTGTCGATTGCACTGTCCTTATATCGAGTAATCCGAGGGCCATCAATGCCAGACCGCGCGATCGCACTTGATACAATTGGTATTAACTTATTATCGGCAATCGCGATTGTGTCGATTGTATTAAAAACGAAGGCATATTTAGAAGCGATCTTGATTCTTGGTATTTTAGCGTTTATAGGGACAATTGCCTTTACGAAATATATCGAAAGAGGTGTGATTGTTGAACGTAAATCAAATGATTGAATTGGCAGCTGTCATCCTCATATTAATTGGCTCAATTGTTAGTGTTATTAGTGCATTTGGAATGATTCGTTTACCGGATGTATATACACGTTCCCATGCAGCGACGAAAAGCTCAACTTTGTCGGTGTTGACGTGCTTGCTCGGAGCATTTATTTATTTTTGGGTGCATGATGGTTATGTTAGTGTACGTTTAATTTTGGGCATATTATTCGTATTTGTAACGGCACCAGTAGCTGGGCACTTGATTTGCCGGGCTGCTTACCGTTCACGTGTACCGTTAGCTGAAGGTTCTGGCGAGGATGAACTCAAGCAAAAACTATTTCCAGGTGAAGAATAATATAAAACAGATTTCCTTTTACGGAGATCTGTTTTTTTCGCAAGTGTAATTGTGGAAATATTGCAGCTAAGTGATTTTAAATTAATTATTCTGAATATTATGTGTAATGTATTTCCTTTAAAAAATTTAGAATATTACTTGAAATGTATTTTAAAAGAGTATATCTTAAATAGTAGATAGAATATTTATTATCAATAGTGAATAAATATCCAAACCGCTTTTTTCAGAAAATAGATGTTTCATTCATCATAAAAATATCATATAAAAGGGGAGTTTCAACATGAAGAACAAATTATTTATGCTTATGCTTGTGTTTGTCATTGGTATTCTTGCAGCTTGTGGCACAAAGGATTCAGGCTCAAGTGCTGATTCAGGTTCAAACATTGATTCAGATAATGAAGGCGATAAAAAAGTTTTAATAATGGGTACATCAGCAGACTATAAACCATTCGAATTCGTAGATTCTGCAAAAGGTGAAGAGATTATCGGTTATGACATCGATCTAGCTTACATGATCGGTGAAAAATTGGGATTTGATGTAAAAATTCAAGATATGGATTTCAACAGTTTAGTACCAGCATTACAAGCGGGCAAACTTGACTTCGTTATTTCTGGGATGAGCCCAAATAAAGAACGTGAAAAAGTAGTCGATTTCTCAAAGCCATACAATGAAACGCGACAAGTTCTTATTGTGAAAAAAGATAGTGGTATTAAATCATCAGCTGATTTAGCAGGTAAAATAGTTGGTGTACAAACGGCTTCTATTCAAGAAGAAATGGCAAAAGAAATGGCGAAAACAATTGATTTCAAAAACGAAAGTCGTACGCGTGTTCCTGAAATCGTACAAGATATGATGGCCAAACGTATAGATGCAGCCATCGTCGAAAGTGGCGTAGCTGAAGGTTATGTGAAAAAGAATGATAAATTAATAGCATTGCCTATAAAAGAACAAGTAGCAGACTATAAAGCAATCGCAGTAGCTGAGGGTAGTGAATTGAAAGCCCAAATTGACAAAGCTTTAAAAGAGTTAATTGAAGAAGGAAAAATTAAAGAGCTTGAAGAAAAGTGGCTTCAATCAGCAGAATAACTTCAGTGAAATTGAATAAGAAGAAATGAGAAAGGAGGGATACACTGTGAATCTTGATTTTACAGATGTAATTCCCTCTATTCCTTATATATTAAAAGGAATAGGTGTTACACTTCAAATTGCAATTGGTGCATCAATCATTGGGTTTATATTTGGTATTTTATTAGCATTATGCAAAATCGGGAAAATTACAGTCCTCCGCTTGTTTGCTGATGTGTATACGTCAATTTTCCGTGGTACACCGCTTGTACTTCAGTTATTGATTATTTACTTTGCAGTACCACAGTTACTTGATATTCAAATTGAACCTGTACCGACAGCGATTATTGCGTTTGGTTTAAATTCCGCAGCCTATATTTCTGAAATCATTCGTGGCGGGATTAATGCCGTAGATAAAGGGCAACAAGAAGCAGCCTTAGCGCTTGGTATTCCTTATGCAAAAATGATGAAAGATATTATCATTCCACAGGCAGTGAAAAATATTTTACCATCTTTAGTGAATGAATTTATCACCTTAAATAAAGAAACAGCTGTCGTGACAGTTATTAGTGCACTCGATATTATGCGCCGTGCGTATATTGTAGGTGGTGCTACGTATCGTTACCTTGAACCATTACTGATTGCAGGTTTAATCTACTATATTATGACGCTTATTTTAACGTTCCTTGGTAAGAAAATCGAGAAAGGAATGAGAAAAAGTGATTAAAGTTACGGATTTACACAAATCATATGGACAAAATGAGGTCCTAAAAGGCATATCAAATGAAATTAAAGAAAAAGAAGTAATCGCTATTATTGGCCCTTCAGGCTCTGGTAAGTCAACGTTTCTCCGTTGTTTAAATTTACTAGAACAGCCGACAAGTGGCGAAGTGAAAATTGGCGACGCTATTTTAACGGACAAAGGAACTGATATTATGAAGGTGCGTGAGGATGTCGGCATGGTGTTTCAGCATTTTCACTTGTTCCCGCATAAAACAGTGTTGGAAAATTTAACGTATGCACCAATTAACGTCAAAGGTATGGATAAAGTAGCTGCGATAAAAAAGGCTGAAGAGCTATTAACGAAAGTTGGCCTTTTTGAAAAACGTAATGAGTATCCAAATCGTCTTTCTGGTGGTCAAAAGCAGCGTGTTGCAATTGCACGTGCACTTGCGATGGATCCGAAAGTGATGCTTTTTGATGAACCGACCTCAGCACTTGACCCTGAGATGGTAAAAGAGGTTTTAGCGGTTATGAAAAACTTAGCAGACTCTGGTATGACAATGTTAATCGTCACACATGAGATGGGCTTTGCACGTGAAGTTGCAGACCGTATTTTATTCCTAGATGGTGGTAAGTTGATTGAGGATGCATCGCCAGCGGAATTCTTCTCGGCACCAGCAACGCAGCGTGCAAAGGATTTCTTAGAGAAAGTGTTATAAGTAAAATGCATGAAGTAACCTTTTTGAGGTCGCTGCATGCATTTTTATTTTTCTATTTTGTGTGTTGATAAATTTATTTTTCAACACTATGCAGATTCATTAAGGTTTCATTAAGAAAAGTCGAGTGAAATTAACATAAACTTATAGAAAGCTATATTTATTGCAAAGGTGGCAGTTTTAAACGAAAGTGATATGAATAGAAAAAGATTAGTATGCCACAGTATTGCGAGAAAAATAAGTAACAGTAAGGCGTAAAAAATTTGTTTCATATTTTAAAAACGAGATTAACAGGAAAAACGAAGTAGGAAACATTTAGGTTGGAAAGGAGATGATATGGAACGTATGAAAAGAAAACATGCAAGAAGTACGTCAAAGATACAGTTATCGATTTGGATGTGTGTGCTGCTCATCATCAATCCATGCATAAGCTATGCAGCACCAGTAGCAGAAAGTGATTTCGAAACGGGGGATAATGGGGATGGTACAGTAACTATTAATCATTATCGGGGTGGAGCAAAAGACGTAATTATTCCAGAGACAATCGGTGGGAAAACTGTTACAAAGATTGGGGATTATTCGTTTGGTCATAAGTACCTAACGAGCGTAGAAATCCCAAATAGTGTGACAGCGATAGGAGATAAAGCGTTTTTTGATAATAATCTAACGAGTGTGACAATGGGAGGTAGCGTTACATCGATAGGAAATGATGCTTTCCATACTAATCGGCTAACGAGTGTGGTAATCCCAAATAGTGTGAAATCGATAGGGAAATCTGCGTTTGTTGGTAATAGTCTAACGAGCGTGGAAATCGGGGATAGTGTGACAACGATAGGGAATGGTGCGTTTTCGAATAATCAACTAACGAGCGTGGAAATCCCAAATAGTTTGACATATATAGATGAACATGTATTTTTTGGAAATAAGTTAATGAGCGTGAGACTGGGAGATAGTGTAACAGTGATAGGGAGGAGCGCATTTGCAAAAAATCAGCTAAAGAGTATAGAAATTCCAAGTAGTGTGAAAAACATAGAGGAAACTGCGTTTTATTCAAATCAGTTAACGAGCGTGAGACTGGGAGATAGTGTAACGACGATAGGGGCTATTGCGTTTTCTCAAAATAAGCTAACGAGCGTGGAAATCGGGGATAGTGTGACAAGTATAGGAGAAGGTGCGTTTGCTGAAAATCAGCTAACGAGCGTGACACTTGGAGATAGTGTGACAACGATAAAATCAGGCGCGTTTAAAAATAATCAGTTAACGAGTATCGTAATCCCAAATAGTGTGACAAATATAGAAGGAATTGCGTTTGCTGAAAATCTGCTAACGAGCGTGACACTCGGAGATAGTATGACAACGATAGGGTATGGCATATTTAAAAATAATCGGCTAACTAGCGTGGAAATCCCAAAAAGTATGACAATATTACCGGATGGCATATTTGAAAATAATCAACTAACGAGCGTAAAAATCCCAAATAATGTGACAGTTATAGGGAATAGCGCGTTTGCGAACAATCAACTAACAAACGTGGAAATCCCAAATAGTGTGACATCAATAGGGATAACCGCGTTTACCAACAATCAACTAAAAAGTTTGGAAATTCCGAACGGTGTGATAAAAGTATTGGACGCAGCGTTTGAGAATAATAAGTTAACAAGCGTGATAATTGGAGATAGTGTGACAGATATACACTTGTCAGCGTTTGCAAAAAATCAACTAACGAGCGTGATAATTGGAGATAGTGTGAAAACGATAGGGAATGCAGTGTTTGCAGATAATGAGCTAACGAGCGTGAAAATCCCAAATAGTGTGATAAATATAGGCTTACAAGCGTTTAAAAATAATAAGTTAATGGACGTGATAATCGGAGATGGTGTGACAGATATAGGTCACTTTGCGTTTGCAGATAATGAGCTAAAGAGCGTGATAATTGGAGATAGTGTGACAACGATAGGCTCTAACGCGTTTTGGAATAATCAGCTAACGAGCATCGTAATCCCAAATAGTGTGACAAATATAGGAGGAGGTGCGTTTGAAAATAATCTGCTAACGAGCCTTGTAATCCCAAATAGTGTGACAAATATAGAATGGGGTGCGTTTGAAAATAATCGGTTAACAAGCATCGTAATTCCAAATAGTGTAATAGATATAGGACCAGAAGCGTTTGCAAAAAATCATTTAACGAGCGTGGAAATTCCAAATAGTATGACAGTAATACCGGAGGCTATATTTGAAAATAATCAACTAACGAGCGTGAAAATCCCGAATAGTGTGACAGTTATAGGGAATAGCGCGTTTGGAAATAATCAACTAACAAGCGTGACACTCGGAAATAGTATGAAAACGGTAGGGTATGGCATATTTAAAAATAATCATCTAAAGAGCGTGGAAATCCCAAATAGTATGACAGCAATACCGGAGGGCATATTTGAAAATAATCAACTAACGAGCGTGAAAATCCCGAATAGTGTTACAGTTATAGGGAGGAGCGCGTTTAAAAATAATCAGTTAACAAGTGTGGAAATGCCAAATGATGTAACAAATATTGGGAATGGTGCATTTGAAAATAATCAGCTAACGAGCCTTGTAATCCCAAATAGTGTGACAAGTATAGGATGGCTTGCGTTTTATGAAAATCAGTTAACGAGCTTGAAACTAGGAGATAGTGTGACAAATATAGGTGACTTTGCGTTTCAGAAAAATCATCTAACGAGCGTGGAAATCCCAAGTAGTGTGACAAGTATAGGATGGGCTGCGTTTTATGAAAATCAGTTAGTTAAAGTAATCTTTAGAGGTCCGATACCTGGTGAAAATTCCAAACCCTTTTTAAATCAAATACACAAGTTTAGCAATTTTCTAGGTTGGTTCACAGATAATGAATTTACTACTCCTTGGGATGGGAAAGTAACAGAATCTATGACGATTCATGGTAAATATAGTGCACCCAAGCTATCATACACGGTCACATATGATGGCAACGAAAGTACTGGAGGAAGTGTTCCAGTAAGTGGTACGTATGAAGAAGGAGCCACGGTCACAGTAGCAGGTAATACGGGGACTTTAGTGAAAGTAGGCCATACTTTTATCGGTTGGAATACGAAAGCAGATGGAACAGGTACACCGTACACAGTGGGTACTACTTTCCCAACGGAATCAGGGGATTTGACCTTATATGCCCAGTGGACAACAAAGCCAACACACACGGTCACATATGACGGCAACGGAAATACAGGAGGAAGTGTCCCCGTCAGCAGCTCTTATGAAGAAGGAGCGACTGTCAAAGCAGCGGGAAATACGGGAACTCTAGTGAAAACGGGCCATAGCTTTACCGG
This sequence comes from Lysinibacillus sp. NPDC096418, assembly GCF_044762775.1. Lineage (NCBI taxonomy): Bacteria > Bacillati > Bacillota > Bacilli > Caryophanales > Bacillaceae > Lysinibacillus > Lysinibacillus sp. NPDC096418. Next base: position 47,718 of record NZ_JBIWEY010000010.1, read on the forward strand.
TTGGAATACGAAAGCAGATGGAATAGGTACACCGTACACAGTGGGTGCTACTTTCCCAATGGAATCAGGGAATCTCATCTTATTTGCCCAGTGGACAGTAAGCCCAATATACGCGGTCACGTATGACGGTAACGGAAATACAGGAGGAAGTGTCCCAGTCAGCAGTACGTATGAAGAAGGAGCCAAGGTCACAGTAGCAGATAATACAGGGACTTTAGTGAAAGTAGGCCATACTTTTATCGGTTGGAATACGAAAGCAGATGGAACAGGTATACCGTACACAGTGGGTACTACTTTCCCAACGGAATCAGGGGATTTGACCTTATATGCCCAGTGGACAACAAAGCCGACACACACGGTCACATATGACGGCAACGGAAATACAGGAGGAAGTGTCCCAGTCAGCAGCCCTTATGAAGAAGGAGCGACTGTCAAAGCAGCGGGTAATACGGGAACTCTAGTGAAAACAGGCCATACTTTTATCGGTTGGGATACGAAGGCAGATGGAAGTGGTGATTCGTACACACCAGGTACTACCTTCCCAATGGGAACAGAGAATCTCATCTTATATGCCCAGTGGAGCACTATTCCGATTACTCCACCCATCGATCCAGGACCAAGACCAGCAGATCCGCCGCCGAGTCCAGGACCAAAACCAGTAGACCCAACACCAAGTCCAGGACCAGTAAAATCAACACCGAAAGAAGAAAAACCAGTAAAAAAGCCTACCCTTACATTTACAGACCTCTCGTCTAACTGGGCACAGGAGATGATTGAAAATATCGCAGGTCGTGGTATCATCACAGGTTATCCAGACGGGACATTTAGACCAAATGAACCCATCACGCGTCAGCATGTAGCATTAATGCTTACACGTGCCTTACAGTTAGAGCCAAATAAAGATGGTACTGGATTTACCGATGTCCCAACAAATCATCCATATTATGAGGCCATCAAACAAGTCCAACAAGCAGGCATCTTCGAAGGGAATAACGGGAATTTCAATCCAAACGCCAATATGACACGTGCGCAAATGGCAAAAGTAATCGTGTTGGCATTTGACCTAACATCAACAGATACACAAACATTCAAAGATGTCCCTTCTACACACTGGGCACACAATTATATTGTCATCCTCGCTGCAAACGGCATTGCGCTCGGTGACGATGGTGACTTCAAACCAGAAGAACCAGTAACCCGTGCACAATTCGCAGCATTTTTATACAGAGCACTTAACAAATAATGATTAACTCCAACAATGACTGTTCTCAAGAGTCGTTGTTGGATTTTTTTAGTTCCGTAACAATAAAAATAGGCTCGTCGCCAAAAGTCAAGGATGATATTTGATTAAAAGCTCATTGATTTAAAAATGTCCGTCGATTTTTGATTTTTATCAGCAATCTAAATATACGATATCTCATTTGGTAATGTTATTTGAAAAACGGTCTCTACATACGGCGTGCTTGCTAACTGTACACTGCCTTGATGAGCCTCGATGACATCTTTGACGATGGAAAGACCGATGCCTAAGCCCTCACCTTCTCTCCCATCATCGACTCGATGAAATCGCTCGAAAATAAGATCCTGATGATTAGGGGCAATGCCTTTGCCTTTATCTCTCACCGAAATGTATACATGATATTCATCTTTTGATAACCCGATTCCAAGGAAACACCCATCCTTTCCATAACGTATCGCATTGTCGATTAAATTATGTACTACTCTTTCGATTAATGATGCATCGATATTCATAAAATAATCTTCATTGGGAATATCTATTTCGAAAGTGAATTCTTGACTATCTAAGATTGTAATGTAACCAGCGATGATTTTACGAATGAGCTCAGATAAGTTGCAAGTGGAGATAGTAATTTCTGATTTATAGTAATCTTTGCGAGAGATATCCAGCAGTTGATCTAGTAGTCTGTCCATATATCGGGAACGTTGAAGAATGACTTTGGCGTTTTCTTGTAACTCTTTTTCATCTTGATATTGCCCCGCACGTATCGTTTCCGCATAGCCGAGTAGCATGGTCAGTGGTGTTCGTAAATCATGCGATAGATTGGCTAACAACACTTTGCGTTTATTTTCGAACAGCTGAATTTCATCGAATTGGGCATGTATTCTTTGTGTCATAGAATTATAGTGCTGGGTAAGCTGGCCGATTTCATCTTTAGACGAGACCTTTAACTCCAAGTCATTACCTTGAATGTTGAATTGATTGAGTGCTGTATTTAATGTACGAATACGTTTATTCATTGTTGAAAAGAGCCATAGGGAGAGTAAGTATGGAATCGAAAAAGAAATTAATATAGGTATGATTAATGAAAGGAGGGACTTATTGGAGCGGATAATGAAATAGATTTCCCCCTGTTTCATTACTTCATTTGGCACGCTCATCAATAAATAATAAGATTGGCCATCTTTGTTTGCTGAATTGACAAAAACCATTTCTTGCGTGTCGCGTAATAGATTTGTAGGCATATCAATCATACGATCAGCCAATTCTTTGAAATGATAGGATTTCATTTGGCCAGAAGTGTCATAAATCGACTTACCCTCGGCATCAATCAATTCAAAGCGTAATGCTTTGTGGTCCGCATGCACCTGCTCCAAAATTGGTTTTACCTGTTCGGCACTGAAATCAGTTTGCTCTTGGATTTCCTTCAGTATCGAATGAGCGATCGGATCCAATTGTTGCAGTGCATAGCCTTTCTTCCCTATCAAGGTGGAGAGAACGATAAAGATTACCATACTTAGGATGATGCTGAGTATGGTGAGAAGCCATAATTTAGTTCGCATTTTCATAGACGGCCCCTCGTCAACCAATAACCAACACCACGGACGGTGAGTAGTTTCCAAGAGGCAGGGTCATTATTTTCTAAAAGTTTACGCAATCGATTAATGAATACGCTCAAGTTATTATCATCATAACGGTCATGTTGCCAGACTTGCTGGTAGATTTCCCTCTTTGTCATGACACGATCGGGATTGAGCATAAAGAATCTTAGTAGCTGGCATTCTATAGGGGTTAAAGTGTGCTGCTTACCATCATTAAGTAGTTCGTAATTGTCTACATCAAGTAATAGATTGTTCAGTCGAATACCGGCAGTTTTTTGAGGAGATTTGAAATGGTGTCTTCTAAGATGGGCTTGTACACGTGCAGTAAGTTCCAACGGACTAAAAGGCTTGGCAACATAATCATCAGCACCCAAGCCAAGTGTGAGGATTTTGTCTTGCTCCTCCCGCCGAGCGCTAAGCACGATAATTAATGTTTCTAATCTATGATCTTGTATATAGTTTAGTACCTCAAAACCATTTACATCGTCCATCATTAAATCCAAAATCATCAAATCGATGTACTGCGCTTGAAGTTGCTCAATCGCCAGTCGCCCCGAATCAGCCTCAACCACTTTCATACCAGCCTGTTCGATATGTAGGCGAATTAATTGACGAATTTGCGGTTCGTCATCCACAACAAGAATTCGTTCCATCGTTGAATCGTCACACTCCATATGAATAAGAATGTCCCAATCGTAGCATGGATAGAGAGAATGTGTAAATGCGCCAATTAAATGATTCTTGTAACTAAGCAAGCGTAGAAAGTGTAAAAAAAAGTATCTGAAAATCCATTAAGATTTCATTAAGATTTCTACTGTTTGCTGGATGTTACACTAGTTATGAATCTTATTGGTTCATAACCATAATACAAAAATATTAATGTGTAATATTAATTAATATAGAATTTTTTTGTTATTTAATGGGTAATCAAAAATTGAAATAACATTAATTTACAGATGGTGCGTATGAAATGTGAGCTGAGAACCGTAGAGGAATAGGATGGTTCTTTTCTTTTTGAAGTCTATGCATCTACTAGGCAAAAAGAAATTGAATCTTGGGGGTGCCTGATCAAATAAACACTTTTTTAAGCATGCAGTGGCGGGCTCAACAACTTTCTTATAGTCAGCAATTTCCGAATGCAAATCATTATATTGTTCTTTATGAAAATGAGTATGTAGGAAGATGTATCATTGAAGACCTTCTAGGACACTTCCGTCTTGTAGATCTTTCCATATTTTCAAGTTTCCAAGGAAAAGGAATCGGAACTTTTATTATTGAGTTACTCCAACAAAGAGCATGTAAGTATGGTAAGCCAGTCACGTTGCAAGTTTTTCATGAAAATTCTGCAAGGCTTCTTTATGAAAGGCTTGGATTTCGAGTGGTTGAGGCAAATGGTTTATATGTGAGGATACAATGGCAAGAAATATAGTTAATAGAAAGAAGGGTGAAAAATGTCAGAAGCATATTTAGGAGAAGTTCGGATGTTCAGTGGAAATTATGCGCCAGTAGGATGGGCATTATGCAACGGACAAACGCTATCAATTTCGGAGAATGAGGCGCTTTTTGCATTAATTGGCACTACTTACGGAGGTGATGGTCAGACAACTTTCGCATTACCTGATTTGCAAGGAAGAATTCCTATCCATAAGAGTCCACAATACGCACTTGGCAGTAAAGGAGGAACTGAAACAGTCACATTGACACAAGCACAGCTTCCTGCACACACACATCTGTTGAATGCCAATAATAATCCAAATGACGCATCACAGAGCCCACCAACTAATCATGTATGGGGAGTTTCTGATCTTGATAACTATCAGACCGATGCAGCAAGTAATATCGTACAGATGAATGCGAGTCTCATAACATTAGTAGGAGGGAATCTACCACATAACAATATAATGCCGTCTATGGCAATTAATTTTATTATCGCCACAGAGGGACTTTTCCCTACACAACAATAGGAAGGAGTGAACGATAATGGCAGAGCCATTTTTAGGAGAGATTAGACCTTTCGCTTTCGGGATCATCCCAAAAGGATGGATTCAATGTAACGGACAAATATTGCCTATTCAACAATATCAAGCACTTTATTCACTTTTAGGAACAACGTATGGAGGAAACGGTAGTACAAATTTTGCTGTTCCTAATTTACAAGGTAGAGTCCCTTTGCATCAAGGAAATACGATTGCTTATGGAGCGGTCGGAGGTGAAGCAACGCATACATTAACGGTAAATGAAATACCTTCACATACACACGAAGTTTTGGCGGATTCAGGTAACACAAACCAGCCCTCACCACAAAATAATGCGTGGGGTGCAGTTAATGGGCGTTTTATCTATGCAACGACGACAACTGCAAATACAACAATGAATGCAGCTGCAATGTCAGTTGAAGGGCAGAGTAACGCGCATACTAATATGCAGCCGTATCTAACGCTATCTTTTTGTATCGCAGTTCAAGGGATTTATCCATCTCGAAATTAAGGAGGAATGTAAAATGGCAGAAGCATATGTGGGGGAAATTAGAATATTTGCTGGATCCTTTGCTCCACGCGGATGGGCTCTGTGTGACGGAGCACAATTATCAATTCAGCAGAATGCAGTTTTGTATTCCATCATTGGCGTCTCTTATGGCGGAGATGGAGTAAACAATTTTAAATTACCGGATTTAAGAGAGCGTGCACCAATGCATTTTGGAAATGGGATTGGACTTACTCCGAGAACGATAGGAAGTCAGGTTGGTTCAAATACAGTTTCACTAGGCATTGCAGAAATGCCTAGTCATAACCATAGAGCACAAGGTTCAGCGCAGACGGGTGGCGGAGTATCCAGTCCTGCTAATGCTTTATGGGGAAGTACGCCTCCTTTTTTTCAAACTCCTTATGTTAGTTTGACCACTCCTACTGCAATGCAGACGACAGTAGTGCAGTCTCAAGGTGGAGGGCAACCACATAATAACATGCAACCCTATTTGGTAACGAATTTTATAATTTGTTTGGAGGGTATGTATCCGCCTAGACAATAAATGATTTAGATAGTAATAGAAAGAGAGGAGGTATGCGCTTGACTTTTTCTAAGAATAATATGCTGCATAAAGTCTTTACGATGACCATCATACTGTTCTTGATTTTTTCAATGATGGGTATTCAGCCTGTTAGAGCAAGTACGCCTGAGAAATTATACCCTGTGGAGCAGTTGAATGTACAAAAGAGGTCTGATGGTAGTGTTATTTCAGTGGGTGACGATGACAGGTATTCTGTATCTGCTCGTAACGTAGCCCCTACTACAGAGGATTTCGCTGCAATGAAATTCAATACTATTGATACGACTAAGAATATAGCATCAGCAAAACTTTATTTGTCTATAGTAAATAGTGGTGACACTGTTGATGGGGCATCAGATGCTAACCTTCTTGTTAGAGTGGGTTCGAATAGCTGGACTAGTAGTACTCTTCCAGGAGGATTTCCAACCATTGTAACAGGAGCGCCATCTCAAAATAAAAATATTTCAAAGCTGGGAACACCTGTTCAATATGAGATTGATGTAAAACAGCTACTGGAACATCCATCTGTAGTTGACATGCAAAATCTTACTTTGATCATGACTAGTAATTCTAAAAATTTGAATATTGTAAAGCACGGAAATACAGTAGGCAGCCAATACAATCCATATCTTGAAATTACTTATGGATCTGCAGCTAATAGTTCTCCAACTAACATCTTGTTAAGTTCGTCATCTGCAGCGGAGAATCAAGCCGCAAACACGGTTATTGGCACACTGAGCGCAACAGACCCAGATGTAGGGGATACCTTTACTTATAGTTTAGTATCTGGCTCAGGAAGTACGGACAATGCAAGCTTTACTATTAATGGTAATCAGCTAAGGACAAATGCATCATTCGATTTTGAAACAAAAAGTAACTATAGTGTGCGAATTCGAGTAACAGATAGCGGAGGTCTTAATTTTGAAAAAACGTTCACTATCAATGTCACAAATGTGAATGAAGCTCCAACCAATATCACATTGAGTTCAGCATCTGTAGAGGAAAATAAGCCTGCTAACACAGTGGTAGGCACACTGAGTGCAACAGATCCAGATGTAGGGGATACCTTTACGTATAGTTTAGTATCTGGTGTAGGAAGTACAGACAATGGAAGTTTTAATATTTCTGGTAATAATTTACGTACCAATAGTGTATTCGATTTTGAAGCGAAAAATAGCTATAGTGTGCGAATTCGAGTATCGGATAGCGGAGGTCTTAATTTTGAAAAAACGTTCACTATCAATGTCACAAATGTGAATGAAGCTCCAACCAATATCACACTGAGTGCAGCATCTGTAGAGGAAAATAAGCCTGCTAACACAGTAGTAGGCACACTGAGTGCAACAGATCCAGATGCAGGGGATACCTTTACGTATAGTTTAGTATCTGGCTCAGGAAGTACCGATAATGCAAGTTTTAATATTAATAGTAATAAGCTACAGACAAGTGCATCATTCGATTTTGAAGCGAAAAATAGCTATAGTGTACGAATTCGAGCAACGGATAGCGGAGGTCTTTATTTTGAAAAAGTGTTCACTATCACCGTCACAGATGTAAATGAAGATACTATACCAACTCTCGTACCGATGTTACCGGTAGACGATGCAACGAGTGTCCCTGTTGATACGAATTTGACGATGACCTTTAGTGAAGCTGTTACGGCGGTCGCAGGAAAAAATATCCGTATATATAAATCGGATGCTAGTTTAGTAGAATCAATTGCTGCTAATTCGTCGAACGTCACGGTCAATGGCTTAACCTTAACCATTACCCCAACGGCAAATTTTGCATACAGTACAGCTTACTATGTACAAATAGATGCAGGTGCCTTTGAGGACTCTGCTCATCAAGGAGTGCAAGGTATTTCGAATACTACGACATGGAACTTTACAACGGTCGCACCTAGCGCAAATGCGAATTTAAGCAATTTAGTCCTTTCTAGCGGAACTTTAGATCAGCCCTTCGCAGCAGGCACGACAAGTTACACAGCCAGTGTAGCGAATGGTGTGGCAAGTTTGAATATTACACCGACAACAGCAGACAGTAAGGCAACAATCAAGGTAAACGGTACGACTGTTACTAGCGGACAATCGAGTGGTCCTATCTCTTTAAATGTAGGTCCTAATGCGATTATTATTGAGGTGACAGCAGAAAATGGCACAACAAAAAAATTGTATACAATTATAGTAACAAGAGCCGTATCGGCGGTCTCTCTTGATAAAGTAACGAGTGTGTCCTTAAATCCATTAGGCGTCGCTTCATGGGAGGATGTTGCAAATGAATCTTCTTATGAAATGCAACTTTATAAAGATGGCTCCCCGTTAGGAAGTGCTGTAAGTAAAACGGCAAATACAATATCCCACGACTTCTTGGGAGCAATGCGCGCAGCAGGGGCTGGTATATATACAGTGACTGTTACAGCAAAAGGTAACGGTACAACTTATTTAGACGGACCCGCATCAGCTGCGTCTAGTTCTCAAACCATCATCAAGTTAGCAACAGTAACAGACGGCTTGACTTGGGATGGACGTGTAGCCAAGTGGATTGGTGTCGCAAGTGCAGTGAGTTATGATGTGCAGTTATATAAAGATAGTACAACAGCAGGCACAGCCACAAATGTTTTAGCTGGAAACGCTACTAGTGGCGTTGATTTTTCGGGCGCTATTCAGACGAATGGAGCGGGTACGTATACGTACAAAGTGATAGCAAAAGGGAATGCGACACTTGTAGTAGATGGAGAAGAAAGTGGATTCTCCAATGCGAATACGGTTACACCGGTGACAGCACCGACTGTTACAACAGATGGAATTACCAGTCTGACTTCAACAAGTGCCGTGGCTGGAGGTAATGTAACAGCTGATGGAGGTACTGCTATAACTGAGCGTGGTTTTGTATATGCAACGACTGCGAATCCGACAACCTCAAATAGTAAGGAAATGGTAGCAGGTACCATAGGTTTATATACGGCAAATCTTAGCGGTTTAACGCCAGGAACAACCTATCATTACCGAGCGTATGCTATTAATGCCCAAGGTACCAGTTACGGAGTAAATCAATCATTTACAACATCAGCACCTTTAACGTATACCGTGACTTATGATGGCAATGGTAATACAGGGGGGACAGTTCCTATAGATAGTACAAATTATTTGGCACACGCTCCTGTAACGGTGTTGTCCAATACAGGTAATCTAGAAAAAACAGGTTATACCTTTGGAGGTTGGAATACGAAGGTAGATGGCACAGGAACATTGTATGCGCCAACTAGTTCATTTTCTATGGGTGCAGGAAGTGTTACGCTGTACGCGCATTGGGTGAGTATTATTGTGCTACCAACAACAGATGAAGAGGCAGTAGCAAATGCAAAATCCGCACTCGCAATTGGCTACAGTGTGGGAGATAGTGAAACGAATGTAACGGGAAATCTCCAACTACCAACAGCAGGCGCAGAGGGTACGTTTGTTAGCTGGACATCTAGTCATACATCTGTTGTATCGAATGATGGGACAGTGGTACGCCCGGGTCATATATTAGGAGATCAAACAGTCACTTTAACAGCAACTATCACAAAAGGTCTCATAACAGAGACAAAAATCTTTACGATTACAGTAAAGGCAAGTATTCAAACAGACGCAGAGGCAGTAGCGAATGCTAAAGCAGCGCTAGCAATTGGCTACAGTGTGGGAGATAGTGAAACAAATGTAACGAAAAATCTCTACCTACCAACAACAGGAGCAGACGGTACAACAATTAGTTGGACATCTAGTAATCCCGCTGTTGTGACAGCGAACGGAGGCGTATTACGTCCAGCTGTAGGAGATAGCACAGTTGTACTCACGACAACGATTGTAAAGGGAAATGTAACTGATTCAAAGAAATTCACAATTATTGTTAAGATGCAAGACATTAGCTATCCGCCTGTGACACCGGTATCAGATCAAACACTAACATCGGATTCATCACCAATTCCGACATCAACAGTGGAGAATATTGTCGTGAATGTGGAGGCTAGCAATGGCAAAATCGTTTCCAAAACACTTATTAAACGAACAACGAATAACGATGGAACAGTGAAGGATAGAGTGACGTTAACTCTGCAAAGTGCGGCAGAAGCGATTGCGAAATTAAGAGAACAAGGAACAAACATAGCTCGAATTACTCTGCCTGATCAGCAGGATAAAGTGAATGAAATCCAGTTTTCGGTACCGAGGGACGTTGTCTCGATTCTGAAAAACGGTGAAGTGAATCTTGAAATTGTAACAAACAATGTCCGAATTATGATTCCTACAAGTTCATTAGAGACCTTTAATGAAGATTTATACTTCCGCCTAGTGCCGATTAAAGCAGAGGCAGAGATTTTCGACATTGAGGAACGTGCAAAAAAAGAAGTCATTGTACAGAAGAAGAATAGCACAGTTATCAACGTACTAGACCGTCCGATGAAAATTGAAACAAATATGCAAAATCGTGCGGTAGAAATCACATTACCACTACCAACAGATGTAACGCAGGAACAGTTAAATCACTTAGCAATCTTTATTGAGCATAGTGATGAAACGAAGGAAATCGTAAGTGGGAAAGTTGTAACGTTTGTAGATGGCAAATTGGGCATTCAATTTACCATTCAGAAGTTCTCAACGTTTGCTGTGCTGTATTTACCAGAAGAAATGGCAGTTGTAAAAGTGCCAGTGGAAGAATTGCCAATACCACAAGTGTATACGCAACCACCCTATATCCAAGGCTACGCAGATGGCACATTTCGACCAAATGCACAAATTACGCGTGCGCAAATGGCCGCTATGCTTGCGCGTAACTTAAGCGAGAATGATGTGCCTGTTTCATCAAAGGTGTCTTATTCGGATACAGCAGCATCATGGGCAAAAGAAGAGATTGAATATGTTCGTACACAAGGTATTATGAATGGACGTGAAGACGAAACGTTCGATCCAAACGGGTCAATCACACGTGCACAAATGGCGGCAATCGCAATTCGTTGGATTGATAAGCGATGTGCAGCAGATGAACCAGCAGCATATTGTACAGCAGATACAAAGAAACACACTTTCAATGATGTGAGTAACCAACACTGGGCGGCGCCATGCATTCAAAAAATAAGCGCATTAGGCATTATGGCAGGTGTGAATTCGTCTACATTTAATCCAGAAGGCTATTTAACACGTGCGCAGACGGTGAAAGTGTTGAATCGTTTGTTTGAACGAGAACCCAAAACAGCAAGTATAGAGCAATTCTTCTTGGATGTACCAATCGATCATTGGGCATTCAATGAGATTCAAGCTGCTGCAACTGAATAGAGCATGGCCAAGAGGCTGACGTGATACTTTGCGTCAGCCTTTTGGGTTTTCTGTGTGTTAGACTTACAATTTGATACTTTTTTGCTTATAATATAGAGAGACGTGTGTCTTAAATAGAAGCTGTGAAATGAGCGATTACGAGTGAAAAAATTATTATATATAGGCTTTTTTCTTATCTTTATGGTCGTCTTTTTGTACATAAACAATCATTGGATTGTAGTAAGTGAGCATGTTTATGAATCAGAGCGTGTTCCTTCAAGCTTCGATGGCATGCGCATTGTACAAGTATCAGATTTGCATGATGCTGTTTTTGGTAGTAGGCAGAAAAAGCTAGTGCAAAAGGTGAAGAATGCGAATCCAGATGTAATTTTTATTACGGGCGATTTAGTGGATAGCAATCGATATAATTTAGAACAGAGCTTGCAAGCAGTAAGGCAGTTTGTAAAATTAGCGGATGTCTACTATGTACTAGGAAATCATGAAGTGGCGACAAATAAGGTGAACGAAATTTATGAGGCGCTATCATCGTTAGGTGTACATGTGATGGCCAACACATCGACCGTGTTAGAGCGCAACGGGGAGCGCTTGTCGATTATTGGTGTCGAAGATCCGCTAATGGGTATGGAGACAAATGATATGCTTGCAATGGCTACTGCACATATCCCGCAAGAGCGTTTTACATTGCTGTTGGCGCATCGACCTGAAATGTTTGATGTGTATGGAGATAACAAAATTGATGTTGTATTTTCTGGCCATGCGCATGGAGGGCAAATTCGTATTCCTGGTGTTGGTGGGCTTGTAGCACCAGGTCAGGGACTATTCCCTAAATATACAGCGGGTATTTACGAGAAAGATGCAACAAGTTTGGTTGTTAGTCGGGGATTAGGGAATAGTACTGTCCCTTATCGTATATTTAACTTGCCGGAAATCGTTGTGTTTGAATTGCATAATAAATGAACAAAGCACTGCATGGTGGAAAAATTCCTATGCAGTGCTTTGTTTTTTTGAAATTGGTTATTCAAATAATAAACGTAGAAAATATTCTTCGCTTTCACTTTAAACGAGTTTTTATAATGGTCCACATCAAGAAAATGAAAAATGGCAAGGATAGGCTGAGTCCAAGAACTATTGCAATAATTATATAGAATTTTACTTTTTCGAACGGTCCAGAAATTACGATTGGATGCCCAAGCGTGACAAAAGGAATCGTTAACAAGATACTGATGAAAAAGGCCAGAAACATAGCAATGACTTTAATAGTTTGTTTGTGAAGCACCGCAGTATGCTGTGTTTTTGATTCACTAGGAATATTCGGTTCTTCTACGACTACAACTTCTAGTATCGTTGCCTCATCGCAAACAGTTTTGACAGTAGTCTCTACAATTTTGAGATGAGTACTTCTTTTCTTACTCGGTCGACGTGCGTGTTTTTTGTGATTATATGGATCCATAGGAAACCTCCTACGAAACATTGTTTTCGATGATTTATCAGAACAACATTGTAGCTTAGGTAATGCTGTATTACATATTATGATTAACAAAAAAAGTGAATAGTAATCAGGAAGTAATAGATAAATATTTAGTGGAACTACACTGTAACTCCTGTGGAAATAGTGTTAACATACATTTTTATACATTTATTTAATTCGTTGGGAAAGTTCTATTGACAACCAATTCTAATAAACCTACTCTGAAGTAAGAAGGGGAGCGCAATATTTTATCAAATTCAGATGAAAAGTGGGCAGATTGAACATGTGGATAAAAGGTATTGGTGGTAAGTTAATTGTTGCAATCATTGCACTTGTATTAGTGACTTGTGGTACGCTTGGAATATTTACATGGGTCAACAGTACAAATGCTGTAGGCGAGCAAGTGAAATCTAATTTAGAGGCAAGAGCAGAAGATGTATCGAAATACATAGAAGAACATTTCAAGTTAACATTAGTAGAGGTTGAGGCGATTGCTGAGCAACCAGCGATTCAGAGTATGAACTTTGAGGAGCAGAAAAAATATTTAAATACTCGGTTAGAAGATGGCGAGAACTATTTGAGTTTTGGGATTGTTAAAGCAGATGGTACGGCACATTATTTAGATGATACAACTGCAGATTTAGGTGATCGCGATTATGTAAAGGCTGGTTTTACTGGCAAGTCTGTTATGTCAGAACTTACGATTAGCCGAGTAACAGGTGAGCCGGTTATTTTAATCGTGTCACCCATAGATACGGTGACAGGTGAAGATGCATTGTTACTAGCTCGTATTGATGGTTATTATTTATCAGAAATCGTTGAGGATATAACGGTTGGCAATAGTGGATACGCTATTATAGTAGATGCTAAAGGTACGGTTATTGGTCATAAAAATCGTACACTAGTGAAAGAACAAACAAATTCAATTTTAGTAGCTAGTGAAACGGGTGAATCAACAGGTGAAGCGTTAGCTGCTCAAGAAATGATTGATAATACTGAAGGTTACTTTACTTTTGATACGAAGGAAACAGGCACGAATTTGATGGGTTATCATACATTAAATAATGGTTGGAAAATGGGTGTAATTGCGATTGAAGATGAAATGTTCGCTGGACTTTCACGCTTGAAAAGTAATTTTATGTTTATGACCGTTATTGTATCGATACTTGGACTACTCATTTCGTTTGCTATTTCTCGTTCGGTAAGTAGACCGATTCGCCATGTTGTACGTATTAGTGAAGGCTTATCAGTGGGGGATTTTACACAGGAGATTCCCGAAAAATATTTAAAGCGTTTAGATGAGATGGGAACTGTGACGCGGGCACTTGATCGCATGACAGATAATATGCGTGAGATGATTTCACAGGTAGAAATAGAAGCAACCGCTGTGAATGATGCATCTTGTGATTTAATGGGAGATGTCATAGCTGTTACAAAACATTCAAAGCAAATAGCGGGGGCGATTGAGGAAGTAGATCGCGGTGCACAAAGCCAAACTGTCATGTCTGAAGAAAGTGCTTCGGCAATGGAACAAATGGCTCTAGGTGTTCAAAATGTTGCAGAGGTAGCTTCTTCCGTTGCCTCAAATGCAGATTTTATTTCAGAAAAAATAAGTGAAAGTAATGGTGCTGTACAACAGTCCATTTCACGTATGAATAAGATTCAAGTCGGTACCGATATTGAGTTAGACGTTATTCGTAAGCTCGCACAAGAGTCGAAGGAAATTGGATTGATATCAAAAATGATTGCCGATATTTCTGACCAAACGAACTTACTTGCACTCAATGCATCGATTGAGGCAGCACGTGCTGGTGATGCAGGAAAAGGGTTTGCAGTTGTTGCGGAAGAAGTGCGTAAATTATCGGAGCAAACAGCAGAATCCGCTTCGAAAATTAATGTGTTAATTGATAATGTACAAATGTATACATTAGAGGCAGTGAAGGCAGCAGAGTCGGGTGAGGCAAATGTAGAGCAAGGTCTTACAGCAATTCAAGCAGTGGGAGAACGCTTTGAAGAAATGGTGAGTGCAGTAGGATCGATTGCTAGTCAAATTGAAGAATTGAATGCTTCAGCCGAGCAAATGTCTGCTAATACGGAAGAGGTCTCTGCTTCAATGGAGGAAATGGCTGCAACCGCACATGCCGCAAGTGAATATGTCCATAAGGTTAAAAATGCAACGGATGAACAAATTACGACCGTTGCCGAAATGAATAATCAAACCGTGGAACTCTCTGAAATGGCGAAACGTTTATACAACGCCGTACAGAAATTTAAATTATAAAATGGAAGAACCTTGCGAGCGATAGTTTGCAAGGTTCTTTTTTCGTTTTGTAAGATTCATGTCGATAAATATAAATTGTTGGGCGATAAATGTGGAAATGTATCTGATAAAACTCGTACTCATGTGGATAAACTCACAAATGTGGTCAAATATTATACACGCCTTGCATCTCGATCAGTAGTTGTTCAGCAGACATAGTGAACTCACCGCCACCTTGTACCATTTTGTCGCTGCCCCCACCTTTACCGTTGATGAGTGGCAAAACCTTTGCGGCAATAGATTTCATGCTTGCCTCTACTTGGGTACCGCGTGCAGCAACAAATTGCAATTTCCCCTCATTTTCTGAGGCAAGTAATACAATGGAATCAGGACGTTCAGTAGCAGTGAAACGGGCTAGTTTTTGTAGTTCTTGTACGGAACGTTGTCTGAAATGTGCAGCTAAAACGAGACTATCTGAAATAGCTAGGGCTTTTGCTTCAAAAGTAAGTAATTCTTCTTTTACATGAGTAAGTGCCTTTTCTGTCGTTTTTTGCGCCGTTAATACTTTTGTTAATGCTGTTGAGGCTTCAATTTCTGGAACACTTAATTGACGAGCAACATCGCTTAATACTGTTTTGCGCATCGAGAGTTCTGCGAGTACGCGACGGCCGCAAACGAATGAGACTCGTATATTCCCCTTCATTTTTTCGGTGCCAAGAATTTTAATGGCACTGACTTGTCCAGTAGATGTGGGATGTATACCACCGCAACCATTGTAATCATAATCTGGAATAATAACGAGGCGAATATCGCCAGTTACTGCAATATCTTTACGTAAGTTATATTCACTGAGTTCATCTTCTGTTACCCATTTGGTGTAAATCGGACGGTTTTCTAAAATAATATCATTTGCGCGAGTTTCTGCTGCAGAAAGCTGTTCTTCGGATAAGGTATCTACAGCAATATCAATTGTTACTTGCTCGCTACCTAAGTGAAAGCTTACGGTCGGTGCGTCAAATAATTCTACGAAAGCGGCTGATAAAATATGCTGACCTGCATGTTGTTGCATATGGTCAAAACGACGTTGCCAATCTAGCTTGCCGTGAATATCATCTGTTAGGGTAGCGATATCACCATCTATATAATGACGGATTTCATCGTCAACTTTTTCAACATCTATTACGGAAATACCGTTTAATGTGCCTGTATCATGCGGCTGACCGCCGCCTGTTGGGTAAAAGGCTGTATTTGATAGTACGATAAATTTTCGCCCGTCTTCTTCAATTCCTGTACGTATCACCGTTGCATTAAACTCTTGTAGCATAGCGTCTTGATAGTATAAGTACTCTTTCAATTTGAGATGCCTCCTCTTAGTACATTGTGTTTCTATTTTGTCATAATTGCTAAAGGCTGTATATGAGTTTTCAATTGACCAACGCTGAAATTGCTTTATTATTAAAAGAACAGGTCATGCTAAAGGAGCTACAAATATGAACATTACACAATTTTCAGTTGAAGAAATTTTAGACCCAACAAATATTATAGAAGGCAAACGTTACGAATTTATTTTAGATGTAGAGATCGATGAAGAAGATGAATTATATCATGAGGCTGGTATCGAAATTCGCGTCTTACTTGGTGAAAAGGATGGCGAACCATTTATCCTAAATTATTTCATCATTGAAAAAGCAGAGAACGAGTATTTGGACTTTGAGTTAGAAGATGATGAATTAGCAACGATTTTAGCGTTCTGCCAAAAGGTATTAACAAAAGAATAAGCATAATGTGGAAACCGTTTCTTTCAAAAAAGAGGCGGTTTTACACTGTTAAGGAAACTATAAATTTTATTCCTGTGGATAGCCTAGAACATAGTCGTCTAGGTTAAAGCGCTACATCCTCGAGGTCGCTTCGATTCTTCGGACGAAAGTGGGGGAACGTTTACTTTCGTTTAGGGCTCGCAAGCAGCTGTTGGATGTGAACGAGTGCTTTAGCGCATTTGTTCTTTAAGGTTTTTTTAAGTTTATTGAAATATTGTTGTTGTATTGGTTGGTTATCCTAGTAGGTGGTTTGTAAATTACAAGATACGGAAATTTTATTTGAAAGTGGTGGTTTTATGTCGGTATATACGAATTCTATTTGGGTTGCATCGATAGTGACAGTTGTACTGTCGTTTGTGTTGTTTGTACCGTGGCTTATTTACACGTATCGTAAGTACAGTTTTTTATCGCTATCGAAAACGGTTATTATGTTCTCATTTATTTTTTATTTTTTGGCAGCGCTGTGCTTAGTGATGTTGCCATTGCCGGAAACACGTGATACATGCTCGCTACAGTCAGCGAATACAATACATTATAATTTGCGTCCTTTCCAATTTGTAGCGGATATTATGGAAGATAGCGGTATTGTGCTGACAAGGCCAACAACATGGCTCTATGTGATTAAACAGCCTGCGTTTTTTCAGGCATTCTTTAATTTTTTATTGCTTATGCCATTTGGGATATACTTGCGCTATTTCTTTAATAAAAGAAAGTACTGGAAGCGTGCATTAGCACTTAGTTTTTCGTTAACATTATTTTATGAGGTAACACAAGTAACAGGGATTTACGGCATCTACAACTGTGCATATCGTATTTTTGATGTGGATGATTTAATGCTAAATACTACAGGAGCACTACTTGGCTTCTTCTTAGCACCAGTTGTGTGGGCATTGTTTCCGTCTCATGCGGCAGTAGAAGCAAAGGCTGCAGAAATGGTGGAGAAAGATATTGTTAAGCCATTATCTACTTTGCTGGCACTGGTGATTGATATGTTTATTGCACATATATTGTGGTTCATTGTGAGTGTTGTGACAGGCTATACTGACATACTTGAATTTATTGTGAAGTTCGTATTATATATCATATTATTTGGCATTGTGCCAAGCTTCACGCAAGGTGCGACACTTGGGATGAAGATGATGGGCTTTACGATGACGAGCGAGGAAAACGTAGTACGTCGATCTTGGCGAAGATGCGTGGCGATTTTAGCGACAGTCAGTATTTTTGAGGTGATTCGAATATTAGGCCAAATTAAGCTGGATATGGATTCTCCATTTTATGTACTACAAATTGTGTTAACTTTAATGGCGTTTGTAGCCTTTGTCATTCTTTGGTTAGTTATTGTCATACATGTTGTGCGTGTCATTATGAGTGGAGGGAAACGCCGCCTGTATATTGATGAGTATGCGCAATTAGTGGCGACGAGGAAAAATAAAGGAGGCGTGTAGGATGAAATACGTAATTATCGGAGGAGATGCAGCTGGTATGTCAGCTGCTATGGAAATTTATCGTAATGTACCAGGTGCAGAAATCACATCGGTAGATCGTGGATTTATTTATTCATATGGGCAATGTGGTCTACCATATGTGGTGGATGGACGGATTTCATCCACCAAGCGCCTCATTGCCAGAGATGTAGCGACATTTCGTGATAAGTATGGTATTGATGCGCGAGTTGGGCATGAGGTCGAACGGGTCGATGTAGAAAAGCAATTGGTAACTGGTACTGACTTAGCATCTGGTGAACAATTTGAAATTCAATATGATAAGTTGCTCATTGCTACCGGTGCAGATCCTGTAATGCCAGTAGAAAAAGGTAGTGATTTAGCGGGAGTGCATACGGTCAAAACAATCCCTATGTTGGAAGATTTATTGGCTGATTTAACACCGAATATTAAGCATGCGACAGTCATCGGTGGGGGCTATATTGGACTAGAAATGGTGGAAACACTACGAGCAAGTGGTAGGGAAGTGCGGCTGATACAGCGTATTGGATATTTGGCGAAGTTTTTAGATAAAGAGCTTGCTCAGCATGTCCATGATGAAGCGAAGAAGCAAGGTGTGGAGGTTCTTTTAAGTACTTCTGTGGAAGCGTTTGAAGGCAATACTCGTGTCGAACGCGTGGTCACAGATAAAGGTACATTTGATACTGATTTAGTCATTGTGGCAGTAGGAATTCAACCTAATACAAAATTTTTGAAAGATACAGGCATTGCACTAGCAAAGAATGGTGGTGTCATTGTCAATCGCCATTTAGAAACGTCCGTCGAAAATATTTATGCTGCGGGCGATTGCGCGATGCATTTCAACATCGTGAAGGAACGTTTAGATTATGTGCCATTAGGGACAACTGCGAATAAGCATGGCCGTGTAGCGGGACTCAATATGTCGGGCAAATTTGCGCCGTTTCGCGGGATTGTTGGAACATCTATTATGAAGTTTTTTGATTTGACAATAGCTACGACTGGCATTAATGAAGGAACCGCAAAAGAACTTGGCTTTGAATTCGAGGCGTATAAATTATCAGCGCGACATATTGCAGGCTATTATCCAGGGGCACAGCGGATATTCATTAAAATTGTGGTGCAAAAGCGTGACCAACGGCTACTTGGTGCACAAATTATTGGACCAGCAGGTGTCGATAAGCGGATAGATGTCTTTGCAACAGCTCTATACAATAAAATGACTTTACCAGATTTACTCGATCTTGATTTGGCGTATGCCCCACCGTTTAATGGTGTATGGGATCCATTACAGCAAGTAGCGAGGATGCATGGGAAGTGAAAGGAATCTAGATGAGTATTTATGATATCGATGTAAAATTGGAGGACGGAACACAATACAGCTTGGAGCGCTACCAGGGCCAAGGTATGCTCATAGTGAATACGGCTTCAAAGTGTGGTTTTACACCACAATTCGAAGGATTAGAAGCATTATATAAGAAATATAAGGATGGAGGATTTGTCGTTCTTGGCTTCCCGTCTAATCAGTTTAAGCAGGAAGTGGCAACGGCAGAGGAAGCAGCTGCTAATTGTCGTTTGACATATGGTGTCACATTCCCTATGCATGAGGTAATAAAGGTGAATGGTAAGGATGCACATCCCCTTTTTGACTTTGTGACATCCCATTCAAAAGGGATTCTTGGAAAGAGTGTTAAATGGAATTTTACAAAGTTTCTAGTCAATCGTGAGGGTGAAGTTGTCGCTCGATTTGGTTCAACGGATAAACCAAGTAGCTTTGAGGAAGACATACAAAAAGTATTAGCTTAAGAAGATGAAGGGTTCATGCACTGATTGTGTATGAACTCTTTTTGCTGTTTTTTGTAAGGTGGATGTCGATAATTTAAAAAAGTTGGGCGATAAAATGCAAAAGTTGTCCGATAAACCTGAGAAATGTGTCGATAAATCTCAAGAGCTTTGCGATAACGGGGGAAACAATTTAAGGTTCTTGTAAGCTTGCCACAATTTTATTGTAAGTTTGGGTGGGTATACTGTAGTCAAATGCAAAACAAAGAAGAGGTGAGCGACAAATGACTCCATTATTAAAAGTACAAAATGTAGGGAAAGTTTACGGAAAAGGCGCAAACACATTTACAGCGCTTTCGAATATAACGTTTGAAGTAGAAAAGGGCGAGTTTGTAGGCGTTATGGGGCCTTCGGGTGCTGGGAAATCAACGCTACTGAACGTGCTTGCCACAATTGATACGCCAACATCAGGTGATATCGTAATTGGTGAGGCGAATTTGGCACATATGAAGGATGCGGAGCTAGCAGACTTTCGCCGTGATAATTTAGGGTTTATTTTTCAAGATTATAATTTACTCGATTCATTAACGGTACGTGAAAATATTGTGTTGCCACTTGCGATTGCGAAAGTATCAGCGAAGGAAATTAACACACGTGTAAATAAAATTGCAGAGTTATTTGGCATTAGCAATTTACTGGATAAATTTCCTTATCAAATATCGGGTGGACAAAAGCAGCGAACGGCATCTTCACGCGCCCTTGTGACAGAGCCGCAGATTATTTTTGCAGATGAGCCAACAGGTGCGCTCGATTCAAAATCGGCCACTGATTTACTCGAAAGTCTGAGTGACTTAAATAAATCGCAATCTTCTACAATTATGATGGTGACACACGATGCGTTTGCGGCAAGTTTCTGTCAGCGTATTCTATTTATTCAAGACGGGCAGCTATCAAAAGAAATTTACCGTGGGACACAAACACGCAAGCAATTTTTCCAAGAGATCCTGCAGGTGCTAGCAGGTATCGGAGGTGAGGTTAATGACGTTATTTAGTTTAGCGCAAAAAAATATTCAGCGAAATTTATCGAATTACTTTTTATATATTGCTTCAATGGTGTTCAGTATTGTTATTTATTTTACGTTTGTCACGCTGAAATACAATGATGAAATTTCGGCGTTGACTGGCACATCGCAAAAAATCGAAGGGCTGATGTCTGCATCGGCAATTATTCTTCTGTTTTTCATTGTTATTTTTATTGCGTATTCCAACTCGTTTTTTATGAAGAAGCGGAAAAAAGAAGTAGCACTTTACTCATTACTGGGAGTACGTAAGCAAAAAATTGGCTTAATGTTATTTTTTGAGAACCTTGTCATTGGATTTATGTCACTTGTGTTAGGAATTGTTATTGGATTTTTTATGTCGAAAATTTTACTAACAATTTTAGTGCGCTTAATGGGCTATGAGGTTGTGGCAAATTTAACGTTTTCGGGACAGGCAGTACTGAATACAGTAGTAGTTTTTGCTGTTTTGTTCTTGTTTACATCGTTTCAGGGCTATCGTGTCATCTATCAATTTAAGCTAATTGATTTATTTCACGCTGAGAAACAGGGCGAAAAAATGCCACGAGCATCAATTTTAATTGCAATAGTAGGTACTATTCTTGTCGTATGTGGCTACTACACTTCGATGTCGGATATTTCCACAAGTCCTATTTGGAAGTTCTTTGGAATCAGTACGCCTTTAGTGGTTATTGGAGTAACAATTACTGGAACGTATCTATTGTTCCATAGTGTGAGTGTATTCGTGTTAACGGCGTTGAAAAAGGCGACGGTATGGTCATGGAAAGGGCTTAATTTAATTGGCGTATCTCAACTACTTTACCGTATTCGTGCTAATGCAAAGTCGCTGTCAATTATTGCGATTTTAAGTGCGACGACGATTACAGCAGGTGGTGCATCGTTTGGTCTTTACTATAATGTTGAAAATTCAGTACGCCAGGCAATGCCGAATACATTCATGTGGAAGGGCGAAGCAGTTGAATTTTCACAGAAAGACGTTATCTATAACAATGCGTTAGATGTGAAGAATTTACGGGTCGATAATGAATATTCCCTTTTTGAATACACGTTATTGAAGGAATCAGATTACAATCATTTAGCAAAATTGCAAGGTGTAGAGCGTGAATTACATGTTGCAGACGGTTCAGCAATTTTACTTGATGTTACGTATGATGAGCGCTTTTCACATGATTACACAGGAGAAAAATTTACATTAGAAAACGGGGAGTCTTTCAATGTTGAAAAAATGTACACGGAAAGTGTACTGAATTTTTCCCCGGCAGGTACAGTACTTGTCGTAAATGATCAGGAATTTACGAAGACAACCGCTGAAGACATGGTCATGCAAGTGGTTGGTATGAAAGATGATTTAAAACAGCAAGAGGTGTCCAAGGTCATTTATGATCAGCTGTCATCAGAGCAACAACAATCATTTTCAAGTGTGCCTCGAAGCTATGAAGATAGCATGGCTAGTGTAGGCTCATTACTTTTTGTGGGTAGCTTCTTAGGACTTGTATTTCTAGCAGCTACAGGTAGTATTATTTATTTTAAAATATTAACCGAAGCGGAAGAAGACCAGGCAAAATATGCGATTTTGAATAAAATCGGGGTGAGTGGCAAGCAAATGATCAAAACAATTGCAGGTCAGGTAGCTGTTATTTTCGGTGCTCCACTTCTTGTTGGAATACTGCACAGTGCATTTGCTTTAACAGCACTTTCACAGCTATTTAACATGGATATTTTAAGACCTGTGATTATTTGGATGCTTGCATATACAGCAATCTATGCAATTTACTACATTTTTACGGTGCGATCTTTTTATAAAATTGTAAAACAAGGAGAGAAATAATTTGAAAAAAGTATATATTGGGGTGGGCGCTGTCTTTATCCTATTTGTGGGAGCGTTGGTAGTATTAATGACTGTCGATTTTAATCGTATAAATAAAGATACGTACTATGTACAAGTGACGACAGACGGCGAATTAGAAGAATATAAATTAAATACTGGTAAGATTGCCGAAACTTATTGGTACGAGCTACCGTCTTACGATGAGAGTGGAAAAGAGCGAACATTGAAATTTTCTGCTACTAAAAATTTACGTAAAGATGCGTATTTAAAACTGTATGTTAAAGGTGGCAAGGGGGTATCATCATATGATGAAGTACAGTTCGATGAGATACCAACAAAAGCGCAAGAAAAGTTGAAATAATGAATGAAGATGCCCCGGAGATTTCGGGGCATTTTTTTGTGGGAAAATTAAAGTGTTGCCAAATAAATACTAACTGTAGTTCCTTCATTTTCTTTTGAGGTGATTGAAACAGTACCGTCATGCGCTTCAATAATATCTCGGGCGATGGCAGTGCCAAGACCTGTGCCTATAGTATGCTCGGTATTTGTGCCACGGTAATATCGCTCGAAAATGTGCTCAAGATCTTCTTCTGCTATGCCCTTACCGTTATCGGATATGGTGATAGAATCTGTATCGACACGGACTTTTATCTCAACATCATGTGGATTGTGTAACAATGCATTCGATAAAAAATTCACTATAGCACGTCGCATAAAATGAACGTCTATGTTATGTGTAATGGTATCTGTAGTAGAATCAAACGTTATATTTGCCTGCTCGAATTGCGGCATATTGAGTGTATCTATTACAATTTCACGTACAAGCTGCACGATATTGGTATCTTGCAGTTGCAATGGTAATTGCTGATGGCGGAGACGCATTGTTAAATTTAAATCATCCAGTAGATCCTGCATATGAAGTGATTGTTTTTCGATAATGCGTGCATAATCTGCTTGCTCGCTTTTTGTTAAATTACCTTCACGTAATAGTTCAGAATAACCACGGATAGAAGTTAATGGCGTTTTCATATCGTGTGACACATTACTAATCCATTCCTCACGCATTATTTCAAGACGTTTTCGTTCCAGGTCATGGGCAGCGAGCTCCCGCGACACATCGTTTAAAGTAGAAACAACAGGTTTATATAACCCTTTTGGCGTTTTTACTTGTGTATGCTTGCGATTTTTTAAATGCTGAATTTGTTCAATTACCGCATAAAGTGGTTTCGTCAATGCACGACCAAAAAACCAACCAATAAGCGCTGTTACTAGTAAATCAGCGATAATAATAGCTAAGCCAAACTTTCCGAGAAGCTGTAAAAAGGATGAAGGTGAAAAATTCCATACCACGCGAGACACACTTCTATCTTGAATACCGATTAAATAGTTAAATTCATTATTTCCCCCAATATAAACAGTTGTGGACTGATCGATTTCTCGGTATTTGTAAGTTTGGATTAAATCGAGAGGCGAGTAGTGTTCTAAGGCATTGTCTGGCACATTATATCCGCCAATCATGTCACCATTTTGGTTTAGCACTTGTACCCACGAGTTATGTTCCTTCAATAGCTGTAAACCATTGGCATCAAAGGAAATATCGCCATTATGATATTGAATGTATTGCTCGAATTCCCGAGTGAATTGCTCGTTATTAGCAGCTTCATGTGTTTGGAAGTTTGTTGTTTGCTGGTAAATGAACAGGCCAATAAAAATTGTTGTATTAACGAAAATTACAATGATAGCGATGGATAACACAGATAATAAAAACTGAGCAGTGAGTCTCCATTTCATAGATGATGAGCCTCCTTACTGTGCAATAATAAATTTATAGCCTAAGCCTTTAACGGTAGTGATGAAATTTGGATTAGATGGGTCGCTCTCCACTTTTTCACGTAGACGTCGAATATGGACCATGACTGTATTATCAGAGCCATAAAAATCTTCGCCCCAAACGCGTTCAAACAAAGTTTCCTTACTTAAAATTCTGTTTGGATTGTGCATGAAGCAAGCCATTAAGCCAACTTCCTTAGCCGTTAGCTCTAGCAATACGCTATCTTTATGTACTTCGGTTTCATCAGCATTCATCGAAAAAGGACCTACTTTTAGTTCACCTTTCTTTGTATCAAGAATAGATGAAGTATCTTGAGTTTGATAACCCGCTCTTCGTAACTGTGCTTTTACACGATAAGCGACTTCTTTTGGACTAAATGGTTTGGTAATGTAATCATCCCCGCCGATTGCAAGACCTAAAATTTTATCGATTTCTTCTGTTTTAGCCGACATAAAAAGCACCGGTACATGGGAAATTTCACGAATGCGACGACATAAATCATACCCTTCACCATCTGGAAGCATGACATCAAGCAACACAATGTCTGGTGATTCCCTTTGAAAGTTTGTCCATGCTTCAGAAATGGTACCAGCTGTGTGAATATATTTGAAACCTTCCTTTTGAAGGCTTACTTTTAGGAGATTAGCTAAATCCGCCTCATCATCGACGACTAAAATGATTGGTTCTTGCATATCGTTTCGCTCCATTCCTTATGATATTTGATTATAAATCAAAATTTCCTTAAATACGAAGTGTAGACATAGTCTTGAATACATCCATCTAAAGTATCTCCTTTTTATATCTAAAAAATTAAAAAAGTGCAGGCAAGCTTCGCTCAACTAGGTCATGAAGTCGTCCTCATATATCCATCAAACCACTCTCAATCAATAAAAACATATACTTTTATACCGAAATGAAACTTTTCCCAATTTAAGAACGTAGAATTAGAAATGATAATTCAGGAGGAATAGCGATGTTTAAAAAACTAGCAGCAGATGCACTTGGGCTTTCGGATATAGGAATAGTAGTACCATGCGAGGACTACGATAAAACGGATGCAGATGATTTTATCCTACACGAGATCGATGAAAAAATATATTTTTTAATTAAAACAAAGGCAGATGAATACTGCTTTACTAACCGTGCCTTGATTCATGTAGATGGTGCAAATGCGATGAGTAAAAAACGTATGCTCCGCCGCTACGATTATTCAATGCATACAATTGGTGATGTTTTTCTGGAAACAGCAGGAACTATTGATCTTGATGTCGAAATTAAGTTTACAGTAGGCAATATTCCGCTTTCTATCGACATCCATAAGCGTTTTATTGACGACATTAAAGATTTATATAAGGCGTTGCATGCCATTAGTTATGAGCAAAAGCAAAATGCCTACAAGTTAAGCGTTGCGGAGAAAAGTTTATCAATTGCGTCAGCATCACTTGGTCGAATAGGGAACGATAATATTACACCAGCGGCTTCATTCAAGGAAATCACAAGCTTTTCAAACAAATGGATGGTCGATCATAAGGATAAATATGCGAAGGAAGATTTTTCGCACATCTTTGATTTATACATCAATAATTAATCGACGTGGCTCTCTGCTTTGGAAGTAGAGGGCTCTCATTTTAGGTTCTAGTCAGACGTATTTGAAACATCTACATATGTAAAATAGAAATTACACTATTAGGAGCGTGTCGAAAAATGATAAACGAATTGCAAGAGCTTGAAAAAAATCAACCAATTGAACGTGATGAAATGACAGAGCCACCGCAAGCCGTCGAAACATTGTTCGTAAATGAATATATAGATGGCATTTTAGATCCATATCAGGAAATGCTGGGACCTGTAAAGAATGGCGGTACAATTATTGCTAATACAACGCCAGGATGCTGGGGGCCGATGATTACACCGACGATTCGAGGAGGGCATGAGGTAACGAAGCCGGTATTTATCGAAGGTGCAGAAGTAGGGGATGCAATCGTCATCAAGATCCAGTCCATTCAAGTTACTTCTATCGCTACTTCTTCAGGGCATGATGAGGCGATAAGAGATCGTTTCATAGGGGATCCATTTGTATCCGTGAAGTGCCCTGGTTGTGGAAAATTGCATCCACGTACAGTTGTTAATGGCATTGGTGCACAGGCCATTCGTTGTGCGACATGTAATACAGAAACCTCGCCATTTAAAATGACAAATGGTTATACAATGGTGCTTGGTCATCAGAGCGACATCGGAGTAACAGTGGGGCGTGAAGGTGCACGCCGCATTGCACTAGATGCAAAAAAATATATGCGTACACCTGAAAATTCTATTCAGAATCCAATTGTGGCATTGGCACCGAGTGATTTAGTAGGTGTTATGGCGAGAATGCGTCCTTTCTTAGGACAGCTTGGTACAACACCTTCAAAGGCAATGCCAGATTCGCATAATGCAGGAGATTTTGGTTCATTTTTAGTGGGTGCTCCGCATGAATATGCATTTACACAAGAGGAGTTAGATATTCATCGTACTGATGGACATATGGATATTAGTCGTGTTCGTGAGGGAGCAACAATTATTTGTCCAGTGAAGGTGCCGGGCGGTGGTGTTTATATTGGTGATATGCACGCGATGCAGGGTGATGGAGAAATTGCTGGTCATACAACAGATGTAGCGGGCATTGTGCAGCTACAAGTAAGTGTTTTGAAAAAGGTAGCGCTAGAAGGTCCAATCCTTCTTCCAAATGAAGAGGATTTACCGTATACAGCAAAGCCATTTACGAAGGAAGAAAAACGCCGTGCACGTGAATTAGCAGAGGAATATGGTGTGAAGCAAGTTGAAGATGTATTCCCAGTGTCTGTTGTTGGATCAGGAACGACGCTAAATGAGGCAACAGATACTGCGCTTGCACGTGCTGCTCGCCTGTTTGAAATGACAGTGCCAGAGGTCATGAACCGTGCTACAATTACCGGTTCGGTTGAAATTGGTCGTCATCCTGGTGTTGTGACAGCAACTTTCCAAGTACCGAAAACAATTCTAAAAAAAGCGCGTATTTTTAAGCCGGTGAAAAAACAATACGATTAATTATTTCAGCCTATTCACACTTGTGGATAGGCTTTTTTTTTTTTTTTTGTTAAGGATTTCACTGGTGGATAACCTAGGACATTATCTCTCTTTCTTTGGCTTAGTAGTGCGCAAGCAGTTGCTATATTTGGCAAAAATGCGTAATACGAAAATTGAAATCTACTAAAACATTGGTATAATAAGAGGAATATTCATAATAGACTGTAAAATGCGCATATAAGACAGAATTTAGTATATAAGGGGTGGCGATCCGTGAGAGAAGTTGCACACTTACAGGAAAAAGTGGATAAAAAAATTTACTGAAGAGATATATAGCAAAAATGTATGGTGGTGGACATGCTCCTTCCCGGACTAATTTTGCAGATGCTGTAACAGGCGCTGTAGGTGGATTGGTTTGTATTTTTTTATTGTTATGTTTGACGAATTATACAGGATCCCCATGGTTAATGGCGTCACTTGGCGGTAGTTGTGTGCTCGTTTTTGTTGTTTGGAATGCTCCGTTATCGCAACCTCGGAACATTATTGGTGGACACTTTATTTCGGCCTTTATCGGCTTGACGATGTACTCAATGTTTGGAACAAGCACGCTTTCGATTAGTTTAGGCGTGGCTTTGACAATTTTCTGCATGGCATTTATGGGTGTTATTCATCCACCTGCTGGAGCAAATCCAATCATCATTATTCTTGGGGGATATGGCTGGAGTTATTTATTGATACCAGTGCTAATTGGCGCCGTATTGATTGTTGTTTTGGGGATGCTCATTAATAATCTGCGCGGGACAAGGAAATATCCAATATTTTGGTGAGAACTTATAGCTTATATGACAAAAATGGTGGCCATTTTCTTTCCTAAAAAATATTAAAAAGAAAAAATTTTTTTGTAACTTTTTTCGAGTTGATGCGTCTACTGTTGTAGGATGCGGGAAGAACTATAGTTTACTTCGCTCCATAAGATAAATGGCACTGATGAGATTCACCATGTAATTCACATACATGTAATTATATGTTATAAATTTTCTTGAGAGATAGTATCTTAAGAGGCTGACCGTTTGTTAGCTTAGATAAATGGACATTCTACATGGCAGCGAACTCAGGCTACCAACCAAGGGAATAACTGCTTGCAGTATGTGTCGTTTGTCTACTAACAGATCGGTTGATGTAAGGGCCATCTAAGAAAGTGAGTAAATATCATTTTCTTAGATGGCTTTTATGTGTGTATAAATGTAATTATCCTTATACATATCAATTATTTTCTCGCATATTCTGGATAGAATTTGTTATATTGAAGAAAGAGTGTTGTGTAAAGGAGGCACTAGTTGTATGTTGCTGCGTTGTGATGAGCAATTATTAACTGCGTATCGTCATAATGGTGAAATGGGTGCTGAGGCGTTACTGTCGAAATGGGCGGAGGATTCAGTTAATCCACAAAATAATCCACAGATTTTTGGACAAACCTTATCACCTGATTTGTTTTTGGTTAACGAGGAAGTGGCAATGAATGTCGCGTTTTCAACTTCCCGCAAATATTGGGGGCGTGTACCTAAGGAAGCCCAAGCTTTTTTTGAAAATCAAGGCTTAGATTTAGTGTTTATGAATGAACGGTTCGATTCTTTTTTTTATTCTCAGAAAGGGAAGGAGACGTTCTTTGAGCAACTTTATGCACAGCATACAATGAGTGTAGAGCAACTAATATGGTTAATCTTTGGGAAACGCCGAGACGTAAATATACAAACAACAGAATTACAGACCATTTATTTATATAAAATCGAAAATGAATATCTTTTACACATGATCTATAAAGAGGACAGTCAATTTTGGCAGTGGCTTTTTATGAAAAAAGTTTATTCACTACTTATCCACAAACCTTTAGAACAATTAACATTTATCCATGAAATTATGCGTCATTTTGAATATTCTGCTCAAGAAAGTTATACACATGTGCATAACTTTTCGCATAATTATAAAAAAAATCTGGATAAGTGTATAACTTATGTGGATAATCAAAATCCTTCGTGTTTAGCAAAGAAGCAATTGCAATTATATCAAATTGTTGTACATTATAGGTTGGTAGAAAATGATTTTAGGAAAGTAAGGGAGCTAATTGCTTCTTTTGAAATAGAGTGGCGTTATTCGATGTATGCAATGACGGAAAAGGAAAAAGTGTTAATTGCTTATATTTTATTAAATGTTGCACATCAAGAAGAACATGCAGAGGAAGTTATTCAATACGGGGAATATTTATTAGATGATGAGCGCCTGAATAATTATGCAATTGAAATTATGTTGGAGTATAAAGAGCTTTTGCCGAATATAAAACCAACACCCCAAGCAATTGTGAAAAACTATGCAAATAATTATTTAGAAAATTTATATGCAATACTATTACAAAATTATGTGCTGACCGGAAATTACTCGAAGGGATTAAAATTGTTAAAAGAACAGGCACTTGTCTCCAGTAAGAAAATCCATGAAGCATTGGTGCAGAAGAAATATAGCGATGAACAGTTCATAGCGATTGAGTCGGCCATTCAAAAGGATATCGCGATCCAGGTGAATAATTCACTGCAACAGATTGGCGCATCGTTGGAGGAATGGCGTCGAACCTACCGTAATCCAGAGGCGCCGTATTATTTTGCTGCGCAAAGTAGTTCTTTGAATATGATGAATATCTTGAAAGTATTATTTGTTACGGAGCAGTATGAATTATTTGAAAAATTAATGGGGATGTATAAAAAATATTTGCTCGTCGATGAACATTTTGAAGAAATGCGCTTATTTATTAGTGCTTATGTATGAATAGTGCATAAAAATAATGGGATGGCTCAACTTTTTATTGAGCCATCCCGTTTCATTTTATGAATCATCACTATTTCTTGGGGATGATTTCTATTTTGGCTGGGCGTTGTCACAGGACGTGACAACGCCTTCGCTCCGCTACAATCAACGAACATTCTTAAATCAATATACTTTTTATTAATTATCTTCTCTGTCTTTTACTGACTAACCTGTTTTATTCCAAAACACCTTTTTCTTCTAATGCGGCGATTTGTTCGGCGCTATAGCCTAGAGACATTAGCACTTCCTCGTTATGTTCGCCAAGTTTGGCACCGACATGCTTATAGACAGGCTGCGCATCACCAAATTTGAAGGCAGAAGCAATTTGCTTTTGCGTTGTCCCGTCATTTTTCGGAATATCCACAATCATGCCCCTCGCTACAAGCTGTGGATGCTCACAAGCCTCTGGGAATGTTAACACAGGCTCAACGCAACCTTCGAAATCATCATTGAAAATTTCGAGCCATTCCGCATATGTTTTCGATAAAAATGCATCGTGTACAGCCTCTTTAAAGCGTGTTTGAGTATAGAATGAATCATTAAACGTATTGTCGATAAGCTCTGGTATATCGAGCGCTTCGCACAGCAGTCTACGGAATTGTGGCTCCAAACTACCTACAGAGAAGAACCGCCCGTCTTTTGTTTTATAAAAATCGTAGTAGCTACCGCCATTTAAAATTTCTTGCTCGGGCTGTGGAATACGCCCTCCTCCGATATAAGCGGAGCCATACATCGCATTAAGCGAAAATACTGCATCTGTCATGCTGATGTCTACATACTGGCCTTCACCCGTTTTTTCACGATGCAGTGCAGCAGCAAGTATCCCGATTGCCGCATGCATTGTGCCGCCTGCCATATCGGCAAGTTGAATTCCCATTGAAACAGGTTTTTTATCCTTATGGCGTGAATAGTCGAGCACACCAGCAAGTGATAAATAGTTGTTATCATGTCCAGGACGATTACTAAACGGCCCTGTTTGTCCGTAGCCTGTAATAGAGCAATAGATCAGCTTCGGATTTACTTTTTTCAACGCCTCGTAATCGATACCAAGACGTTGCATCACACCAGGTCGGAAACCTTCAATAATAATGTCATACTCTTCTACAAGTGACTGAACAATTTCTACAGCTTCCGGCGATTTTAAGTTTAATGTTAATGACTTTTTTGAGCGATTCAAATGCTGATGAATATATGCTTCACGATCCTCATCATAAGGCGGCATAATGCGTGTTAGATCAACGCGCTTGGAGGATTCCACATGAATAACGTCCGCCCCTAAGTCAGCGAAAATCATTGTTGCCATTGGTCCTGGTAATAATGCAGAAAAATCGAGAATTTTTAACCCCTTTAAAATACCCAAATCTCCTCAACCCCTTTTGTTTAGGCACCCAGCTCCAACTCTTTTAGAGAGTGTGTTGCGAATGCACTTTTCTAATATCCCCATATTATAAAAGCATATAGCAAACCATCTGTATTAATACAGAATTTATAAAATTTAACAGTATTATAACAGAATGAGCCTCTATTTGACTATGTATTTTTCATTATAATGCAAGTTATCTGAAAATTATATGTTGTAAAAATATAAAAATTTTGAATATAGCTTTTCTGTCAAATTTCAGACAACAACAATCGGTTATAAGAAAATTCTGATAATAAAATGCGAAGTTAACTCAATTTTCTATAACTTATGTTAGAAGATAATAAAATTTATTGTAGTAATGCTATGATAAAATGTATGAACGCATATAAATAGGAGATTGGGATGGATAATGGCAAAATATCAATATCTTAAGCTTAAGCATTTAATAATAGGAGTAGCATTAGTAGCATTTTTAATCACGCTTGTTAGTAGTTTATGGAGTGGCTATCGTGTGAATGTGAATACGCTAAAAGAAAATTCGCTTGAAACGAATCGTGTTTATGCACAAAAGCTTGCAGAGACGGCGAATGCATATTTAGAAGAATCGTTTCAAATACTAGGGTATAGTGCTGAGACGATAGCCGAAGAGATGGACGATAAACAGGTACTCATTGAAGAAACTGAACGCATTAAAATGCAAAATGAAATGTTTAATTTGGTAATGATTACAAATGCAGACGGACTGGTGTTATCGGTTTCTCCACCATCAATTGAAGTTCAAGGAGAGTTGTTAACCTCTGAAGGAGCGACCGAAGCGTTAGCACAAAAAGTTCCACTAGTATCAAAACCGTATGAGGGAATCACAGGGCGACTACTTATTTTTATTTCACATCCCATTTTCAACGATGCGGGTCAGTATGTCGGTTTAATTGGTGGCACCATTTATTTGAAAGAAGAAAATGTGTTTAATAAGTTATTAGGCAAGCATTATTACGATGATGGGTCCTATGTATATGTCGTTGATGAGGATGGGCGCATTATTTACCATGAAGATACAACACGTATCAATGATAAAGCGATTGAGAACAAGGTCGTGCAAGCTGTGGTTGCTGGTAATAGTGGTGCACAGCAGATTGTCAATACAAAGGGTGTGGAGATGCTCGCTGGTTATAGTGCGATTCCATTACCTAAGTGGGGTGTGGTATCTCAAAGACCACTTGAGGTAGCGTTGAGGCCGTCGATGGATCATGTGAAGAATATGATATTTGTCGCGATGCCATTGCTTATATTTTGTTTAGTTTCGGTACTATGGGCAGCAACAAGAATTGCTCGTCCATTGCAACAACTTGCTACTTTCACGGAAGAAAGCTTAGATGCCAAAAATGTAAACAGTTTAGAGTCGGTATCAGGGTGGTACTATGAAGCGTCCAGTTTAAAAGGTGCGCTTGTGCGTAGCTTGTCGTTTTTGCAGGGACAAGTATCTTTCTTTAAGGATCAGTCAAAAACGGACCCTTTAACTGGTGTAACGAATCGTCGAACGATGGATGCGTTGTTAGCAGAATGGGCCGAACAAAAGATACCGCATTCTATTATTTTATTAGATTTAGATCATTTCAAGAGCGTAAATGATACGTATGGACATGCTGTTGGCGATAAAGTGTTGAAGTTTTTAGCGGAAAATATGCAAGCTGTTGCACGTAATGGGGACATTTGCTGTCGTTATGGTGGAGAAGAATTTATCTTGTTATTACCAGAGACAACTGCAACAGAAGCAGAGATTGTAGCAGAACAACTACGTGAAACGTTAGCAAATACATTGAGTCCATGTGGCCGAGCTGTGACGTTATCTGCGGGGGTTGCAGAATATCCGTTAATGACTGATACGACAGAAGGGCTGATTGAAGCGGCGGATGTTGCTTTATATCATGCAAAACAAGTAGGGCGAAATCGAGTGATAGTTGCAGGGCAAGAACAAACGCAAAATCAATAAATTCTACTTCGTAATTGGTGAATACTTCAAACGGAAAGATGGTTAAATAGGTTTTATTAGCTTTTGTTTAGAAAATATGCATAATGATGTGTCATGATGGGCAAGCTACTATAGAGTTACTCATTAAGAAAAAATTGAAGGCTAAAAGTTACGTAAACTCGGGACACATCATTCATCGACCTGAACAGATTTAAGGTTACCCCCCTTTCCCTTATGGCAGTTCAAGTACGGTGTAGATGTATGCCTATATATTGTAGAAGCCAAGAGAGCAATGATGCTCCTTGGTTTTTTATTTTTTGATTAGTTTTGTGAAAAGTATGTATGGTTGTGCGATGAACAGTTTGGTATGCCACAGGAGGCAGTGTCCAAACTTTTTTATTGCCAATACAAAGCATTATTTTAGCGTTATCTATGAAGGTACTCTACTAACCTGTCGATATAAAGGGTATGATGAAAATAGAAAATATTGCTTATCTTTTTTCGGAAGATTTCCAAATGCCCGCTGAATGAAGATAAAATCTGGTATCAGTCAGATAGGAAAGGAAGAGTGAGATGGATAAAACTAAAATCCAAAAGGTAAACAAGGCACTTATTGCAACTGTGTTTGCAACTAGTGGGATCGCAGTTGTTGTACCGCCACCACAAAAGGCTGTAGCAGCAACTTCACCATTCAAAGATATCGATCAATATAACAGTCACTATGACAATATCCTGAAATTATACAAACAAGGTGCAATTGGCGGTTTTCCTGATAAAACTTTCCGCCCAAATCAAAATGTAACGCGTGGGCAAGCAGCTAAAATGCTGGCAACGGTACTAGACCTTGATTTGAAAAATGTTGATAATCCATATTTCACAGATGTACCTAAGAGCAATGAATACTATAAATACATTGCAGCCTTAAAAAATGCGGGCATTATGTCGGGTTATTCCAATGGTACATTTATGCCAAATGAAGTTATTACACGTGGGCAATTATCAAAAATGCTAGTGCTTGGCTTTAAATTTGAAGTTGCCTCTAGCTTTAATCACAACTTCAAAGATGTGAATAGCCAAACGAGTAATGCGGCTTATATTCAAACATTAGTAGATTTGAAAATTACGGAAGGGACAACTCCGGTCACATTTTCTCCGTATAATGCGGTAACGCGTGGACAAATTGCATCGTTCATTGTACGTGCGCAAGATAAAAAAGAAAATGTCACGTCTTACAAAATTACGAGCATTGAAGATGATGTTGTTTACATAAACGCAGTGCCTTATACCGTGCCTTCTAACCTTGCAAATATTTTCAATGAGGATAATGAAGAAGTACTTAAAGGGGCTGTTATTGAGGGGACACTCGTGGGTGGCCAGTTAAGCTATGTTTCAAAGCTGACATTAAATGCGAGTGGAACGTATACAAAATATTTAGAGCTAAATGGTGGTAACGGCTCTTTTGGTGCTTCGATAGTTGTGAACGGCAATTACATTCGGTTTGCAGACGTAAAATTAACAGGTACGGTGTTCATCAATGAAACAGTGCGTCCACCGTTACATATGAATGTATCAGCGGGCAACAGTATGCGATCTTTAGGACGTATTGCTAGCACGAATCTAGGATTTATCAACTGGTCAAACCCTGATCAGCCAGAAGATCAACCATCTAAAGAAGACTCTTCAAATGGACTGCAGAACTGGACTAATAACAGCCAGAATCCTGGTGTTAAAGATGAGCCTAAAAAAGATGATCCATTCGTGAACTGGTCGAAGGACCGAGTTGTGATGAAAAATGTGGAGAAGTATGTTGAATTTTATAATAGTTCTACACCGCACTTAATTGTGTCACAAAATGCGACAAGAATCGAAACAAATACGACATTGCCACGTGTAGACATCCGAGGATACGTACGGGAATTCGAAATTATAGGCAATATTACAACGTTAAATTTAATTACAGAAACAGACCTAACTATTTACGGGGAAAGTAATATTTACTGGATTAACAAATATAGCTATACAAATTTACAGCTATACTTTGATGGTCGAGTGGGTACATTATTTGTCGATAACGCATACGGTTGGATTGATATCGGTGACTATACGTATATTGATAGAGTCATTTTACCGAAAGATGAAGGACCAAATAATATATTTGATGATTTCCTAAATGATAAAGACAATATCGGTGGCATTACGGATCCAGATGGCAAACCAGTTGATAAAGATGATATTGAAAACCAAAAACCAGCGGATAAAACAAAGCCAATTGTGAATATTACAAATCTTGAACTACTAAGTGGCAGTGATATTAGTTTCGATTTCACGTCTACTGAAGTCGGTACGTATTACTACATTATTCGTGAAAAAGATGCTGATCCACCGACAAAATCTGAAATGGTAAATCGCGTATCTTCTGACAATGCTGCGCATGGTACAGGATCAGCCGTAGTTGGAAAAAATACGGTCAAAGTTTCAAACCTAGGCGAAAAAACAGAATATATTCTTTATGTAATGGTCGTAGATGGTGCGAAAAACGTCTCTGATCTTGCAACTAAATCGTTCCAAATGAAGGATGGTTCGCCACCGTCAGTAAAATCATTAACAGTTTTACCTTTACATGGTGGTAAGCGTGCCGAAATGAAATTCGTTGCGAGTGAACCAGGCGAGTACTACTATTATGTACGTCCAAAAACATCGGCTCCTGATCCAACAACGAAAGACATCATCGCGAACCCTACAGGCAAAGGGGAAGCGAAATCAGGCGAGTTAGCGATAACTGAGATTTTAAAAGATTTAACACCTGAAACGACATACCAAGTCTATGTTGTCATGAAGGATAAATCAGGAAACTTATCGATTGATCCACCGATGTCGAAAGAATTTACAACAACTGCACCAGATAATGAGCATCCATATGTAGAAAATGCGAAACTTGAGCGAGCGGGTAAGGAAAACCAGTTTTATGTATATTTTAGCGAAGCTTTAGACCCTGAAACGGCTAGAAACGTGCAAAATTACGATTTATCAGGAACAGTTATTGTCAACACAACTGGCCAACCACGCATTAAGCCATCTTCTGTGGA
This sequence comes from Lysinibacillus sp. NPDC096418, assembly GCF_044762775.1. NCBI lineage: Bacteria > Bacillati > Bacillota > Bacilli > Caryophanales > Bacillaceae > Lysinibacillus > Lysinibacillus sp. NPDC096418. The sequence goes on from NZ_JBIWEY010000010.1 coordinate 84,764, forward strand.
ATATAAAGAGGGCGATAAAAAAATATTATTAACAATTCCTTCAGAAACAGGGTTTGTCTACGGAGATACATTACGTGTAACTGTATTACCAGGTGTGAAGGATTTAGCAGACAATGAATTTGAAAATGCGAGTACAGTTAAAGAAAATGACCCTGTTCGTAACTTCGCTGAATACTTACATGACAAGTTAGATTTACCGGTTATGTCTATCGAAAATGTCGTAAGTAAGCCAGACCAATCAGATGGATTTAATCGAGTGGAAGTCGAATTTAAACCAAGTAAGGCGGGGACTTACTATTATATGGTGCTACCTGACACAGTTATGGACGGAGGCGACTCAAAAACCTTTAAGAAATATTTAGAGGAAAAGGGGATTACGCAACGAGATTTCGTCAATGAGTTCGAATCGAATACGAGCCTACACTCCGGTTATTTCCAACTTGGCGGCAAGGATCTCTATGTTGTAAAAGGCAACGGGCCGGCAACTTTAGAGGATAAGACGCAAAAGTTCCCAATTTCTATACCAAAGGATCAATTAAATCCATTTGTGAGTTATTCGGTATATATGGTATTAAAAGACCGTGGTGGAGAACTGTCTATTATTAACTCGAAATCCATTATTGGAGATTCAAAAGCACCGCTTATTAAGAATTTAGAAATTAAACCAAAATTAAATGATGATACAAAGGCTGAAGTGACATTTAGTACAGATGAAGGTACGTTATTACATTACTGGGAAGTGCCAAAGAAAAATGCAGATGGTACACCTAATCCAGATGCTAATTTATCAGTTACAACAGAAGCGGATCGTAAGGCATTAGAAGCGACATTAAAGGGCAAGCCGTACTTTGAAACTACTGGTTCAGGTGAAAGTGGAGTTAAAGAGATTAAGGGCTTAACGCCACATACTGAGTACGTTGTGTATTTTGGTGCGGAAGATACGTATGGTAATATGACTATCTATAGTGCCAATGCTGCTGGTAATGACCATGATACATCGGCGACTGGCTGGATGAAGAAGAATCTATATTCAGATGGTACACCACCGCGTATTGAAATGACGGTTGATGGTAAAAAGAAATCTAATATCGTGTACCGTAATCCAGATAATACGTTTACGATTACTTTTAGTGAAGCGATTATGCGTGATGTTGATGGCAACTCGTCGCTTAGCGATTTAAGTCTGCTAACAATTACAGATGAAAGTGGTGCAGACATTTCATCACAATATCAATTTGTATCTTATACAAAAGGTACTAAAACAACTGATGAAAGTAAGTTAATCATCAAGCCGGCTGGTTCGGGAACAGCTGACAAAACATTTACTGTGAAGATGAAAGATACTGCTGTTGACTACAACATTACTGGCTACACAGGTAATAAGTTCGATATTACTGATTTTGGTAAGTACGTATATCAAAGTTCAGGTGTGGCATTCAAATCAGCTACATTAATGGGTAATATGTCTGTTGGTGCAGTACCATCATACCGAGAGCTTGAATTTATGTATCAAATTGCAAATGCTAAAGATGATTTAGAATTCTATTATGCGGTTCGTGTTGATATTGTTGCGGGTGATTTAACAGCAGAGGAAATTATCTTTGCAGGTAAACATGCTTCACAAATCGCTGCTGGACAAGCAGTACCTGGTATTGCAAATGGTATTACCGTTGCTGGTATAGGAAAACCTGAAAACTCATCTGATAATTCACAGAGATCTATATTAACAACAAATTCAACTAACCCGAATAAAGTATTCATGGAAAACGACCGTATTTACTTTGCAACAGTTGATAAGTACGGAAATATTTCTCAGGGTGTGTTGGATTCCAATACGGCACAGAAATTCATTAAAATTGTTCGTCGTCCATAGGGATGCTTTGTACCAAAATTTTTTAGCAAGTTAGTAAAATTTTAAAATGTTGCAGGACAACAATCCATTATAATCAAATATCGTTTACCTTAATTTCTTGCAATTACTGAGTGAACAAAGTATTGAAAAACACCAGTTTTGAAATTATCCCCCTTTAAGTAGACAATGTTAAAAAACCTACAGTACGCTGTAGATAACATCTCACTTAAGGGGGATTTTTGTATGGCAAGAAAAAATCGTACGTATTCGAATGAATTTAAATTACAGGTTGTTCAGGTTTATTTAGCTGGCGAAGAAAGTATGCAAGAGATTGCGACAAAATAAGGTATTCGCAATGTTTCACAAGTGAAAGCTTTGGTGAAAAAAATTAAAGAAGTAGGTCAATTGAAGCTTTTTACCGCTTGCTCTCTATAGGTTCAGGGGCAAGAGGTGTGAAGAATCCATCAAGTGCAACAATTCAACGAATTTAACAAAAAACATGTGAACTATAATGAGGTGGTGAAGGAAGGAGACAAAATAAAATTGTTATATTTTTGTAGAAAATAGTTGTTTTAATTTAATGAAAGTCTCTAATTTACTGATCAATAACGTTGCAGTAGAACGAATTGAAGAAATAGAAGAATGGGTGATGTCACAAGCCGCTGTTTTGGGTTGAGACTCGCCCATTTTGTTGTTTGATTATAAATGGTTTGTCAAGATGATATGGGCGATTGTGAATGTAATTCAAGCGATTTTTAAAATTGAATATAATACTTGATAATTTTCCGAATCATTAAATTTATTGGACAAAAATACTGGTTTAATATTATTGATAAATACTAAATAGGTATAAAAGTACTGATTTATTCCTTTTTATATAGAAAAATATAAAACTTTTATATCATTCCGACGTATACATCCTTAATTTTGAAAAGTATACTTATTTTTATGGAGATATTCACAATATTTACCTAATGATGAATTGAAGAGGAGTAGGTTTTTTGATGAAGAAAATTGTGACAGCATTTACAGCAACTGCGGTTGTGGCTTCGGCGGTTGTACCAGCACCGACACTAGCGGCACCATCATTTACAGATGTAAAAACGACAGACTACTATGCAGAAGCGATAACAAGCCTTGCGGAGCGTGGCATTATTAAAGGTTATTCTGATAATACATATCGACCAGGTAATTCAGTAACACGCGGTCAAGCAGCAAAAATTATCGCGGGTGCACTTGGATTAGACACAAAAAATGTAACAAATGCCAACTTTAAAGATATTTCTACTTCAGATGAGTTTTACGGCTCAATCACAGCTTTAGCTAACGAAGGAATTATTAATGGTTTTTCTGATCGAACATTCCGTCCATGGGAACCAATCACGCGTAATCAAATGGCGAAAATCATTGCGGGGGCTTTTACCTTAGAAACGCTAGATAATACTACGCCGTTTACAGATTTAAATAAAGAATATGCGGGTGACATAGCGGCACTTTATACAAATGATATTACAACGGGACGAACAGCGACGACGTTTGATGGTAGCTCTAGGGTGACACGCGGTCAATTGGCAGCGTTTGTTCACCGTGCAGAAAATATACCGGCACAAGATGAAGAGCAGCAAGAGGAGCAACAAAAGGAACAACAAGTGAATGGTGACATTTCTGCAATTACAGGTGACAAGTTGACAATTGGGGAAAATACATACACGATTCCGGCTAACCTACAGCCTCTATTCAATGAAAGTAATAAAGTAGCGTTGGCAAAAGCTAAAATCGAAGCAACAGTAGTTGGTGATGCATTAGTTGAGGTAAATGCACTGACAATTACAGCTGAAGGAACACAAGATAATCCAGTAGTTCTTGTGGGTCATAGAAGTTCATCTCCAGTAGCAAGTTTAGCAACTGTAGCGGTTGTTCCATTTGAGTTAACAAGTAAATTAACTGTGGCTTCGTCGTATTTTGAAATAAAAAATATAAATGTCGGTGAATTGGTTGTAACACCTAAAGTAAAGAGTCTTAAATTAAGTCAAACAATTGGTAAACTATCAATTGAAAAAGACGCAACAGTAGATATTTTTGGTGATGCGACAGTTAAACTAGCTGAAATCGCAACAGAAAAACCGATTACTATTGATTTGAAAGGCATAATTGAAAAATTAAATTTCACAGTCTCAAAAGCAGCGATTAAATTTGGGATGAATACAAAGATTTCAAATGTTGTAACAAACGGTACAGATGTGTCGAAGCTCATTTCAAATTATAGTTTAGTACGTATGAATATTAGTTCAGTAAATGGGGCAATACCACCGTCAGTAGGTTCTAATGAATCGACTTCAAATGGAGGTTCTAATGGATCATCTTCTAATGGGGGTTCTAACGGGTCGGGGGGAAGTGTAACACAGCAAATTTCCGGCAAAATAACAGCGGTTACAGCAAATTCAGTTACGATAAATAACATTGTATACAAGGTGGATCAGCAGGTCGCTGGATTATTTACTGTAGCAAATATGAGTGTTTTACAAAATGCCGATATTAAAGTAACTGTAGTGGACAACAAGGTTATGAAAGTAACGGCTTTAACAGTGAACAATGCTGGTACGTTAAATGGTGGAAATTCCACAATCAATGGTAAGTTAACCGTAAACATAGATGGCTTAAATATTAAAGAACTAACAGTTACAGGTGATGTTCATTTAACAATTGCTGTTACATCTGCAATTGACTTTGTAAAAGTAGTAATCCAAGGCAAGTTAACAACTGAAGAGGTGCCGGCAATTGCCGATTCACGTAACTTTAGAGTTGCTTCGACTGAACCTATTTTAGCAAGTGAGAAGCCTGTAACACGTTTAAAAATTACATTTGCTGATTCAACTGTGGCATTTGTAGAAATCAAAAAAGTGGATACAACTTTAAGTATTTATGGTGGGACACAAATTTCAGTAGTTGCATTACAAGCGAACGGTTCTATTTACGCAGATCCGGATGTTATTTTACCAAACTTGAAAATTGAAGATGGTGTAACAAAAATAGAATTAAATGCATCGATTGCATCTGTAGAAATCGAGTCAAACGATGATATCGAGATTACAGGAAAAGGAAATTTTGATAAAGTACTAGTAAAAACAGATAAGTCAGTAACGTTAGCTACTACAGGAACAATTAAACAGCTTGGTTCGGATACAGGGAATATCACATTAGGCAAGGATGTAAAAGTAGGAGCTACTACATCATTATCGGGTGAAAAGAAGCCAGCGGAAGAGCTAATTTCAAACATTGAAGATGTAAAAGACAATGTCAATGTTGATATTAACGATAATGATTTAGAAGATTATGTTGCAGCGAAAGTGTTACCAGTGGAAGGTCGTTTTGGCTATGCAACACTGTCCGTACTGAATGCAGAGGGGGCTACGATTAAATATCGTTTAGTAAAAGCACGTACAAATAACGATATAGTAGCAGTTGGCCAAAAGGCACCTGACAATGCGATTGTTTACAATAAAGGGGACCAATTCATTCCTTGGTTCACTAGCGATATCCAAGTGTACAAAGTAGATGAAAACGATACGATTCTAGACGCGTATGAAATTCAAAACTGGGGTACCTCGAACATTGGTCTCTCGAAGATGACTGTCGAAAATAATACAATTATTCATAAAACTATTTTTGGACAATTACCAGTGACATCAGAATTTATGTACTTTATCAATGGAACACAATTCTTTATGCCGGAAAATTTATCAAGTTATACATGGAAAGTAGATGCGGATGGTATCCCAACATTAGAAATTCCATTGCCAAAGGATTTTACATATAATGCAGATGAGTTTAGCCGTATTCAACACCATTTATATGTAAAAGATAATGAACAGCAAGGTGCATCAGGCTTATATGCGAATGATATATTAGGAGACTATAAGAAAAAGGATGTGGCCCATTTTGAAGCATTATATCAACTGGCCCAACTTTCATCGACAGGCAATGACGAGTTCAAACGTAGCCTTAAGCATGCGATTGAAACGTTGTTATCTTTCTATGCGTACGAATTAGAGCCAGTATACGATTTAAGCGGCAAGTTTTTATATAACCAACATAAGTCTCTTGTATCGAAAATTGATTCAGTTATAGACAGTTATTTAGCGGAACTAAAAGAAAAGAGATACACAACAGCTGACGAAGTAAAAGCAATGGTGTTAGAAGTAAACGAGCAAAACCACTCGCTTATCGAGCAAATAAATATAGCAACGGAAGCGGTATTTGCATTATTTGTGGAAGATTTTAATAATTACACAGGTCCAGATCGATTAGCTTCTACTACAACATTAGAAGCGATTGAGAAAGCAAGAGCGCTCGTGAATAATCTTCCGGAAAGTTACAGGGATAAATCGCACTTAACATATCTTGTAAATAACGCAAAAGAGCTCTATGCGCAATTGAACGGTAGAAGTAGTGTAACAGTACAATCGGTAGGATTTGGGGGGATAGTGAAATTAAATAATATTATTTCCGTAAATACTAATAAAATTGTTTTTGAAAATGATGCAACGCAGATTTTTATTGATGAAGAGCAAATCTCTTTTGAGAGTATTGAGCAATTAGCGACAGTCTTGTCAGAAGAAGGCTATAGTGTTACAACTAACGATACAGTGTTTATAGCAACACTGGCAGACACGGTTAGCCCAAAAGAGATCTTATTAAAAAATATTAATGAAGTGATTTCAACTACAACTGATGGAGTAATTGAAATCGAAATAGCTAAATTAAAGCAAGCTACGCAAATCGAGATTGGTGGACAAACACAATCGTTTGCTACTGTAGATACTTTCATTGAAGAACTTAAAAAACTGTATACGTCAGCTGTTGTAGAAGAATTGGACGGTAGGATTACTTTTTCTTCACCTACATTAACACAAGCAGATGTATTTGATCCTAGTTTAGCAGAGTATACTGAAAATGGATCTGTTCAAGAAATAACGATAACGTTCACAGATGTTATTAAAGAAAGTGGCAATCTTCAATTAACATTTGGTGGAACGGTTGCAAGTAGTGAATATGCAGAATCCTCGGCGGCTATTAAAGATGTAAACACACTGAAAATCTATGTTCGTACAAAACAATCTGAAATGCCGACAAGTGTAACTGTAACAGGATTGGTAGATGCCAATGGCAAAGTGATTTTAGTAGACGATGTTTCAATTAAATAAAATATAACTCTAATCATATAAAATAGTTCACTTCTATAGATAGTGAGATGAATGTGGTATTGGGCATTTTATAGCTAGTGTCAAAACGTTCGCCATATTAAATTATGATCGTAGCTTTACTTTGATTCCATGACTTAGTTAATATGAAAATACTTGAAGGTTAGCTTATATAGGTCAGTATTATCTGAGGGCTATTAAAAGTAAAGAAGCTGGAGAAAAACGTAACGTTTTTCCCGAGCTTCTTTTGTCGCTCGCAGTTTGGACTTACTGTGAGTGTCAGAACCAATGCTTCTTCGACGGCAAACGAAGCGGATAGGTAAAGTAGTCCCATCGACAACATAACAGTGTTGATAGAAAAGAGTTGTTAGCACAAATCGGTGGCAGGAAGGGTATTCTAACGAGAATGATGGATATTAGGGTTATTCAAGTGGGTGCATATTACTGTTTAAAGGGTGTATGTTTTATATAGAGTGTTTTTTACTTGGAACAAAGTGGGCAGGGGATACTCTACCGGCAATTAGATCAGGTACATCTTGTAATATGATATAGAGGTTTACAGGTAACTGAGTAAATTCAAATCTAAATAAGATTGAAAAGGACCCTGCACAGTAGCAGGGTCCTTTCAGACTGTAGACAAAGTCGATTTTTTCGACTTTGTCTATTATTTTTAAATTGAGCGGCTATAAGCACAATTCTTTTTAGATTTTCCAAACCCTTTATTTTCAAGGGGGCGGAAAAACGTTTGAACATAGAAAACTAAAATTAAATGCCCACATATGATAACTTTTTGATACGAATTTAGTTTGTCGACACTCTGAAAGGACCCTGCACAGTAGCAGGGTCCTTTTGATTATTGATGGGTGATGTTAGTGACGATTAATCACCATCCGTGATAACCTTGTTTTTGAGCTTTCTGGTAGGCCGAGATGGCGTTGCTTAAATTGCTATATGCATATGATATATCATTCTGTGTAGCATTAGAATTATTCATAACATTTTGAGCAGATGAAACAGCGTTCTCTATAGCAGTTCTCTCTGCTTGTGTAGTCCAAGCAACATGAGAAGCCAATCCATATCCATAATTATTAGAAACATCTACGTAAATAACAGACAAGATGAGTGATTGCAGTGATGATTTATCACCATTATATCCATTTCCATAATAATTATTTCTTATAGAGTTCTTATAAGTAGAGATGGCGTTGTTTAAATTGTTGATGGCATTAGTGATTTCATACTGTGAAGCGTAGTAATTATTTGCGACATTTTGAGCAGATGAAACAGCGTTCTCTAAAGCAGTTCTCTCTGCTTGTGTAGTCCAAGGTGTATTATAAGATATACCGGAACCATCCCAAGAAGTAGTTACATATATAGATTGAACGGAATTGATGAGTGATTGCAGTGATGATTGATCGCCATTGTACCCATTGTACCCATTATTCCCGTATTTTTGAGCGTTTTTATAAGTAGTGATAGCATTGTTTAAATTGTTGATGGCGTTAGTGATCTCATACTGTGAAGCGTAGTAATTATTCGCGACATTTCGTGCGGAAGAAACAGCATTCACTAGCGCATCTTTTTCTGCTTGTGTAGTCCAAGCTGTATTGTAGTACTGGTTACTGCCACTCCAAGAAACCGATACATATTGAACGGAGTTGATGAGTGAAGTCAGTGTATTTTTATCGCCAACATAAGATTTTTGAGCGGCTTTGTAGATAGCAATAGCATTATTTAATTGTGTAATGGCGTTGTTTACTTGCTCTTGTGTAGCTCTTGTATCATTGGCTACCGCTTGAGCGCTGTTAGCAGCAGATTCTATTGCTGTTCTCTCAGCTTGAGTAGTCCATTTTTCCGAAGTGATATTATAGTTAACATTATTGGATACCGGAACGTATTGAATTGAGGCAATTAATGCAGTTAATGCAGATTTATCCACCACAGCATAGGTAACTTTTGCATTTTTATCGTCCACCTGCACCTTAGCGATATGATGGGATGAGTCTAAAGCGACATTCGTGCCACCTTTTACTGTAGCTTGCTCAATATTTCCTTCTCCGCTAAGACTAAAATCCTTCTTAACATCGACTATAAGTTTTCCAACGTCCCCACCAACTTTTAGGAAAGGGACATCATCTGTTACTTGAATAATAGAAATAAGTTTATCTGAATCTAGATTAATTTTATTGCGTTGTACGTTAATTTCTGGTGTTACCATATCTTTTAGCGTAATGTTTAGCCAGTTTATTTTCTTCAGTCGTAGAGGTTGGAATGTAATCGTATCACCAACTGAGACGCTTTCGATTGTGACAGCTTTCTTTACGCGAGCAGTCACAATTAACTCTTTAGAAATTGTTAAATTTTTGATTTGATTATAATCAGCAGAAACTGTTACATTGCCTGAAATCTTAGCATTACCGCCATCGAATACCACTGGTTTTTTGCTAGTACCCATTTTACTTAATGTTAGGGCTTTAATGTCTGTCATTTGACCGTTTTCCACAATAACTGTAGCTTTCGCATTAGTAAGTGCCTGACGATTTGCTGTTTGAAAGATAGGCTTTAAAGAGTTAATAATTGTTACTTGCCCTTTTGAAGTACGGACTGTATTACCTGAAAAGCTTGAAATTGTTAGTGACACTTCTCCTGAAGGGATTACTTCTTCGGATGACGCTACTTTTCCAGCTGTTTGTACTGTAGTGTAATTTGATTGATTACTAGATAAATCATTCAAGGCAGCACTTGCAGTTGTTCCTGGTAACACGATGGAAGCAGTTAATGCTGTTGCCATTAAAGTAGTTAGTGCTTTATTTTTCAAAATGATCACTCCTAATTAATGTATTTAGTAACTAATATAACATATATTCCTATAATTTAGTAATGATTATAGAGCTCTACCCAGTAGAGCCCATAATTTTTCACAGCATTTCTGCAGATTGAAGGGCTTTGTATAAAATTTTCGCCAATTGTGAGCGAGTTAACTTGCCTAGAGGATCAAATGAGCCATTAGGTTTTCCTGATACAATGTCAAGACTTTGCATAAGTGCAACGGCATTAATGGCACTGTCTGCGATTAGATGAGAATCCGTAAACTGTGGAGATTCCCACACATTTGTATCCACGTTAACATAATCCAGCATACGTTCTACCATCATCGCAGCTTGTTGGCGCGTTAGGGTGCTATTTGGGTTGAACGTTGTCGCGTTGACCCCTTGAATAATACCAACTTCATAGAGTGCTTGTACTTCATTTTCATACGATTTGCCTCTAACATCGTTAAAGTTTGTATCAGTAGATGGTTGAATATCTAAAGCACGAGCCATCATTACGGCAAATTCTGCGCGTGTGATGTTTTGATTTGGATTGAATCTACCATTACCATCGTTTTGGATGATGTTGCGAGCAGCAAGCTCCTCGATGTATTCTCGATGACTATCATTTTGAATATCCGTAAACGTTGTAGTTGAACGAGTAATGATGAATGTATCAGAACCTTTAGTTTTAATCGTGTATTGATCACCGTCTACTGTGTATGTTGCAGGTACACGATTGCCGTATTGGTCGACACGTAGAACGACTGAATTTTTCGGTACGGATTCTAGGATGATGTCTACCTCTGTCGCAAAAGTGACAGGTTTCTTATCCATTGTAGCCTTAAACGAAACTCGACTCGATGTTGCCTGGATTTCAATTGCCATTGTGCCTGTTTTATCGCCGACAACTGTCACTGTTGGTGGGATAATAGCTGTTACATTAGCTCTTGTTGTCAGTACAAAGCGCTCCGAGTTACCAACCTCATTAGATACAAAGATTTTTGCTGTGTAAGTGTCACCTTTTGACGATTTAGTCATAGCTGTTCTTTCACCTGGGACAGCCGCAAAGTCTGGTAAAGGATTTATTTCTTCTGTATCTGTATTTGTATCATCTGTATCTACACCATCTGGAATACCGCTTGTATTGTAGCTTAACTTGCCCGTTTCAAAGTCTATAAGCGTTTGCAGATTCGTCACTAGCGGTCTTTGGAGTGCCGTTAAGTTGTTGTAAACACGACGTGCTCGCTCTATTTCCTTGAGAATGGAATCACTTGATAGCGAGTTTATAGCGTTTACTACTTTACGTGCAGCAGTCTTATCCTTTTCTACAAGCGCTTCGGCCTTCTCAAGAGCCTCCTCTAAATAAGCAGCTAAATAGACCCCGTGATTTTTTATGAGTGCATTATAAGCAGCGCGAGCGTTTGCTACATCCGCATGGAATGTAATCCTAGATGGATTTAGTGCCAAAATCATATTCGTCACGTTGCGTACTGCATCGATACCCGATTGAGCATCGTTTAAAAGCTTTACAGCATACTCAGCGACAAAGGCTTTTTGTGCTGCGTTGAAAGCATTGTACTCACTTTGCAATGCTGCTAATGCCGATTGATAGCCAGGACTTGTGTTACTTAAAGCATTAATCTTATCTTCTAATTTCTTTGCTTGCGCAGCATATGTGTCATAGGTTGCTAGGTGTTCCTTTAATACGTTGTAATTATTGATAAGTGCTTGCTGCTCTTCTGATAGTGCGGCATAAGCACTTTTTGCTGCCTCGACATCTGTTTTGAAAGAAGCACTTGTATTGTTGATAGCTGCGATTTGCGCAATTAATTTTTGCGCGATATCACTTGTGCCTGCAAGGTCAGCTACTAACTTCTCAGCATCTAAAAGGGCTTGGTAATTTGACACATATTCTTTTTGCTTGGGTGAGAGTTTATCATATGCCTCACGCGCTTTTTTTACATCAACAGCGAAGGTTTTCTTTGTTTCATCGAGTTTGTCGATCATTTTAATGACAGCCTCAGCCTCTTCTTTGCCGTTCGCCTTATCAATTAATGACTCTAGCTTCGAATAATTCGTCACAAGCTTCTTTGGGAATTCCTTTAGGTCATCGTACTTAGCCTTCACAGCTTCAATGGCTTCTTCTGTAGAATCTTTCGATAACGCATCAATGGCCGCAATTACAGCTTTTGCTGCATCGATGTTGGCCTTAAATAACGCAAGATCATCTTTGTTTGTAATAAAACGTTCTTGGTCGTCATCTAGTGCATCGAATAGAGCCTGCGCGGCTTTATATAGTCCCTCATACTTCGTTGGATCATCTTCAGACACGGCGTCGATAGCATCAACTACCGCCTGTAATGGCTTTACCTTTTCTTGTGCATTCTTTAACGTCACGTTATGCCCACCGTTGTCGACAATCGTCTTTGCCTGTGGGCTTAAATTATCATATGCCTCTGTTGCTTTACGGACATCTCCGACAAATGAATCCTTCGTAATGTCAATTTTCGTTATCAAATCGATAACTGTTTGAGCTGCAGATTTGTAATGAAGTGCTTCTAGGTCTGTTAGCTTTTTTATGTCGCCAACGAAGTGTTTCCCGACTTCGCTGAGATCAGTATATCTTTTTCGTATGTCCTCTGCTGTCGCATTGTCGGTAATTGGTGCATCTAGGCTGATAGCAGCTATGTCTATTTTCAATTTGTTAGAATTTACAATCGTTTCCTTCGCTTCCTCTAGCTTTTGCTTTTGGACATCGGAAAAATGCTTCTTGACATGGTCGTTCATTTTTAAATTAGTAGGGATTCTCTCAGGGTTACCATTAACATCAATCTCTGTAAGACCTTCCAAATCATCAATGCTGCCCTCGATTTTTTCGACTAATGCTTTATAGACAGCTTCATCTGTTGGTGCCGTTGTTGGAATACTATCAATATCAGTAATGATTTTTTTGATTTCATCTACTAACGCAACGGCTATTGCCAATTTTTCTTTTGCTGAGTCATAGTTAGTTTGGTCTGCTGGATCTATCTGTGTGCCTGCAGCATCGAAGGATTCAGTTGCGATTACAGCATTCTCAACATCTGGTACGAAGCTCTCCTTACTTGCATCCAAGTTATTTATTATGCTGATGACCGTACCTACATTATTGGTCTCAGCGAATTTTGCAGCAATTGCCGCCTTTAAATGATCGATTGGTTTAACTGAATTAATCTTTAGTTTATCAATCATTTCACGTTCGGCAGCGCTGAGTGCTGTATAGCGAGCGAGAAGTGCTTCTAGTGCTTCTTTTGTTGTATCGCTAGAAATTTTCTCAATTGCTGTATACAAGTTTTTTACAGTCGTTGTATAATTGTCCAACGTTTTAAGAGCTGCTTTGTAAATATCAATATTTGATATTAATGTTTGTTCAGCATCTGTTAATTTATCGATATTGATTTTTAAATCTGATAATATATCAGCAAAGTTAGGGGATTTCGGATTTAGTTGGCTTATTTTATAAACATAGTTACCAGCTGCTATTTTCGTTTCTGCTGCTTGAAGTGCAAGTAGTGCGTTATTTAATGCAGTTTGATGTGTAACTAAAAATATCCCTTGCTGTGCGCCAGTTAATGAATAATAGGCATCGAGTGCAGTTTTTATATTTGTATAGTAATCAGCTGTGTTTGGGCTTAGGTTACCAAATAATGTCCCAACTTTTCCAGCAACTGTTGCATTGTCCGCTGCTATATCCTGCAATAATATGAAATCAGGATCATAGTTAAAAACAATGTCTTTTTTTTCGTCTGTAAAGTCCTTATATAACTTTCTGATATCATTTACTTCTTTAGTGAAATTCATACTAGCAGAATCTAATAGAGCAATTCGTAGAGCGACTCCCTCAGGATCATCTTTCTTATCAATTTGTAGCTCGTCGATAGCATCGTTCAACTCAGTCCCGATATAATACTCTACAGCAGCTTTCTGAGAGGGAGTTAATTTTTTAAATTCTAGGTAAGTGTTGATTAACTTTTTTAACTCATTACCTTTAGAATAATCATGATACATTTTGATAACTTTTGCTACAGCTTCCTCATCTACTGCAATCGGGATGTTCGCTTCTGTTCCGTCTGCTTTTTTATATTTTAGCGTTGTACCTGTGATTACTAAATCACGGACGTACGTTGGAACAAGTAGCGTTAAATCAGTACCGTCAGTATTGACTTTGTATAAATAGTTTTTGTCCGTCACATTACTAAAATAAAGCCAGCCATTATCATGCACTAAATAAGCAGCTTCTACATCATTCGAGTTACTACCTTTAAAAGTAAACTCTTCAAATTTATCGGCACTTTCACCGATTGTCGGTAATGGTTTTAAGCTTAGTCGTGCTAGCACGCCATCTGTTCTTACATAGTAAAGCCAGCTATTTTCAGGAATAGGATTGAAGACGTTTTGTAACTTCGCATAACTTTCATGAGATGTTGTTTCAACAATTACACCTGAAGGAAGAGTGCTTAGGACTGTATGTGTAGAAAATCCACCCATACCTCTTAAGAAATATTCATAGCTAATAGCCTTGCCATCAGTAATGCTTGTATCGCGAATTGAAGGTTCATCCAATGCAGTATCGAGGTAGTAGTGCTTTCCTTTATATTCCACGACGTTCCAAGCATGTGGTGTGCCTGCGTATGTACCTGTCATGTAATAAGCTTTAATACCAGCCTCATTTAATAGATAGTAGGTAAGAAGCGCATAGGCTTGGCTTAGTCCTTTCTTTTCCATTAAAAGTGTATAGGCTGCGTGTGGGCTCCCCGTTGTATCTTTTGTAAACGTAGCATAAGTCACAACATAATCATGAATTGCTTTGATTTTTTGGAAATCTGTCATGTTTTCCGTAATGAGTTCGTTCTTAATAATCCTTTCAACTCTTGTTTTAAGGGTTTCCTCTGTGTTGAAATTCGTATTGTATTTGATTGTAAAATTAATCGTTACATTATTGACATAGCCTGAATACGTATAGTCACGAGAGATTGTGGCTGCTTTGTAGATGGCGTTGTCTGGGTCTAAATCAAACCTGTCATAAATAGCATTCAGATCTTCTTGGAGTTTTGCCGTTTCACCTGTGTATTTTACATTGAAGCTTTCCTCGTACTTCTGGAATTTCCCTTTTAGAATAGTTTCTAGTTCTGCAACACCTTTGGCAGTTTCTATAGTTGTAGTTGTTGCTGTGGGTGCACCCAGTGAAAATGTTTGTCGTTGTGGTTTCGCATCAAAAACATGTTGTGGATTGACCCAAGAACCTGAAACCTCAGGAATGGGTTGCTCTGTTGCTGCCTGAACGTCTACATCTGGAACCATCGTAATCATAGCTGGAATAGCTGCAACGGATAGTAGGGCAATTTTTTGTTTACGCTTCATATGAATAGATCTCCTTTTCTGGTAAATACGTTTATCAATATCCTTATTTTATCATTTATATTAATGCGTTGGATTTACTATTTGTCGAATTGGCTATTAATAAGCCTATAGTAGGAGACTGGTTGTGCATTTTTTTTTGCATTTGAAATAGCCAATTTCCGTTCGAAAATGTAATGAAATTAATTCATCTTTCAGAGAAATATATCGGCATTTAGCAGGAAAACTTAACCATATTTAACTTATTGCAACCCTTGCATGAGTATTGACCAAGCTAATGGACAGTTCTACTATTATAGATACAGATGAAAGGGGGACAACCATATGATGTATCTCGGCATGATTTTCTTCCAAATTGTTGCCCCGATTTTAGTGTTGCTCGTGTTAGGTGCTATTTTGCAGAGGAAGTTTCGTTTTAATTTAAAGGCACTATCGCAGTTGATTACGTATTGTTTTATGCCGGCAGCGGTGTTTTTGAATATATATGAAACGAGTATGGAGCTGTCGGTGCTAGGGCAGGTGGCGTTGTTTATTACGCTTTTTATCGGCAGTCAGATGGTGCTTAGTCACTTTTTAGCGAAGTTACTAGGGCTTGCGAAAACAGAAGCGGCAGTTTTTAAAAATAGCGTTGTGCTCATTAATTCTGGCAACTACGGTATTCCAGTGGCGCAAATGATTTTCGTGACGCAGCCGATTGGTGTGGCGATTCAAGTGATTCTTGTCATCTTTCAAAACATGACGACGTATACATATGGACTTTATAATCTCATTTCCTCCACGAAATCAGTACTCGCAATCGCGAAGGATTTCCTCAAAATGCCGATTATTCATGCGCTTATTATTGGGGTGACGATGAATTTCTTCGATATTGGTATTCCGCAATTTATCCGTATTCCAATTGACCATGTGGCAGAAGGTTTTATTGCAGTGGCTTTGATTACACTCGGTGCTCAACTATCACAGCTTGAAATTAAATCGATGTTCAATAAGACGGTATTGGTCAGCTGCATTACAAGATTGATTATTGGTCCAGCTGTGGCGTTACTTATTATTTTTGCATTAGGTTTAGATGGTGTCGTGGCACAGTCGCTCTTAATCGCGAGCTCGTTCCCAACGTCACGCAATAGCTCAAGTCTCGCTTTAGAATATGATGTAGAATCGGCAACAGCAGCGCAAACGGTATTATTCTCTACGATTGTGAGTTGTGTCACAGTGACAATTGTTATATATATGGCTGAAATGTTATTTGCTTAATAGTTGACGAGGGAAAGAATTGTGATTCTCATGTGTCGCGTGTGTGTCGAAAAACCGCTTCAATTGGATAAAATGAACCAATTATTTATTTATCTTCCATTTGGTGAGTAACTTTGCTACACTAACAACAAACTGAATAGCCTTAACTAGGGGAGTCCGATGAGTCGGGCTGAGAGGGAAACGCACTGAAGTTTCTTGACCCTTTGGACCTGATCTGGCTCATACCAGCGTGGGAAAGTTAATGATGACTGCATTGTTTTTTGTGGTCAATACAACCTTTACATTCGTAGCCGGATCCAATATTTTTTTGGATTCGGCTTTTCTTTTGTAGTAGCTCGTTGGAGTGAGCTAGGTTCGGTCCTGAAAATTTATTTTAAAAGGGAGCGGAAATGTTCATGACAACAGTTAACGAGAAAAACATTACCATTATGTCGAGCTTTGATGGCAGTAAAAAAGTATATGTGGAAGGGTCAAGACCGGATATTTTAGTACCGATGCGTGAGATTGCACTTAGTCCAACAACAGGCAGTTTTGGGGAAGGGGAAAACCCGCCAGTGCGTGTTTACGATACGAGTGGTCCCTATACAGATCCAACGTACAATATTGACATTACGAAGGGACTGCCAGCGTTACGTAGTGCTTGGATTAGAGAGCGCGGGGACGTAGAGGAATACGAAGGTCGTACGATTAAACCTGAGGATAATGGCTTCCGAAATGTAGATGATCCACGAATGAAAGAGAATATTTTTCCTGGTCTTTATCGTAAGCCAATCCGTGCGAAAAAGGGACATAATGTGACGCAACTGCATTATGCAAGAAAGGGTATTATCACGCCAGAAATGGAGTTTGTAGCAATTCGTGAAAACATGGATCCTGAATTTGTGCGTGCTGAAATTGCGGCGGGTCGTGCTATTATGCCATCTAATATTAATCATCCTGAAGCAGAGCCGATGATTATTGGGCGGAACTTTCATGTGAAGATTAATGCGAATATTGGTAATTCTGCAGTATCCTCATCCATTGCGGAGGAAGTCGAAAAGATGACGTGGGCAACACGCTGGGGCGCAGATAATATTATGGATTTATCGACGGGTAAACATATTCATACGACACGTGAATGGATTATTCGCAATGCGGCTGTGCCAGTAGGAACGGTACCAATTTATCAGGCGCTTGAAAAGGTCAATGGTGTTGCGGAGGACTTAACGTGGGAAGTTTATCGCGATACGTTAATCGAGCAGGCAGAGCAAGGTGTCGATTATTTCACGATTCATGCGGGGGTATTATTGCGATATGTGCCGCTGACAGCAAATCGTGTGACGGGGATAGTATCACGAGGTGGTTCGATTATGGCGCAGTGGTGCTTATTCCATCATCAAGAGAACTTCCTATATACGCATTTTGAAGAAATTTGTGAAATTATGAAAGCGTACGATGTTGCCTTTTCACTAGGGGATGGCTTACGCCCAGGTTCGATTGCAGATGCCAATGATGAGGCACAGTTTGCTGAGCTTGATACGTTAGGGGAACTGACGCAAATTGCTTGGCAACATGACGTGCAGGTGATGGTGGAAGGGCCGGGGCACGTGCCAATGCATTTGATTAAGGAAAATATGGATAAGCAATTGGAAGTATGTAAGGAGGCGCCTTTCTATACATTAGGGCCATTAACGACAGATATTGCACCAGGTTACGATCATATTACATCTGCTATAGGTGCGGCGATGATTGGTTGGTTCGGTACAGCGATGCTTTGCTATGTGACACCGAAGGAACACCTAGGTTTGCCGAATCGTGAGGACGTTCGCGTTGGTGTGATTACTTATAAAATTGCGGCGCATGCGGCGGACTTAGCAAAGGGTCATCCTGGAGCGCAAGTGCGTGATAATGCATTATCAAAGGCGCGTTTCGAATTCCGTTGGCGCGATCAATTCAATTTGTCACTAGATCCAGAACGAGCAGTGGAATACCATGATGAAACACTACCAGCAGAGGGTGCAAAAACTGCACATTTCTGTTCTATGTGTGGACCGAAGTTTTGTAGTATGAGAATTTCACAAGATATTCGGAACTATGCGAAAGAGAAGGATTTGAATACAACAGAGGCCATCCATCAAGGGATGCAGGAGAAGGCGAAGGAATTTAAAAAGGCTGGTAGTCAGATTTATCAATAATAAAGAGAGGCTTGTGTCTATGGGTAATTTCTTATCTTAGACACAAGCCTCTTACTTTATTAGAGTTTAAACTTATTGACTTCTTGTTGTACTTTTAGTGCACCATCCGTTAGTGATTTTGCAACGTCGCTAATTTCTTGAACTGTAGCAGACTGTTCTTCGGTAGCAGCGGCAATTCCTTCAGCTTCAGTGGAAGCTCGAATTGCGAGATTTGACATTTCGTTGATGGAAGCAGCAACTTCTTCAGTCGAAGCTGAGATTTCCTCAGTTGAAGCTGATACTTCTTGAATTTGGTTGGTCATATTCCTAATGGCTTGCATGATATTTTCGAATGAAACTTGTGCATCTTGAATGTAATTTACGCCATCCGCCACATTATGTGCAGTTGTCATTACAGCCTGTTCCACTTCTTTTGTATCTTTTTGAATAAGAGACGTTAGGGCGACAATTTGATGGGCTGATGCCTTAGATTCTTCTGCTAGTTTACGCACCTCGTCAGCGACGACGGCAAAACCTTTTCCGTGTTCCCCAGCACGTGCAGCTTCAATTGCAGCATTTAGTGCTAGTAAATTAGTTTGTTCTGAAATGTCTGTAATGACTTTCACAATACTTTCAATTTCAGCAGATTGTTTGCTCAACTGTTGAATCCGGTCGCTTGTTTCACTTGAAGATTGCTGAATGACCGTCATCTGCTGCTCCGCTGTTTGTAATGTTTGCTCACCAACAGTTGCCATGTCTTGTGTATCCATGGAGAGGGTATTTAATTCTTGTGTTGTTTCCGCAATTTTTTGCACAGCTTGCGCAGTTTCATCCATGGCTATTGAGCTTTCTTGGCCAGATGCAGCAGCTTGATTGGCACCTTCTGCTAGGCCGCCTGTACGTTTTGCAACATCTAAGGAGGCAATTGCTACTTCCTCTGTGCTAGCTGTTAATTGTTGTGCAGCTGCGGTTGTTTGTTCAACGTTTACTGTGACACTTTGAATGAGCGTATGTAAATTAATTTTCATGGTATTAAAGGCAATCGCCAAATCTTGAATCTCGTCCTTCAACTTCACTTCGATATCTGCTTGTGTTAAATCACCTTCAGCAATGCTCGTCGTAGCGGTTACTAAACGTTTTATAGGACTAGTAATCGAACGTGTGGTGAAAGCTGCAATAAGTATCGCAAAAATTATGGAGAAGATGGCAATGGCAATAATGAGTTTTGAACTGACTTCAGCTATCCTTTGTACGTCCGCATGCGCAAGGTCAATCTCAGACACTTGGAACTCTGAAATGGTATTTGCAGCGTCTTGAACGCCCTCATTTGCAAGGCGAGCTTTTGTTGATAATAAGTCGATGGCCCTTTGAGTATCACCACTATTAAACATAGCTAAGATTTCCTGCTCTGCGTCTTCAAATTTTTGCTGATGTTCGAGCAAAAGCTGAAGTTGTTCTTTAATAACGGGCACAGGAACGAGCATATCAATTTTTTCTACTAGACTATGAATGGTATTTTGTTGTTCATGTAATTTATCTAAGGTTGCATTATTCGGTTCAAGTAAGTAGGAACGAATATAAACACCTTGAAGTGATGAAGCATTGGTGATTCTATCGACGATGAAAGCTTTATTAATACTATCATCAATTAAAAATGTGTTTTCTTGGCTAATCTTATTAATTTGTGAATAAGAGATGATGGAACTAACAAGTAAAAATATAATAATGACGCTAAATGCACTGCCTAACCTTTTACGAATGGACATGTATTATACCTCCAGAATTTTCAGTTATTAAATGGTGAATAAGTATATATCAATAGTTAATTTACACATCTATCTATAAAAGGAAGATCTGTTCGACGTATAATAGCATATTTTACATTATCTTCATAGTAGAAACGAAAAACATAAGGTTAATTTACAAAAAAGAATACATAATTATTAGTGAATTAAGTAATTTCATTCGCGTAAAAAAATAGGTGGTTATACTGGATTTAATTCTATTGTTCGAATATCCCTGTAGGCATACAGCAACTTGTAGTGAGGTAGAGACATTAGTAGGACTATAAAAAACCCATGTGAAATATTAATTTCACATGGGTTGATTTATTGGATTTGGATATCAATAAAAGTAAATCAATAGCGCCTTGACGTAATTGCGTCCAGATTTTGAATTGTGCTTGCACAATTATCTTCTTTCAAAATCTGTGACATCCGCCGGAGGCTTTAGCTTTATACAACTGGCGGTAATGCGGTAGTTGTATAAACTTAAACGTTTGTTGTTTGTTTTGTGTATGGGTTTGAAAGGTCCATACCGTCTAAAGAAAGACCCATGGCTTTGGCTACGCCTTCACCGTAAGCTGGATCAGCTAAGTAGCAGTGCAAGATGTGACGACGCTTGATGAACTCTTCAACTGGCGCCATATCCGCAGCAGTGTTTTCAAATAGACGTTGTTGCTCTTCAGAACTCATTAAGCGGAATAGCTTACCTGGTTGCTCGAAGTAGTTGTCGTCATCTTCACGGAAGTCGTGGATACCAGCATTGCCGTCGATACGTAATTCAGGCTCTTTTTGGTCTAGGCTGTGTTCCCACTCACTGTAGCTATTTGGCTCATAGCTCATTGTTGAGCCTAAGTTGCCATCAAAACGCATAGCGCCATCGCGGTGGAATGTACGGAATGGGCATTTTGGTGCGTTTACAGGTAGCATGTAGTGGTTAACGCCTAAACGGTAACGTTGTGCATCTGCATAAGCGAAGATACGCCCTTGTAACATTTTATCTGGAGAGAAGCTAATACCAGGCACAATGTTAGAAGGTGCGAATGCTGCTTGTTCTACTTCTGCAAAGTAGTTGTCTGGGTTTTTGTTTAATTCGAATTCACCAACTGGAATAAGTGGGAAGTCTTTTTTGTACCAAACTTTTGTTAAGTCGAATGGGTTATACGATAATTCACGAGCTTGTTCCTCGGTCATTACTTGAATGTACATTTTCCATTTCGGGAAATCGCCTTTTTCGATTGATTCGTAAAGGTCACGTTGTGAAGATTCACGGTCTTTTCCGATCACTTCAGTTGCTTCTGCACCTGTTAGGTTTTCAATGCCTTGTTCTGTACGGAAGTGGAATTTCACCCATACACGTTCGTTTTCTGCGTTGATGAAGCTGTATGTGTGAGAACCGAAACCGTGCATATGACGGTAACCGTTTGGAATACCACGGTCAGACATAACGATTGTTACTTGATGCAATGCCTCTGGAAGTAAAGTCCAGAAATCCCAGTTTGAATTTGCGTTTTTCATATTTGTACGTGGGTCACGTTTTACCACGTGGTTTAAATCTGTAAAGTGTAATGGATCACGGAAGAAGAATACAGGTGTGTTGTTACCAACTAGATCCCAGTTACCTTCTTCAGTGTAGAATTTAAGAGCAAATCCGCGGATATCGCGCTCTGCATCTGCTGCACCACGTTCACCGGCTACAGTTGAGAAACGTGCGAACATTTCTGTTTTCTTACCAACTTCAGAGAAGATTTTTGCTTTTGTATATTTAGTAATATCGTGCGTTACAGTAAAAGTACCGTATGCGCCTGAACCTTTTGCGTGCATACGACGCTCAGGAATTACTTCACGGTTAAAGTTAGCTAATTTTTCAATCATCCATACGTCTTGAAGTAAAAGTGGGCCGCGTGGACCTGCAGACATTGAGTCATGGTTACTTACTACTGGTGCGCCACCTGCTGTTGTAAAGCGACGGCTACGATCATTTGTGTTTGTCATAATGGTTTTCCCCCTAAGAATTATTGAGTCAAACTCTTCGTTAATAACTATATCAAATCTAAAATAGAATTGCTAGTACATTATAATAATTATTGTTAAAGAATTTATATCCATAAATATTTTCCGTTGGAAGAAGCGTAGTTACGCTAGTTTTTATAGAAATTCCATATGAATAAAAAAAGTTTTCGAACAATGAAAACAAGAGTAGTTGTCTTGAAACGTTGTTATAAAGCAGTTTATATCTATAGATTTATTTAGTTAAAGAGATTTTACGAACTTTTAAAATGAATGTAAGTCAAGTGATAAGTCCTATATCCTACAGGAGGATATTTTTGTTTACACTACAAGCGTGTTGAAAATGAGTGTTGTTAATTGAAAATGGATAAGTGGATTCGGTTATCACATTTGATTTCAATTTACTCAATTATAAAATGTTTTTCTTTAACTAATTTTTTTCGTATTACTATAATAGGTTCTTCAAATTACTCGAAACTCCTTTTAGAATTTGTGAAAATCTAATGGCAAAAATGAGTTTTCGCATAGCCTTTAAAATTAATCATATTCTTTTAGTAAGGGCTTTTTTGCGAATGACAGAAGAATAGGGTGATGGAAGATGACGGGTATCATTAAACTGGACGGTCATACATTGACTAGGCAGCAAGTAAAGCAAATTGTGAAGGGAACTGCCGTAGTTGAGCTATCTCCTGAAAGTGAAGAACGTATTAAGCTAAGTAGAGCACGCGTTGAAAAATGTTTGGCTGAAGGACAAGTGATATATGGTGTCAATACGGGTTTCGGCAAGCTAAGTAATATACGCATTAAAGAATCGGATAATGAGTTGCTCCAATTAAATTTACTACGCTCAGATGCAACAGGCGTGGGTGATCTGTTTCCAACTGAAGTTGTGCGGGCGATGATGGTTCTACGTGCCAAC
The DNA here is from genome assembly GCF_044762775.1 of Lysinibacillus sp. NPDC096418. NCBI lineage: Bacteria > Bacillati > Bacillota > Bacilli > Caryophanales > Bacillaceae > Lysinibacillus > Lysinibacillus sp. NPDC096418. Next base: position 108,144 of record NZ_JBIWEY010000010.1, read on the forward strand.
GCATTAGCACGGGGGTTTTCGGGAATTCGTCATGAAACGTTGCAACTGTTACTCGATTGCATCAATAAAGGTGTGCATCCTCTAGTGCCATCACAAGGCTCTGTCGGGGCAAGTGGTGATTTAGCACCGTTATCGCATTTAGCATTAGTGCTTGTAGGGGAAGGTAAAGCGGAGTTTGAAGGGGCTATTGTGAGAGGGGATGTGGCGTTACAGAAAGCGGGGTTAGTGCCCGTACGCTTGCAGGCAAAAGAAGGTTTAGCACTTGTGAATGGTACGCAAGCAATGACAGGTATAGGTGTAGTGACGTTGAATGAAGCAGAGCGTATCGGGCTGGTGGCGGATATGGCAGCTAGTCTCTCATTAGAGGCGCTAAGAGGCATTATTTCGGCATTTGAACCGGCGCTTTTAGCGGTAAGACCACATCTGGAATTAGAGCTTGTCGGTGGGCGTATTCGTAAATGGCTGGATGGAAGTAAGCGCGTGACGAAGCAAGGGGAGGTGCGTATGCAGGATGCCTATTCTTTACGTTGTATTCCCCAAGTGCACGGAGCTTCGTGGCAGTCTTTTTTCTATGCGGAGGAGCGTGTGCAAATCGAGATGAATGCTACAACAGACAATCCAATCGTGCTAGAAAATGGCGAAATATTTTCTGGCGGGCAATTTCATGGTCAGCCAATTGCGTTTGCCATGGACTTTTTAAAACTCGGTGTTTGCGAATGGGCCAATATTTCAGAACGTCGAACAGAACGAATGGTTAATTCGCAACTTAACGATGGTTTACCACCTTTTTTAGCTACGAATCCTGGGATTGAGTGTGGTTTAATGATTGCCCAATATACAGCTGCTTCAATCGTGTCGGAGAATAAAGTATTGGCACACCCTGCAAGTGTAGACTCTATTCCTACATCGGGTAATCAAGAAGACCATGTCAGTATGGGTACAATAGCTGCTCGTCAGGTCCGTCAAATTGTCCGTAATACAGCTAGGGTTATTGCGATTGAACTAATTTGTGCGTCGCAAGCTATTTATTTGGAAAAGGCAGAAGAACAGCTTGCGCCAACGACGAGTGCATTTTTAAAGAAGGTACGCGAATTTTGTCCGCCGCTGACAACAGATCAGCCAATTGGAGATGAAATAGAAGCATTGGCAAAGTATCTTTTAGAATCCGATGAGCTAGTTGAATTCGCAGATTAAAGGGGATGGCATATGGAGAAAAAAAGAATAATTCGTGCACCGAGAGGCACAGCGCTGTCTTGTAAAGGGTGGACACAGGAAGCGGCGATGCGTATGTTGATGAATAATTTAGATCCTGAAGTAGCGGAAAATTCAGATGAATTAGTTGTCTATGGCGGCATCGGAAAAGCGGCTCGGAATTGGGAGAGTTATGAGCAGATTATTGCATCATTGAAGGAATTAGAGGATACAGAAACATTACTCATACAATCAGGAAAGCCTGTCGCGATATTTCGTACACATGAAAATGCCCCTCGTATTTTAATTGCTAATTCTAATTTAGTGCCCGCTTGGTCTAATTGGGAGCACTTTTATGAGTTAGCGGATCGGGATTTAATGATGTACGGTCAAATGACGGCTGGTAGCTGGATTTACATTGGTGCACAGGGGATTTTACAAGGGACATATTTAAGTTTTGTTGAGGCGGGAAAAAAAGTATTTGGTACAGCAGATTTGCGAGGTAAGTTCATTTTGACTGGTGGTATGGGCGGCATGAGTGGAGCGCAGCCACTAGCTGGGAAAATGGCTGGGGCTGTTATTTTAGTTGTAGAAGTGGATCGTGCTCGTATCGAACGTAAAATGAAGGAAGGGTACTGTGACTACATCGTTGAAACGGTAGATGAAGCCGTGAAGTTAGTAAATGAGCTAAGGGAAAAGAAAGAGCCATCATCCATTGGGCTTGTAGGTAACTGTGCTGATATGCATCGGGAGCTATTTCAACGTGGCATTATTCCTGATTTTGTGACCGATCAAACATCGGCGCATGACCCTATAAATGGTTATGTTCCAAATGGTATGACATTTGAAGAAGCATTAGAGTTGCGTAAAAAAGATGTGAGAATGTATGAGCAAAAAGCAAAAGAAACGATGGCGCAGCATGTCCGTCTTATGTTGGCATTCCAACAGGCGGGGGCGGAGGTGTTTGACTATGGTAATAACATCCGTGCCTATGCGAAAGAAATGGGCGTTGCTAATGCATTTGATATCCAAGGATTTGTCCCAGCCTATATTCGCCCACTATTTTGCGAGGGGAAGGGGCCGTTTCGCTGGGCTGCACTTTCAGGTAATCCAGAAGATATTATAAAGGTGGATGCTCTTGCAAAAGAGATGTTTGGCCAGGATGTCGGCTTAGTAAACTGGATCGATATGGCGCAAAAGATGGTGAAGTGGCAAGGGTTGCCTGCCCGTATTTGTTGGCTTGGCTACGGTGATCGCCACCGCTTTGCTTTAAAAGTTAACGAGATGGTTGCGAAGGGTGAATTATCTGCACCGATTGTCTTTGGTCGAGATCATTTAGATTCTGGCTCCGTTGCCTCGCCAAACCGTGAGACGGAAGGTATGATAGACGGCTCAGATGCTGTGTCTGACTGGCCAATTTTAAATGCCCTCATCAATACCGCGGGTGGTGCAAGTTGGGTAAGTGTGCACCACGGAGGTGGCGTAGGGATGGGGTTCTCACAACATGCAGGTCAAGTATTGGTAGCTGATGGTACAGTGCTTGCAGCAGATAAAATTAATCGAGTGTTAGTGGCAGATCCGGGAATAGGCATCGTACGACACGCAGATGCTGGCTATGATATTGCGATTAAAACAGTACGAGAAAAAGGTGTACGCATGCCAATGCTAAAGGATGGAATGAAGTGATTTAGAATGGCCACCTAGCTATGAATCTTTGAATGCTATTAAGGTATTGGCAAATATAATGAATTTAGCCTGTATACATGAATTATAGGATAAAAGTATTGAAAATGGGTAATTTATATTTTGTTGATATTTCTATGTTCTTTGCAATAATGAGTTAAAAATATAATATTTTATCGTTAAAATGTAATTGTGTCGTGAATTGTGTAGTTGAACTTAATAGTAGGACGCAAATAGACAGGAATTTCGTTATTTGTGTCCTTTTTCGTATAGAATGGAACTGTTACTTCTTAGGAAAGGAAATTATGGATGTGCAACTTACTTTAACATTTTTTATTTTAGGGGCTACGATTTTTGCATTTATGACAAATCGTGTGCGATCAGATCTTGTAGCAATCCTCTCACTACTTGCGTTTGTCATTACGGATATTTTGACACCAGCTGAAGCACTCGCTGGATTCTCAAACTCTGTTGTTCTTATGATAGCAGGGCTTTTTGTAGTCGGTGCAGGTATTTTACGCACAGGGCTTGCTGGGATGGCAGGTCGGCTATTGCTCAAATGGTCGGGCGATAGTGAACTGAAATTATTTGTGTTACTTCTTGTCATTGTTGGCTCTGTCGGTGCTTTTATGAGTAATACGGGTACTGTGGCACTCATGATGCCGATTGTAGTGAGTATCGCGATTAGTATGAAGGAAAGTCCATCAAAGTTTTTACTACCCCTTTCTTACGTAGCTAGTTTATCAGGGTTGATGACTTTAATTGCGTCTCCACCGAATCTCATCGTCAGTCAATTACTTGTAGACCGAGGCTATGATAAACTCAGTTTTTTTGAAATGACACCTATAGGTATTGTTGGCATGATTGTTGGGATTATGTATTTGGTGCTTATTCGTAATGTACTGTTGCCGAATGACAAAAGCCGTACACAAACGAATGCTGGTTATAAATTATCACCAAAGAAAATTATTAAGCAATATGATTTAGGGAATCGTCTATTTAGAGTATATGTGCCGGAGAATTCAGCGATTATCGACATACCTTTAGCAAAGCTGAAGTTACCGGCGAAATATTCACTCTTTATTATAAAAATTCACCGCAAGTCGCAAGAAGGCATTAATTTATTGCCGATGACGTATCAGGAGATGGCAGGTCCGACTAGTGTTATACATATGTCTGATGAGATATATGTACAGGGCGAAGAATCAGATATTAAACGTTTTGTAGCGGATTTCGGTCTGCAGATGGAAGAGCTGATTGAAGGTGAAGAAGACGAGCTTGTATCGAAGGATCTGGGGATTGCGGAAGTATTATTGACACCAAACTCAAGCTTCATCAATGAAACAGTAAAGTCACTTGGCTTTCGAGAAAAGTATAATCTCAACATTTTGGGTATTAACCACAGAGGTGACTATAAATTAGAAGCTATGGCTAGGCACAAGCTGAAATTCGGAGATGCCATTTTAGTACAAGGTGCTTGGGATGAAATTGTGCTACTAGCACGAGAGACACAGGATGTTGTAGTTGTCGGTCAGCCAAAGGAGCATGCTAGCAATGCGGCCGCAACTGGTAAGGCAGGGATAGCAGGTGTTATTATGCTACTTATGATTGGCTTAATGGCATTTGAAGTTTTCCCAGCGGTTATTTCGGTCATGATTGGTGCTGTATTGATGATTTTGACTGGCTGTCTCCGCAATATGGAGGATGCTTATAGCAATATGAATTTTGAAAGTATTGTTTTGGTAGCAGCAATGCTCCCGATGGCGACGGCACTTGAAAATACAGGTGGTATGGTCGTTCTGTCAAACGGTATTATTGATGTGCTCGGAGGTTATGGACCTTATGGCGTTTTAATTGGAATTTATGTGTTAACAGTAATTTTTGGTCAGTTTATTAGTAATACAGCAACAGCTGTTTTGTTTGCACCAATCGCGATGAATGCGGCAATTGCGATGAATGCCTCGCCGACAACGTTTATGGTGGGTGTAGCTGTAGCAGCGAGTATGGCGTTTGCAACCCCAATTGCTTCACCGACGAACTCGCTAGTCATGACGGCGGGTAACTATAAGTTTATGGACTTCGTAAAGGTCGGTGTACCGTTGCAAATTGTGATGTTCATCGTAATGATGCTTGTAGTGCCATTTTTCTTCCCATTTTAAAAAACTCGGCATCTAAAGTGTACCCTTTGTAAAGGCCATTTTAAAAAACTCTAGCAACTAGAAGAAGCTGATGTCTGTATTGTGCAGACATCTTCTTTTTTAGGTTCCGCTGACCCCGATAATGGTTGTAATAGGTCATATCACTTTTGATTTCTTGTTTAATATCTTCCAGTGTTTCACATGATTTTATATCTGTTTTATCTTTAGAATGCCCAAAGAAAGATTCTTATGGGGCGTTATCCTAACAGTTGCCTCGACGTGACATGGACTGATTTAGTCCCGTTTTCTTTACAAACTTTTGGAATTTAGGAAGGGTATTTTGAAAGCCTTAATCCGAGCGCATGAATGCACCTTCTATTAGTTTGATACCATTCTTTTTTAAAATTCTTATTGTATTCAGGGGGGATGTAGAGGCTCTATCTTTAGTTGAATAATGAAGAAGTGCAAAAATAAAAGGTTTTATGTTAAGGAAATCAAAAAAATGAAAAAAAGAGTTTGGATTTAAGTATTTCGTCCGATAAAAGCTTAGGGTGAAATACTTAAATTCAAAAGGCAAAAGAAGGGAAGGTTGTGAACAGAGTAGGGGTGGTATTCTTTTTGAGTCAAAAATACCAAGATTGAACCAAAAATACATTTAAAAAACTAATAAAAAGACAAAAAGGAGAGCTGATTTTGAAAAAGATATTTGGAAGCTTTAAGGGTAAGTTGTACGCATTATTTGCTTTTATCTTACTAATTCCAGTTATTACTGTAGGGAGTTTATCGTATCTTTCAGCAAAAAGTTCTATAAAGGACGAAATACTTTTAAGTGCAGATGAAAGTGTTAAAATTTTAAATATGTTAATTGATAGTACCATTAGCGTAAAAATAAACGAAATCAAGACCTTTAGCGAGGAAATAGATTCTTCTAAGTATGAACAGAAGGAAACTAAAATACTACCAAATTTTCATGAATATATGAAGCTGAGTCCAGATGTTTTAAGTATTTATATTGGAACAAATGACGGAGCATTTATTCAAGAACCAAAAATAAATAGTGCGGATTATAATCCTTTGGAAAGGGATTGGTATAAAGAGGCTAAGGCATTAAAAGGCGAAACTTTAATTACGAATCCATACATAGATGCAGGGACTGGAGAAATGGTCGTTACAGTTGCTCGTCAGGTAAAAGATCAATCTGGGGTAGTTGCAATTGATATAAAAATGGCAGACCTTCAAAAAGTTTCGGATTCTATTAGTATTGGAAAAGAGGGATATCCTTCTATTTTTGGCGAAGATAAAATGATTATTTCACATCCGACTTTAGAACCGGGTGGTGAAATAAAAGAAAGCTTCCTCGACAAAATATATGACGGCAAATCGGGAACATTTGAATATGTTTTTGAAGGTGAAGACCGTACTATGTTCTTTACAACCAATGAATTGACGAATTGGAAAATTACTGGAACATTTTTTGCGAAGGAAATTGACGAATCAGCATCATCCATTCTGAAAAAAACGTTTCTCGTACTAATTGCTGCGATTGTAATCAGTTCGATTGTATTCTTTTTTGTTATGAAGACAATCCTGAAACCGATTAGGTTGCTAAGAGATAGTGCGGTAACCATTAGTAAAGGTGATTTAACAAAGAAAGTAACGATTACCTCTAAAGATGAGATTGGACAGCTAGGACAAGCCTTTAACGATATGCAAGAAAGTTTAAGGACACTTATTCAAAAAATAGAACAAAATGCTGAGGAAGTTGCATCGTCTGCAGAAGAATTAACAGCCAATGCTAATCAAACGAGCATCGCTACAGAAAAGGTTGCCATTTCAATTCAAGATGTTGCTTCGAATGCGGATACGCAAACAACGAGCGCTAATAAGAATGCGGAATCGTTACATGAACTTTCTAAGGCCATTCTTCATATTGCTGAAATAACTTCTATTGTGACGGATCTTTCACAGCATGCGACCCTACAGGCAGATGAAGGTGGAAAGGCAGTCCGAAATACAAAAGATCAAATGCATTCTATTCATTTATCAGTGACAGATTCAAACACAAAAATTCAAACATTACATGAACGCTCTCAGCAAATTACGTCCATTTTAGATGTAATTACAGGCATTGCAGATCAAACTAATTTACTTGCTCTCAATGCAGCTATCGAGGCGGCAAGAGCAGGGGAACACGGAAAAGGTTTCGCAGTTGTAGCTGATGAAGTAAGGAAGTTGGCAGAGCAGTCACAGGAATCTGCACAGCAAATTTTCGAGCTAATCTCTGGCATTCAGTTAGAAACAGAACAATCTGTAAACATCATGGCAAAAGTTACTGAGGATGTTCAAAATGGTCTACAAGTATCTGATGAAGCCATCACAAAATTCCAAGTGATTAAGACAAGCATGGATAAAATTACGCCTAAAATGGAAGAGGTGTCTTCTGCCTCTGAACAAATGTCAGCAAGTGTACAAGAGGTGACAGCTATTACGGAGGATTTGGCATTCTCAGCAAAAGGAAATGCAGCTACTTCAGAGGACGTTGCGGCGTCTACAGAGGAACAATTAGCTTCGATGGAAGAAATTAATGCTTCTGCACAAGCTCTAGCGCATATGGCGGATGAGCTTAAACAGCTAATCAGTCAATTTAAATATTAATTGAATCAGGCATAACAAAAAACAGTGTACCCTTTGTAAAGGACATTTAAAAAAAGCTTTAGTCAACTTGAAGAAGATGACGTCTGTATTGTGCAGGCGTTATCTTTTTTTAGTTTCATTGGCCAAGATAATGATTGTAATAGGCCATATAACTTTTGATTTCTCGTCTAACATCTTCTAGTGTTTCACATGATTATAAATTTGTCTCATCTTCAAAGATTTCACGTGAACATCTTCCTTTTTCATAATTCGTAATTTAAATCTAAGAGATTGTAGAAAGTATTTATTCACTATCCTAGAAAATTTCATAATGAATCTATCACTTTTTATTAAATATGTATGTTGAATTCGATCTTTTAAAAGTAATAAGTAAAGTGAAATGATTTTCAGAAAGAGTTTAAAATAAGAAAATCCTGAAAAGTTAGTGGAGTATATTTTATAGGAAGTTTTTCTAGGATATAAAAAAGAATAAAAAAATTTTAAAAAAGCTATTGACCTTTTAAACTTAAGTGTGTAATATAATAGGAGTCGCCAAGAGGTGATGCACTAACGAAACAAAATGAACCTTGAAAACTGAACAAGCAAAACGTAATCAATAACGTTTTAAGTAACTAACAACTAAGTTAGTGAACGAAACATAAGTAATAAATAGATATCAACTTTTAGTTGATACGCTAGCAAAGCTAATGAGCTTTCAAACTACTTTTATGGAGAGTTTGATCCTGGCTCAGGACGAACGCTGGCGGCGTGCCTA